>NZ_CP007034.1:2730000-3076856 GCF_000512915.1 Barnesiella viscericola DSM 18177
CGGGCCGTTTTTTCAGTTCGTCGATATAGTTGAAGGCCTTTTTGCAAAAGGGACAACGAGCTTGGTAGAAAAGTTTGATCGGTTTCATGTCGATGATTTTATTTCATGTTTCAGGACAAATATACTCTATTTCGGGAGATGTCGAGCCGGTTGACGGTATTAATTACAAAGATGATGAATTTTTGTTCGGCAGAGTGTGGAATATCGTATTGTATAAATCGCTGTTGATGAGAAGAAACCCTCTATTTGAGCGCTACTGTAACCCTTGAAAAAGTTTTGTCGGCTCATTGTTTGCATTTCAACTTTTCTGTATTTTTGCACCGAGATTGAGCAAGCTCAATCGGTGACATATTTAAGAAGAAGCGTTATGCTTATCTTGTAGTTTGAAAACGTAGGAAATTTTCTAAACGAGATGCAAGGTTAGGCATAGTGGTTCTCACGCATCACGGCGTGGGCTGCTATCTCATATCTGTATCTCGGGTTTTTCCTACGGCCTTCAAACTGCGGTATGAGTGTTCAGTTCCACGCTTGAACCAATAATAATTATGTATAACCCTGATACAAAGGCCAATGATGAGGTCCTATCTACAAATTGATACCATAATGTTCCCGTTATTGTCAATGATTCAAACACAATCAAGGTCGTTTATAGGAATAATCATAGTCCAAGAATAGGAGTAATAAACTTCGAGTTTTTATTGCTTAGTAAAAATGGTTTTAATCTGTAACATTAACGTGAATATCGTATTCGTCTTTTTTGTCTTGAATCTTTTTAACTTCATTAATCCAAAAGCTAACATTGTTAATAAAACTATCCCATCTAACCATATGTATGTAACTGACATAACCACGGTAAACATTATCGCCAATATTGCAAATTGAATGTGTTTTCTCTATTTGATTAAACATATTCGCTCGTAAAACTTTAAATAGTTTATTTGTATGCCATAACATACATCCTGACTGACAGCATCTCTTCGGTTCGAGCATATAATCATACCTACCGTTAATATCAGGAAGAACGACTGCCAGTATACCATTTCTTCTGCTGGTTCTGTCATTTCGAGTTGTCTCTCTTAGAGAATAAGACACTTCCCAAGGAATCCATTGATCATCTTCGCTTTTATTTAATTCTTTCATATTAGGAGAAATAAGTACAATAGTAATGCTACTATCAAAAATTTTGTTTCTTAATTTTGACTCCACAGTGGAGTCTTTAAAATTGGATAGATCCTCACCATCTAGTTCTCCTTTATTAATGAGATCATCATCTTCAAGCTTATCCTGTAGCTCATCAACATAGTGACGAACTTTGGTTGATTCGTACCAAGGTGTTCTTTCAAGATGTTCCACAGAAGTATCACCATATTTATATGATATAAAAATCTTATGTCCCATGATTATTTATAAATTAAGTCACTAGTGTCCGGAAAAAAATTCTCCGACAATGTTTTAATTATTAAACATCAATAAGTTACAAACATCAGAAAATTTTTCGATTAGAACATCAGTAACTTTGCGGTAGCCATCAAGAGGTTATCCGCAAGCCATGAACAAAGGAAAAACAATCTTCGCTCAGATTATGTCTCTCATTAACGAATACGAGTTCAAGAAATGTGTCGACCGCTACAAAGGTGACCGGCATGCTATCAAATTCAATTGTCGTGACCAGTTCATGGTGATGAGTTTTGCACAGTTCACTGACAGAGCTGGTTTGAGAGATATAGAGACTACACTTAACCTCTGCGGCGACCTCTATCGCTCCGGAATCAAGGCAATACCTCGATCCACGCTTGCGGAGGCCAATGAGAAGAAGGATTGGCGTATATATCAATACTTTGCGATGACTTTGGTAAAGGAAGCCACGATACTTTACAAGGATGAAAAGCTGCGAATTGGTCTTGAGGAGATGATATATGCGTTTGACAGCAGTACCATTGACCTGTGTCTTAAGTTGTGTCCATGGGCCGAGTTTCATCATGGTAAGGGTGCGTTCAAGATACATACACTGATGGATCTGCGAGGCTCGATTCCCACATTTGTCATGCTCACGCCAGGCAAGGTTAACGATGCCAGGATGATGGACAAGATTCCTGTTGAAGCAGGTGCTTTCTACCTGATGGATAGGGGATATGTTGCCTTTGAAAAACTTTACAAGCATTTCCAGCAAAAGGGCGCCTACTTTGTTACACGCGCCAAGGACAATATGTCTTATGAGGTTATTGAGTCCAGACCTGTCAACAAAGACTCGGGCGTTCTTTCGGATGAGACTATCAGACTTGCTGGATATTACTCTACCAGAAAGTATCCCGACACATTGAGACTTGTTGTATATGAAGACATTGAGACTGGAAGAGTATATCGATTTCTGACCAACAACTTTGCGATTGACGATCCGCTGACTATTGCGGAACTCTACCGTGAACGCTGGCTGATAGAACTGTTCTTCAAATGGATCAAGCAGCATCTTCACATCAGGACTTTCTACGGCACTTCCAAGAACGCCGTGTACACGCAGATATGGATAGCCATTTGTGACTATCTTCTGCTCATCATTGCGAAGAAGCGATACGGGTTGGATCCAAGTCTTCATTCTATCTCTAACTCAATCGGACAAGTCCTCTTCCAGAGGGCGGATATCCGTGAAATTTATAATCAGCCGACAACTCCCGTTTGTGTTCCGGAGGCGGGTTCTGTCGAGCAACCTACTTTATGGTAAAATTTCTCCGGACAGCAGTGATATTGGATAATAAGGCCGGTGAAATCTCGTTCCAAGACCCGATTTATGCCTATTGGTTGAAGACTGAGTTCTTTGCAAAATAATAAGACTATGAATAAGTATAACCTTACTTGGATTGACTTCGCCAATAAGAAAAGGTGCAGGCTTACTAAAGCTATAAATACTTTAGTAGTTATTTCTTGGAGAAAGCTTAATGTTGTATTATTCTATTCTTACCATCCCGGCCAACTGCACGAAATAATCATTTGACCAAATATCAAGTTCTTTTGGATTGCGCACGAAAGGCAATACATCTTCTTTCACTTGTTTTATATCAGCTGAAGAGAGACGCTCAATGAGTTTCTCCTTGAATAACTCTGGAGTGATATTCTCATTGTTGAACTGCTTGCATCGTTCTGCCAAATGAGCAAAATCAAGTGGAATATTATGGCGTACATACCATTCAAAGTCGTACCAATCACGACCTTTTACTCTGTTCTTCCACGCACGATATACTAAGGCGTGCATCTTGCCTGCAAACAAGTCGGGAAGTGTAAAACAACGGGTCATAAATGAATATGGCTGAAGCAATAGCTTCTGTTCCATCTTGAAGTTCAACGGTGGGCAAGTATCTACTTCTATCTTTATCTTTATAGATTTCTCTGTTTGGAAAGTCACATCATACACATCGGTATTATCTTTAAGAAATGCCGATTCGACCTTTCCGAAATTCCTCTTGTCTTTTTTCTTTATTTCAACCTCACGGCCTACCATTGTAAAAGCATCAACGATAGCAGGAAAGTATTTCGTAAAATCGAACTTATCATCTTGCGTAAGCAATGAAAAATCCATATCCTCACTGAAACGCTGTAAGCCATGAAAGATTCTCAAGCAAGTTCCACCATAGAAAGCCGCCGACTCAAAAAAGCCTCCGGCATACAAGCCAGCAAGTATCACTTGTTGGTTCACTTCAAATATAGCGTTTCTCTTCTGTTGCTCTGTTGTTAAATCATAACGGGAGAGCATATTGTCGAATATTTCATTTTTCATCGTCTTAAGAATTTTAAAAGTGTCGAAATTGAATCGGCCTTTTTGCCAACTTTTATGTAGTCTTCGAATATGGTTTTATCCATCTTATTGAACTCATCCATATCCATACGAATATCCTGTTCAAGATATGTTTCCACATCTTTCATATAGCGAAGATTGACCTGCGAGGAATTGGCAATCAAATCACACAAAGCCTTTTCCGGTGATGCAATAAGAAAAGCATAATTATCCTTATACATACTCCTTACTCCTATTGGAAATGCTATTTTTGAGATATGTTTGTAGTCATAACAGCCGACCGGAGTTTGAAAGCTACGCGAATGCTTTACCGTCATTGATTGATGAACATATACAGCCTCGGGGATAAGTCCATAATATCGTAGTGCAGTAGACATTGAAATATACGAAGGTGTATAGAGATGATTGGCTATCAACTCACTCGATAGGGTCTTTCCTGAATATTCGGGGTTGATCACATAAAGTCCTCGCTTCAATCTGATGATAATCCCTTGCTTTTCGAGCCAGGTTACTTTCTTGTCAGCAGACTTAAGTTCTGGATATAACGATTCAATGATTGAAGTCGTTACTGGAATGGTTCCTATTTCATTTAATTGCCTGTCCATACTGCAAATATAGTAATATTTTGAACAATAAAAGAAATAATACTTCTTTTTCTGCTCAAAATATTACTACTCGGACAATCTTAAGAAATAGCGACCGCTGCCACATAAGGCTGTTGTTTGTAACAATCACCGAAACACTGACCACACAGCAACTAAACAATATTAACCTTATAGCCGGAGAAAAGGCCCTCAGTTCAACTGAAGTGATGCATCGCTATCAAATATCTTCAACGACTTCAATATCACGCTCAAAGGCAGCCCTTATCAAGAATGATATATTGGATAATAAAGCCGGTGAAATCTCGTTTCAGGACCCGATTTATGCCTATTGGTTGAAGACTGAGTACTTTGCAAAATAATCATAATGTGGCTCTCGGTTTCAGAGCCATTTTTGTACCTTTTCTTATCAAAAAACGGCATTTTTCACAAGTTTTTGTACCGCACATTTTGATATTCAAGAAATTACACTTACTTTTACTTTCCAAAATGGAGGTACAAGCCGAGAATGGTGCTAAATATCACTAACTTACACATTCTCAGATACTTGCCAACCTGCTGGTTGTACCTTTTAGAGCGCTATACTATTGATAATCAACGATGTACACATACTGCATCGGGAAATGTCTTATATAAACAATTGATTACCAATAAGTTACAATTTTAAAAAGTTCGAATTTTCGCACAATCTTGTTGCCCGACTTTCAAAAGAGCAACAATAGCAACAATTTTATAGGCTTTCACAAATTTGCCTCTGACATTCCAAAAAAATTCGCTCCCGATTGAGGCTACTCGACTCTATCTGCTTTTGTATCCGATTCTCATTCATTTATTGCTGTGAATCGCTCAAATCTTGTTTATCATATTGCACACCTATCATTTATTACGTTTATCCCATGCTCTTCGACAATAAGGATGACCATTGCAAGAAATTCAGTTTTTATATGATCAAGAACTCCGATACAGGAGCCTGGCATTAGAGGCTTGCACCGGCATACGACCTCACGCTATACACCGAAGGATATAACGGAGAACACGTAGCCTTCGTCAATGGCACAGGTCATCCTGAATTATCCGACTTTATCGCTGTTGGCACAAAAATAAAAATCCCTAAAACAAGATGCCGCGAGATAATTGACGAAGTCCGTTCGGCTGCCAGGAATTAATTCGCTATGACATTATGCGATAAAGGTATTCTGTTCCAATTGTATAGCTGACAACCGTACATTATATATCTAAACAACACTATTTAACATCATTATGCCAGTTTCTTGCACATGCCTTTTATTAACTTTATTCCATGAAAACATCGAAGATAAAACTGACATTGAGTGACGGTAGCGTTGTTGAGGCGCAAGCCCCACTAATTGTATCTGCGAGTCGTGCGACAGATATTCCTGCGTTTTATGCCGGTTGGTTCTTCAATCGGCTTCGGCAAGGATATGTACGTTGGCGCAATCCATATAATGGAAAAGACTCTTATGTTTCTTTCGCCAACACGAAGTTCATCGTTTTCTGGTCAAAAAATCCAAAACCGCTTCTACCATTCCTCCCTATCCTAAAAGAGATGGAAATCGGGTGCTATATTCAATACACACTGAACGACTACTTTGTAGAGGGATTGGAGCCGAATGTCCCGGCGCTCGCCGAGCGAATCGACACATTCAAGCGGTTGGTTGATGAATTGGGCATCGGAGCTGTTGTTTGGCGTTTCGATCCGTTGATTCTTACCAACAAGATCTCAACAGATGATTTATTGAATAAAATTGAATACATTGCCAATCAACTGCGTGGATATACCGATAAACTCGTTTTCAGTTTTGCAGATATCTCTGCATACCGAAAAGTCGGCAGAAACCTCTCGGAAGCCGGTGTGCATTATCGTGAATGGACTGAATATGAAATGATTGATTTCTCTCACCGGCTTTCTGAGCTGAATCTCGGTTTGGAACTTGCCACTTGCGCCGAAAAGGTGGATTTGTTACAGTTCGGAATAGTTCACAACCGCTGCATAGACCCCAATTTGATCAGCCGTTTGAAACCGGAACTGCAACCATATATCCAAAATCTAAAAACAGACAAGGGGCAACGTACACTTTGCGGCTGCATTACATCAAACGACATTGGCACATACAACAGCTGTCCACACGGCTGTGTCTATTGCTACGCCAATGCCAATCCTTTTTCAGCCAAACAAAACTTCATCAGACATCAGCAAAACCCCAACAACGACTCGATTCTTTAATTTTGAAAACCGGTGATTTTTTTGTTACTTTTATAGTTACAAAATACAAAAAAGTGAATTCCAAAGTTTTATAATTGGGTGTCAGTAAGATATAATTTTAGATTGTCTAATAAATCACCGAAATGGAAATCACCCTCGCCAGAGGTTGTTCTGACGAGGGTGAAATCTCTAAAACCGAATTTGTTGGACGGCCCTGTTTTTTAATATAATTCTTTGGTTGCCGAACTAATTACTAAATTTATAGATGCAAGTGCTTGAATAGGTCTTGTCGGGAGTTACTACAACCGACGGCCATGCAGGTTTGTTGGGTGAATCGGGGAAATGTTGCGTTTCAAGGCAGACTGCACTACGGCAAGGGTATGCAATACCGTGTTTGCCTTTGACCGTTCCATCAAGAAAATTACCTGCATAGAATTGGATTCCCGGCTCATCGGTGAACACGTCCATCGCTATTCCGCTCGTCGGGTCATATAAGCGGGCGGCTACGACTGAAATATCACCGGCTGTATCGAGCACGAAGTTGTGATCGTAGCCCAACCCGTTGGCAATCTGCTTATTCCCAGAGTTTATACTGTCACCAATCACACGTCCCTTACGAAAATCGAAAGGTGTACCCTCGACCGTCAGTATCTCGCCTGTGGTCATGAATGTACTGTCGATCGGCGTGAACGACGAAGCGTTCATTATAAGAGTTTCAGCGAGTATATCCTGCGAGGGATTTCCCGATAAGTTAAAGTAGCTGTGGTTGGTGAGGTTGAGTATGGTTGGCTTGTCGGTTGTCGCACGATATGCGATACGCAGGGCATTGTCGGACGTGAGCGTATAAGTAACCTGTACATCGACATTGCCCGGGAATCCGGCGTACCCGTCGGGGGTATTCAGCCGAAGTGTCAGCAGCGTATCAGAAATTTGGACCATATCCCAAACCGAGTGATGGAAGCCTTTCTCTCCTCCGTGCAGACAATGTCCGAAGTTATTTTTAGGCAGATCATATTCAACGCCATCGAGGGTAAACTTCCCTTTGTCGATACGGTTTCCATAGCGGCCTATAAGCGCACCAAAATTATTGTCGATGTTTCTATAATCCGCTATCAAGTCGTGCCCGAGCACTACATCGCGCAGTTCACCGTTTTTATCCGGGACCATAAGCGATACCACACGTCCGCCATAGTTCGTTATACATGCCTCAATGCCATTGGCATTTGTCAAGGTATATAGAGAGGTATGTTTTCCATCTATAACAGCCTCAAAATTTTCGGGATTCAGCCCCGACTTTGTCAAGCCGGTTTTATCACTTACAGAACACGATGCCAATAATGCGCCCAGAAAGACGGAGATAATTACTTTATTTTTCATTGCAAAATTATTTTTCTATTTAAGGTGTAAACTAAAAAGAAGCAAAAGCACCAAGTGCGTAGATGCTTTTGCTTCTTTATTATGAAATAACGAGATTTTACATAACCGGCAAAATCATCATTTATACGAGAACCGGACAGTCGATCGTATGTCGGTAGAAGATGCGCCGATCATAGCTTTGAATTTACCGGGTTCGGCAATCCATTCGTGTTTGGAGTCGTCGAAGAATTTCAGGTCATCGGGGGTAATTGAAAATGAGACTTCCGTTGTCTGACCGGGAGCAAGATGGATTTTTCTAAATCCTTTGAGTTCCTTTACAGGACGAGGAAGGGATGATTTTTCATCTTGGATGTAGAGTTGGACTGTTTCTTTTCCGTCTACATCGCCGGTATTGATAACGGGTACTGTAACCGTGATTGTTCCGTTATCCGACATTTCTTTTGAGGAAAGTGCGGCTTTTCCGTATTTGAATGTCGTATAACTCAGACCATGCCCGAACGGGAATAGTGCCGGAATCTTCTTGGTGTCATGCCAGCGGTACCCCACGAATATATCTTCGAGATATTCTTGTTGCGGACCCTTGCCGGGGATTTCGATACCCGGATACGAAATTTCACCGAAATGGTGTGCTCCATTATCTTCCAGCCGTTTCGGGAAAGAGAAAGGCAGTTTGCCGCTGGGATTGGCTTTGCCTGAAATCACATCAGCCATCGACGGTCCTATCATGGTGCCAAGATACCAACTTTGTAAAATCGCAGGGACTTTATCGACCCACGGCATAGCGTATGCATTGCCCGAGATATTTGCCACGACGAGATTGGGGTTTACTGCAACCAGATCCTCAATCAGCTTGTCCTGATTCCACGGCAGGTTGTATTCGCGGCGGTCGGTCGATTCGCACTCCTGAAAGCCGTTTTTATTCAATCCGCCGATGTAGATAACGACATCGGCTTTCTTTGCCAACTCCACGGCTTCATTATGCAGTGAATCGAGAATTTCATCAGGAATAATTTCTTCCCACCCAAAGAACGGACGACCCGTGCGGTAACCTTCGGCGAACTTCACTCCGTTGCCATAAGTTTCACGTATAGCTTCAAGAGGTGTGAACATATCTTTGGCTTTGAGTTCCGACGAACCGCCACCATCGGAGAGTATACGTACTGCATTCTCACCTACTACAAGGACATTGTCGTACTTGGCAGGATCGAGCGGAAGCAGTCCGTTGTTTTTCAGCAGGACAATTGCCTCGACAGCCACCTGTTTTGCTGCGGCATAGTGCTCAGGAGTAGTCATCGAACCGAACGGCTTGTCGGTATTCATTGCAGTCCGGAAGATCAGACGCAGAATGTTGCGGGCTTTGTCATCGACTGTTGATTCGGGAATCTCACCACGCTTGATCATTTCGAGATAAGGGGTAGCCAGATAGAAAGCATCGTAACCGTACATCGACTCGGTTGCAAGTCCATCGGTATAAGATCCCATTTCGATGTCAAGACCGTTAAGAGCCGCCTGTTTTGTGTCGTGTGTAGCACCCCAGTCGGAAACAACAGCACCGTCGAATCCCCATTCGCCACGCAGAATATCATTGAGCAAGCGGGCATTATGGCAACAATGCTCATCCCACACTCTGTTATAGGCACCCATTACGCTCCATGCCTTGCCTTCCTGCACGGCTCGTTTGAAAGCGGGGAGGTATATTTCATATAGTGCACGGTCCGATACCTTGACATTGACATTATCGCGCCATTTTTCCTGATTGTTAAGAGCGAAATGTTTCACACAGGCTGCCACGCCGTTTTTTTGAAGTTCCTGAATATAGGGAACAGCCATTTCACCGGCAAGATACGGGTCTTCGCCCATATACTCGAAGTTCCGTCCATTGAGCGGGGTGCGCGATATATTCACTCCCGGTCCGAGAAGTATATCTTTTTCGCGGTAACGGGCTTCTTCGCCGACACTTTTGCCATACAATGCCGATAATTCCGGATTCCATGTGGCGGCAAGTGCCGTAAGGGCGGGAAATACCGTACAGGAATCATTGGTCCAGTTTGCATAGTCCCAGTTATCCCAGTTAAATTCGGCACGGACACCGTGAGGTCCGTCGCTCAGCCATACTTCGGGAATCCCGAGCCGGCGTACACCTGCCGATGAGAATTTGCTTTGCGCATGGCATAACGCAACCTTTTCTTCGAGTGTCATGCGGGAGAGCGCATCCTCTACGCGTTCTTCGATAGGCTTGCTCCTGTCCAGATAGACCGGGAGGTCTGCCCGAGCGGAAACAGGCAGTAAACCGGCAGCAAGAACCGCCGATAAAATAATCTTTTGAATTTGTACCATATAGGAGTGTGTTTAATTAGTCGATCCCTCTTGTTTAAATTATAGGTTTGAGCGATATGGCAAACCCTCCGGCTACTGCCATGCGCACTTGAATATTGTCGCTGCTATTGACTTCGCGGGTCGAAATCGAGTAGTCGTTGCTGTTCGTGTAACCGTTTGCCCTCTTTCCGTCTGCGTAAATAGTTGCCATATATTTCATGTCCGGATCGAGGAAATCAAGATCCAATACAACGTCGCGTGCTTCTTCGGCATTGACACCGCCGACAAACCAGTCGTCACTGTTCTTGTCTTTACGCGCCACGATGATAAATTCGCCCGGCTCGGCATCGATATACCGGCTCTCGCTCCAATCCAAAGGAACGTCTTTAATGAACTGGAATGCATCCATTTTGCGTTCGTAGTTATCGGGAGTGTCGGCAGCCATCTGTAAAGGCGAATACATTGTCATATACAATCCTAACTGATTGGCGATGGTGGCATTTTTGTGGAGCTTATTGCCGAGGGCTGTTTTAGACAGATCCATCTCAAAGATACCGGGAGTGAAATCCATCGGACCGCCTTTGAGCCGTGTAAACGGCAATATGGTGCAATGCTTCGGCGACATGGCCTGGTATTCCTGTCCCATAGCACTTTCGTTTCCGACGAGATTGGGATATGTGCGGCACAGTCCGGTAGGACGCACGGCTTCATGGGCATTCACCATAATATGCTTGTCGGCAGCCTTTTTGACCGCATTCAGGTAATGGCTCACCTGCTTCTGGCTATAATGATGCTCTCCACGGGGAATGATATTTCCTACATATCCGCTCTTGACGACATCGTAGCCATATTTTTTCATCAGATCGTAAGCCTTGTCCATGTGCCGGTCGTAATTATCCACAGCCGCTGATGTCTCGTGATGCATCATAAGCCGGATGCCTTTGTCGTGAGCATATTTGTTAAGGGCGGCAATATCAAAGTCCGGATACGGTGTTACAAAATCGAATACATAGTCTTTCTCTTTTCCGAACCAATCCTCCCAACCTATATTCCAGCCTTCAACGAGAAGTTGATCGAAGCCGTGACGTGCGGCAAAGTCGATATAACGGCGCACATTTTCGTTGTTGGCTGCATGACGACCGTTAGGCTTGGCTTTCGAGTAATCGAATGTGGAGAGATCGAAATTTTCGGCATCGGTATAGTTCCATGAACTTGCGCCTGTAATCATCTCCCACCATACGCCCATATATTTTGTAGGATGAATCCATGAAACATCGTCGAGCGCGCAAGGATCGTTCAGGTTAAGGATGAGATTCGAAGCCAAGATATCGGTGGCTTTCTCGCCGATAGTCACTGTGCGCCAAGGGGTTTTGAACGGGGTATCGAAAGTAGCCATAGTGCCGTCAGGACCGGGCGTAAGGTGAGCCTTGAATACCAAAGTGCTATCGTCGAGATCGAGGTGCATCGCAGGGAAATCGACCAAAGCCGCTTCGTGCAGGCTCAGATACAAGCCATCGTCGGTTTTTAGCAGCAGAGCTGTTTGTACGCCGGTCGGCGAAAAGCGTTGCGACGAAACGTTAGGCATGAACTCATCGTCGGCATGGCTGCGGATTTCACTGAGCCGCGAACGGGTATATTCGTATTCCTGAGTATCGTAATCGCCGGGAATCCACCATGCGGTGTGGTCGCCCGCCATCGCAAACTGCGTCATCTCGTCGGTGACGACATACTGTTTTGCAGGTTGTTCGGGGAAGAGATACCGGAAACCGAACCCATCGTCATAGACACGGAATTCAATATTCATCTTTAAATCACCCCGACTCAGGTTCACCGCCATCTGACGGTAGTTATTTACAATGGAATCATTTTCGCCCCATACAGGAGCCCATGTTTCATGGGTTTCCGAACTATTTACTCCGTCCATGCGAAAGCCGCCGGTCAGCGGTTCGGCATCCTTGATTTCGAATCCCATGAGCGAGTTCGCTACTATGGGACGGTCTTTGTAAGTTGCCGAATAGGTCGGTTCGCCCTGAGGAGTAAGGCAAAATTTGATTTCGATATTGCCGTCGGGAGACGACACGGTTTCTGTCCGGTCTGCCGAGCATGCGACAGACAGAGCAGTGGCAAGCAAAAGCAATGCCATCAAAGGGTGTTGTATCTTTTTCATAATGGTGTTATGTGGATGATCTGAGGTGAACTTATTGAATCGGATGTATGACTGTCGCTGTCGGTAATGCAGACAACCGGTGCTGTCAATTGGAAAAGGCTCATTATCTCGGTGAGGCTCTCTCCTTTCAATATAAACCGGAAAGTGTAGCCGGTCAGAGCGGGGTCAATATCAAACTCGACATTATAAATCTGCTGCAATCGGCGACAGATGTCATGAATCGGCTCATCTTCAAAAATAAGGATTCCATTGCGCCATGCACAATACCTATCCGGATCGACATCTTTACAGATAACCGACTTCCCATCCCGAATTGTCAGATGTTCGCCGGGCTGCAACGACACGCTGTTTTCGGCATCGGCAGCCACGACTTTCCCTTCGACCAAAGTTACCGAAGTGTTCCGGTCATAAGCATTGACATTGAATTCGGTACCGATTGCAGTGACAGTCATATTGGCTGTATGGACATTGAAAGGATGCGACGCATCGGCATGGACATCGAAATAAGCCTCGCCGTGGAGATTGACATCGCGGCTGTCGCCGCCCATATCCTGCGAATATACCAAAGCACTGTTCGCATTCAACCATACGACGGAGCCATCGGGAAGCGATGCTTTGCTCGTGCATCCATAATCGGTAGAGAGAGTTACTTCTTGATGTACGGTATTGCCGGTCCTGTGGAAGAAATATATGGTGACGGCGAGCAACGGCAGGATCGCCACTGCCGCAACCCTCGACCAAAACACAAACAGCTTCCGCATCATGCCGAATCCTCGCGGCATGATTCCGGTTCTTATCAGCAACTTCCGTTCAGCCTTTTCAATATCGCTGTCAGTGACCTCGAATGACGGGTTCAAGGCTTCCCAAATATCTTGCTGTTCAAAGAAAAGTTTTTTATTCTCCGAAGAGAGTTCAATCCATTTCCGAAGCCGATCGATTTCATCAGGTGTCGCATCACCGCCGAAATAGCGGGCTATGATGATATCCATATTCATGTTGTCGTTATCCATGTGATTCATATCCATATATTATTGGTATATTATAGGAAATTACAAGCGCATAAGGTTATAAACAGCAGCACCCTATAAATCTGCAAATTATGTTGAAGAAATTTAAGAGCTTTGCTTATACGTGCTTCAACGGTGCGTACAGATATATCGAGACGTTGGGCAATCTCTGCATATTTCAGTTTTTCCTGTCTGCTGAGCAGCAATGTCTCACGGACCTCCGGATCGAGTTTTGCCAATGCCGTTTCGTATGCGCCATACAATTCCGAAAAAAACATATGCTCTTCGGGCGACAGCGAAAGAATTATTTCATGGTTCATATCCTGATATTGCATCTTGACTTTCGTATGTCTCAGCTCGTTAAGAGCGAGATTCTGGACAAGCGATATCAGATAAGAGCTGATGGAGGTATCTGTTTCCAGTCTTTTACGATTGGTCCAGAGTTTGATAAATGCCTCCTGCACAATGTCTTCACAAGTGCTTTTATCCGGGATAAAGCGGGCTGTGAAACGGACAAGATCAGCATAATACCGATGAAAAATTTTCACAAAGGCTTCGTGGCTGTCAATTTTGAGGGCTGCCACCAAAAGCGCATCGTTCTTACATTCTTCGGTTGTCATTTCATGGTATTTTTTGCGAAAGTATGGAGAACGTTCTCAAAAACCAAGAGCTTTTAAGGAAATTTTCCCAAACATAAAATTTTGTGATTTTGCGATGTGGTTTTTTGAAGGTCAAGTGTTTATTAAATATTAAAGTTATGGAAATGCTATAATATACCTTAAAAATACCGCATAAACACATAAACGCTAGCTAAATTTTCATGAATGTAAAATTTTGTGATTTTATGATGTGGTTTTTTGAAGGTCAAGTGTTCTTTTAATAAAGTCACCGAAATACTAATTATAAACACAATAAAACCGCAGAAATATCAATTATATTATAGATATTAAAAAATCACATAAACACCAATTAAATTATTTGTAATGAACAATCTAATACCAATTCCAAGCCGCTACCGATTAGGCAAGGCGTTAAGACCGTTTTTGGTCTTGCTTATGCTTTGTATCGGAGCATCGGGCTATGCAGCCGACAACAAGGTCACACTTGATGCCAGGAACGTAACTCTCAAAAGTGTTCTACGCTCGATCGAGAAACAAACAGACTACCGTTTCTTTTATAGTAAAGAAACAATCAATGTTAATGTCCATGTAACCGTCAATGTCCAGAACGAGCCGCTGACGGCTGTCTTGGACAAAATCTTGCCGGCACATGGGATAAACTATGTGATAAACAACAAGAGGATATCATTAAATCAGGCTTCCTCTGCAACAAAAGACAAGCATATAAAGATTGTCGGCACAGTGACCGACACGCAAGGCGAGCCGCTCATCGCAGCATCAGTTGTGGTAAAGGGCTCCCAAACGGCAACGGTCACCAATGAAGAGGGTGCGTTTCAATTGAATAACGTAGACCCCAATGCCACATTGAGAGTGTCGTATATCGGATATAAGACCCAGTATGTATCCTTGAAAGGGTGTTCCGACATAAAAATCGTACTTCAAGAGGATAGCAAGGGCCTGAGTGAAGCGATTGTCATCGGTTACGGTACTATCGACAAGAAAGAGCTGACATCTGCCATATCGCATGTCAGCGCCAAAGATTTCCAGTCGGTCGCGGCTACGGATGTGTCCATGCTTATCCAAGGGAAGGTACCGGGACTTTCGGTAGTGAATACTGCCGCTGCCGACCCGAACTCTGCCGCAAGTCTGCAAATACGCGGCGTATCGTCGCGCGAAGCAAGCGTAAGCCCGCTGATCGTGCTCGACGGTATCCCAGGAGCAAGCCTGACCAATATCAATCCGAACGACATCGAATCGTTCGACGTGCTTAAAGACGGTGCCGCATCGGCAATCTACGGTACCCGCGGTTCCAATGGTGTCATCATCATCACCACAAAGAAAGGTCCTCGCGACGGTAAAACCCATACCACCTATTCGGCAACGTTATCGTGGGACAAAGCCAACCGCGACCTCGACATGATGAATGCCGAAGATTACCGCAACCTGCGTATCCCTGCGGGTGATGCGGCTGCCGATCTCGGCGCGAGCGAAGATCTCTTCGACCTCGTGCAACAAGTAGGTTTCAAGCAGCAACACACATTGAGCATCAGTGGCGGTAACGCTAACTCGAACTATCGCGTGACAGTCGATTACCGCAATGCCGACGGCGTTGAGAGACGCGGTAACCGCGAGGAGTACGGTGCGCGTGCCACAGTAAACCACACCACAAAAGACGGGCTGTTTTCTGTAAACGTGAATGTTGCTCCCCGCGTAGTTTACCGTAACCTCGCCGACAACGATGTTTTTCGCCGCGCGATCGAAGCAAACCCGACCACACCGGTATGGAATCCCAACGATCCCAGCCGCTACTACGACTTCACCGACTATAACGGTTTTGTCAATCCCATCGAATCGATGAATTTGGTCAGAAACAAAAGCCAAGAGAAAGTCATCGACTGGGACGGTACGCTGAAACTCAACCTGCTTCCGCTATTTATGCCGGATGCCAAATACGAGCAGATACTCAACACACAGGTTACATTTGCCGACCACCAGTACAACAACGACGTCAATTACTACGAGCCATCGACGATGAACCAGAATCGCCGCAACGACAGAAAAGGCTACGGTTCGCGTACTTCTAACAACGCCCGCAACCTCAGCCTTGAATGGATCGGCAATTACAGTATCAACATCAACAAACACAACCTCCGCGCAATGGTCGGATATTCATACCAATATTGGCAGAATTCCGGATTCAGCAGCGAAAACTATGATTTCGCCAACGATGGTATCGGAGCCGACAACTTGGGTGCAGGCGACGGAATGAAAGAGGAAGGTAATATCGGTATGAGCAGTTACAAGAACGACAACAAACTGATCGCATTCTTCGGTCGAGTGAGCTATGACTACGACAGTCGCTATCTGTTCACCGCATCGATGCGCCGCGAAGGGTCGTCGAAATTCGGTAAGGACCACAAGTGGGGTAATTTCCCTGCTGTTTCAGTCGGTTGGCGCATCTCCAAAGAGAGCTTTATGGAAGGAGCTTCGTCTTGGTTGGACGACTTGAAGATTCGTGCAGACTTCGGTGTGACAGGTAACCAAGAGTTCGGTAGCTACCTGTCGCTCGACACCATGGGTCCGTTCGGATACAGCTACTACAACGGAGAGTGGATTAAAGTTTGGGGACCCAACAAGAATGTCAATCCGGACCTCCACTGGGAACAAGGCAAAAACTGGAACGTCGGTCTTGATTTCTCGATGTTCAACAACCGGCTTTACGGTTCGTTCAACTACTTCCTCCGCCATCAGCAAGACCTGCTCGGCAGCTATCGCGTGCCTATGCCTCCCTATCTGTTCACCCACACCTATGTAAACGTGGGTACGATGGAAAATCAGGGCTTCGAGTTCGACATCACTTTCAATGCCGTGCAGACCCGTAATTTCTCCTACACGATGAATTTCATCGGTTCCACACAGTCGAACAAGTTCGTGGATTTCAGCAACTCCGAATTCGTCGGTAACGATTATTATGATGTAGCTTACACCGAGATCCCCTATCCTAACATTCCCTTGCAACGCATAGAAAAAGGTCGCTCGATCGGCGGATTCCATATGTTCAAGTATGCCGGTATAAGCACCGATGGCGAATGGCTTATCTACGACAAGGATGGCGATATCATCCAAGGAATCCAAGGTACAGAAGCCGACCGCCAGTATGTCGGAAACGGTCTGCCCAAGTTCACCCTTTCGACCGGCCATAACTTCCGCTATAAGAACTTCGACCTTTCGCTCTTTTTCAGCGGAGCATTCGGGTTCCACATTTTCAACATCCATGATTTCTATTACGGCACACGCAACTTCACCGGGAACACACTCCGCAAGGCATACGGTAAAAACTTCCTGATCTCACCGGATCAGAACCCGATTGTCAGCGACTACTTCCTTGAACGCGGCGATTATTTCAAGCTCGACTACCTTACGCTCGGCTACACATTGCCCTTGCGTAATATTCGTTTCTTGAACTCGTTCCGCATCTACGGAACAGTGCGCAACGTGTTTACTATCACCAAATACAGCGGTATGGACCCGTCGAATTTCAATGTCAATGGACTGAACCCCGGAGCACACAGCGGCCGTGGCTATTATCCCACTACTCGCCAGTTCCTACTCGGTGTACAGCTTGATTTCTAATCAATATCAAACAAAAATCAAATTACAATGAAAGCATATAAATATTTGACCTGCCTGGCTTTGGCCGTAACGTCTCTATCGGCTTGTACCGATCTGGACGAGAATCTTTATAGCGAGATAGGCTCCAACAACTATTTCAATACCCGCGACGATGTTATAGCGATGGCATTCCGCTCGTTTGAACACGGCTATTGGACCATCGTACCGCGTTTCAGAATAAACGAACTCCCTGCCGACCAGCTGATCATTCCCCGCCGCGACGGCAGTTGGGATGACGGCGGTGTGTGGCGTCAGTTCCACTATCACACATGGACGCCCGATATCTCGCGCCATGTGCACGACGAATGGGACTCGCAGTTCGCAGGTATCGCCCAAGCCAATTTCGCCATTGACCGTTTCAACGAACTGGATCCGAAAAAATTCGATTTTCAGGAGGATGAGTGGAATGCATTGAAGATGCAGAACAGAGTTTTGCGTTGCTGGTATTATCTTCGTCTGCTCGACGCTTTCCGCAACGTGCCCTTCTGCATAAGCTACGACGACCCGTCGCAGAACACCCTCTCGCAGGTTCCGCCTGAAAAGATCTTCAATTTCATCGAGAAAGAGCTTACAGATGCCATTCCGCTCCTCTATAAGAAAAACAGCTTGGGCAGCGGATCGCAGTATGCAAACATGTGGACGCAGGCAGGTGCAGCAGCATTGTTGGTGCGTTTGTATCTGAATGCCAAAGAATATATAGGAGTAGACCGTCTTGCAGATTGTGAAAAGGTAGCTCAGGATATTGTCGATGGCGTTTACGGAGAGTATAAGGTAGCCGACCGCTGGGATGCTCCTTTCGATTCCGACAACGACAGCTGCGACGAGCTGATCTTCTTCTTCTCCGGATCCTGCAACTACACCAGCTGGCATTACAACCAATTATACAACTGGGGCGTGCCCTCTTACTCGGAACTATTTTTCGACGATGCCAAAGTGAAACACGGCGGTCATAACGGCGAATTCGTATGTTCGCCGAGTTATGACCCGACCGGCAACCTCTATGATTTCAAATTAGGTATGACCATACAGAAGTTCCGCAAGTATCCCGGCGACGTACGCCTTAAGAAATATAAAAACCTCGGAGGAGGCAAACGCGAAGGCATGTTCCTGTTCGGCTATCTCGAATATATGCAGAACGGCATACCCCGCAAACTCAAAGCCCCTGAAATGCCTTACGAGCTTTGCATCCGCGATGCTGTGGGTCAGTTCCATTATAAGAAAGAAGGTCAATGGCTCACATCGCCCGAAAGCAACATGACCACGGGCGACTACAACTCCGGATGGTACACGGTGAAATATCCGATGTACAGCAACAATGACCCCGGTGCCGGAGAAAGCGATTTCGCAGAAATACGTCTGCCCGAAATCATATATGCGCTCGCCGAATGCAAACTGCGCCGTGGCGACGACAAAGAAGCCGGCAAACTGCTCAACAGTGTGCGCCGCCGCTACTATCCGAGCGACAAACACAAAGAGGTGCTCTATCAGCCCGAAGGCAACATAACCCTTGACCTCGACGAGATGCTCGATGAATGGGGTCGCGAATTTCTGGCAGAAGGACGTCGCCGCATCGACCTTATCCGTTTCGACAAGTTCAACAAAGGTACATGGTGGGACAAACAGCCCGATGCCGACGACCATACCAAAATCTATCCTGTGCCGCGTGTACAGATCACTACCAATGCAGCACTCAAACAGAATCCGGGATATAAATAATTTTAAACCGATATAAAAATGAAGACGCATAAATTCACAGCGATTGTCGCAATAATGCTTATGGGACTTTTTATGGCAAGTTGCGACGAAGAAAAAGATATAATCGTTATTGATGGCAATATTCCCATCAAGACTTCCACCCTCTATATCGTAGGCGATGCCACTCCTGCCTTATGGGATGTAAACAACATGTATCCCTTGGAAATGAGCGAAGAGGATCATCTTGTATTTATCTACGACGGAAATCTTTCGCAAGGAGAGCTTAAAGCGTACCTTACGCAAGGCAGTTGGGATCAAGCCCCCTGCGTACGCCCGATGACAGCAGGCTCACCCATAAGCAAGGCCGACAACACCGAGCAATTCCAGCTCTACACCGGAGGAGAAGACCTTAAATGGTCTGTAAAAGATTCAGGTCACTATCGTCTGGTGTTCGACTTGCGCAACTGGACTCTCAGCACTACTTTCCTCGGTTATTAAGTCGAGAGTCAAAGTAAGTATGAAGGTTGTTTAGGTTTACAATGAGCTCTTCCGGTTCCGGCTTTTTTGCCGGAACGCAGGATGCCTCATCAAATGAAACAAATAAAACAGATAATATGACAAGACACTCGATTATAAACAAATTTGCAGTTGCGGCAATCTTATTCTCGACCGCCATTTTTTCGACCGCCTGCGACGATGACAATAAAAAAGGCGGAAGCATCGTTCCGGAACCTCCGACTCCCGAGCTTCCAGAACTGCCTGTTCCCGGCGATATCCATAAATACAAAGCTCCGCTTTATTGGTCGATCTATGAATATGCCCGGGAATTCGAAATTGCCGGTATTCCCTACGATCAGATGGATCTTACTTCCGACCAATGGGATGCGGTAATCGACATGATGGCCACCAAATTCAAGCCTTACGGCTACGATATGATCTGTACCGACGGCTTCCTGCCCCAACAGGCTCGGGACGGCGGCATCTATATGTCGCACTACGGGTCGATGCCGCTCAAAGAACTCGTAAAGCGCGCCAAAGCCAAAGGGCTTCGGGTAGGCGTCTACGACAACCCCTTGTGGATCAAAGGCAAACTCAACAGCAAAGTGCCCGGCACAAACTATACCCTGCGCTCGCTCACCCGCAATCCACAGGATGTCGTGATGTATCCCAATGTGACCGACCGGACTGATTTCACTTGGCTTGTGACCGACCACCCCGGCGCCCGCGAATACATCGACGGATGGTTCAAACATTATCACGACCTCGGGGTGGACTTCGTGCGCATGGACTTCATGTGTTGGTATGAAGACGGAGACCCCGGACGCGATTATCCCGTGACCTGCGGCTACGGTCGCGAGCGTTATGAACGCGGATTGGCATACATCTGCGAGGCGGCGACCAAATACGGCATATTCACGTCGATCGTGATGCCCGAGCTTTACAACGATGCCGAACTCGAAAGGAAATACTGCAACATGACACGCATCGTGCAGGATACCAACATCGGCGGCTGGCACCATTTCTCGTCGTTCAACCGAGGTACCATCTACGACCGCTGGCCTTATGCCGACAACCAGATGGACGGCTTCACCCATTGGAGCCATATCGGCGGACGCGGAAAATTATCCTTGACGGCGATTTCCTGCGGCTGAACAAATGCACGACCGACCACGAACGCCGCTCGCAGGTATCGCTGCAACTGATTGCCGGAGGTCCGGTAGCTATCGCCGACACCCCCGAGACGATCGGAAATCTCGACCGCTTCTACACCAACACGGAACTTCTGGCTCTCAATGCCGACGGATTCGTGGGCAAACCTCTGTCGGATGAAATCGACAGCGAAGGCAGCTGCATCTGGTGGGGAACGATGAGCAACGGCGATGTGGTTCTTGCCATGTTCAACCGCGAAGATTCACCGAAAAAAATGTCGGTAAGCTTATCCGATATGGCTCTCGAAGGCGAATTCAAAGCACGTGACCTCTGGGAGCATGCCGACGAGGGTACGGTTTCAGGCAACATCGAAGCTATGGTGCCGCGTCACGGATGTAAAGTATTGAAATTGACCAAATAACAAAATAAACAAGGGGGCGCGGGACTGCGATTTCGGGACTGCGCTCCCCCATGTAAAACCTAATCTAATATAACTCAAAATTTATGAAACACATCTATTTAAAAAGTGTAATTGCGGGTGCTGCCATGTTACTCAGCACAACGGCTGCAAACGCCGCAATTCCGGAGCACCTCTACATGGTAGGTCCGGCATCGCCAAGTCTGTGGGTACTCGATGTCGCACAGGAAATGACTAACGAAGGCGAAGGAGTATTCTCTTACGTAGGCAATCTCTATAAGGGAGAGTTACAGTTCATAAACGAAAAAAACTGGGATACCGGCATACGCTATGTACCTGAGGCGAGCGGCTGGCACATTGTAAACGCTCAGACAGCCACAGTCATTCAGGAAATCAACAGCGAGAGAAAATGGTGGGTTCCGGAGTTCGGCACATGGGAAGTGAAAGCCTTTTTTGCAGACGAGGGCAATTCGGTAATGTTCACGGCACAACGTATCGACGACCTCTCCCCGATGGTCGTTCCTATGGGTGGAGCATCAGGTCAATGGGATTCAGCTTTCCCAAATCCGGCTTGCAACATCTATCCTCAGGAAGGAACAACCGATGTTTTCGTGTGGGAAGGCACGATGCCGGCAGGTGAACGCAATCAGTTGAAGTTCATCGCTTATCCGACGAACTGGTGGGAAGCCGAGTTCTATCTGCCCGAGTCGGTAGATGAAGGTAAAAGCTACAAGACCGTGAAAACCGGAGTGAAATACCCGGTGAAAAAAGGTACTAATGCCAACGGTGACAACCTCGACCATTATTGGGGTTTCGCGGTTGAAGACTGCGCTCCTTACAGAAAATACCGGGCAACACTGAACCTGACAGATATGACAATCGAATTCGCCGGCGGTGAAGAGACGTATGTTCCCGAGCAACTCTACATGGTAGGCACCGCATCGCCGAGCTTGTGGAATATCGAGGACTGTCAGGAAATGGTTAATGAAGGTAACGGTGTGTTCAGCTACCACGGCAACCTCTATAACGGAGAATTGCAATTCATAGATGCAAGAGACTGGGGTATCGCCATACGCTATGTACCTGAGGCGAGCGGCTGGCACATTGTAAACGCTCAGACAGCCACAGTCATTCAGGAAATCAACAGCGAGAGAAAATGGTGGGTTCCCGAATACGGTAATTGGGATGTAGAAGTACGTTTCACCGACGAAGGCAGAAGTGTGAGTGTCACAGCAGAACGTGTCGGCGATATGGTTCCGCAGGCAATCGGCTTAGGACATGCCATCGGTCAATGGGATTGCCAGTGGCCGACTCCCTCAGCCTACCTGCAACCCAAAGAAGATGCCGAAAATGTTTTCGTTTGGGAAGGAACACTTACCCCCGACCTCGATGGTTCTGGTCAGGATTTGCGCAGACATATCAAATTTATCGCATATCCGAAAGCATGGGATCAAGGATGTATCTTCTATGTACCTGAATCGGTAGATCATAACGGCAATGTAAAAACGGTGCAAGTTGGCGACAAACTTCCTCTTCAACAGACAACCAACGGTAATGGACCCTTAGACTGGTTCTGGGGCTTCCCGGCAGAGGAATGTACTCCCGACAAGACATACAGGATAACGTTAAATCTGAACGATAACACCGTAGAGTTCACCGATGCCAACGGAGATCCCACCGGCATTTCCGATGCCGCCGCAGACGGAATGAAAGCTGCCTTTATCGGAGATAATCTTGTAGTAGAAGGCGCGACTTCGGCAATTGCCGTTTACGACATAGCAGGTCGCAGAGTTGCCTATTCAACGAACGGCGAACTGACTGCTACCGGACTGCCCAAAGGGGTCTATGTAGTACAGAGCGCCCGGAACGCAGTCAAAGTTATCAAATAACCAGATATACTACGAATGTTCCATATAACAATTTTATGAACCGTAATATGATCAACAAGTTTGTTCAGATATTTTTATGCACACTTCTTACCCCGGCATTTTTATGCCGGGGCGAAGTGAGTGTCGGACAGACACGCGTCGCACAAGAAGCCTTACCGGTTCCCGGTGATATTCATAAATACAAAGCTCCGCTTTATTGGTCGATCTATGAATATGCCCGGGAATTCGAAATTGCCGGTATTCCCTACGATCAGATGGATCTTACTTCCGACCAATGGGATGCGGTAATCGACATGATGGCCACCAAATTCAAGCCTTACGGCTACGATATGATCTGTACCGACGGCTTCCTGCCCCAACAGGCTCGGGACGGCGGCATCTATATGTCGCACTACGGGTCGATGCCGCTCAAAGAACTTATCAGAAGAGCCAGAGCAAAAGGTTTGAAAGTGGGTGTCTATGACAATCCTTTGTGGATCAAAGGTAATCTCGACAGCAAAGTGCCCGGCACAAACTATACCCTGCGCTCGCTCACCCGCAATCCACAGGATGTCGTGATGTATCCCAATGTGACCGACCGGACTGATTTCACTTGGCTTGTGACCGACCACCCCGGCGCCCGCGAATACATCGACGGATGGTTCAAACATTATCACGACCTCGGGGTGGACTTCGTGCGCATGGACTTCATGTGTTGGTATGAAGACGGAGACCCCGGACGCGATTATCCCGTGACCTGCGGCTACGGTCGCGAGCGTTATGAACGCGGATTGGCATACATCTGCGAGGCGGCGACCAAATACGGCATATTCACGTCGATCGTGATGCCCGAGCTTTACAACGATGCCGAACTCGAAAGGAAATACTGCAACATGACACGCATCGTGCAGGATACCAACATCGGCGGCTGGCACCATTTCTCGTCGTTCAACCGAGGTACCATCTACGACCGCTGGCCTTATGCCGACAACCAGATGGACGGCTTCACCCATTGGAGCCATATCGGCGGACGCGGAAAAATTATCCTTGACGGCGATTTCCTGCGGCTGAACAAATGCACGACCGACCACGAACGCCGCTCGCAGGTATCGCTGCAACTGATTGCCGGAGGTCCGGTAGCTATCGCCGACACCCCCGAGACGATCGGAAATCTCGACCGCTTCTACACCAACACGGAACTTCTGGCTCTCAATGCCGACGGATTCGTGGGCAAACCTCTGTCGGATGAAATCGGCAGCGAAGGCAGCTGCATCTGGTGGGGAACGATGAGCAACGGCGATGTGGTTCTTGCCATGTTCAACCGCGAAGATTATTCCCGCGAGATGAGCGTCGATCTGTCGAAGTTCGGAATTCATGGGACATGCCGCGTACGAGACATGTGGACGCATGTCTATGAAAACTCTATCAGCGGCACATTCAGCGCCACGGTGCCCGAGCATGGTTGCAAAGTGGTGAAATTATTGCCGGAAACTGCGGCAAAACCCGAAAGCCTTTATATGATAGGTCGCGCCACACCGGCATTCTGGAATATAGACAATGCCTGCGAGATGACGGTCGAGCAAAACACGTTCGTGTATCGCGGGCCGCTATTCAAGGGAGAAGTCAGATTTGTCAGCAAACGCGACTGGAACTCGGTGAATTATATCCCCAAAGGAGATAACGGCACGTGGCTTACCGACCCGGGAGTTGTGGAGGTGTTTAACGGCGATCCTCACGAGTTTGCAAAAAACTGGTGGATTAATGAGCCGGGGAGCTACGAAGTGCGGATGAAGATTTCCGATAGCGGAAACCTCGCCTCGCTTTCGGCGACACGCACGGGCGAACTTCCTTCCATGATGACGGTATTGGGCGTCTCGACCGGTTGCTGGAATAATGTAAACGCTTATATCGCCTATGGCTCCGATGACAATCCCGACATAGTGGAGTGGAACGGTCTTGTCAGACCCGATGCCGACCGTTGCCATTTCAAATTCGCCGCTTGCCCCGGGGAATGGTGGGAATCCATGTTTTATGTGCCCGAAACCGTAGACTTCAACAACAAGGTGAAGTTGGTCAAACCCGGAGAGACGCATAAATACCGTGAGGATTACGGCGGAGGTCTCGATTATTTCTGGGGCTTCGCACCGGTCGATTGCGGATTTTACCGTGTGACGGTAAACAAGGCTGCCAAAACAGTGACCTTTACCCCGAGAGGCAGTTCGGATCTCGACCTTACCGAAACAACTGCCGGGGCGAACCGTCTTAACGCATGGCTTTCAGGCAATGTATTGTACGCCGAAAGCGGCAATGGTCCTGTGAAGGTATATGATATCAACGGACGTTGCCTCGGTCGGTCAGCCGATGGTCTGCTCACCATCGACGGTCTTGCCGCCGGAGTATATGTGGTGAGAAACCCGTCAGCTTCAATCAAACTAATGAAAAAATAATCCGTCCCTGCCCCGCAGGGTGGATTTACAAACAAATTACTAATTATTCATTTAACCTTTAATGTTATGAAACGAAATTTACTTTCAAGTATGCTTGCCGGAGCGGCAATGCTACTCGGCACCGCTGCCGCAACAGCTGCAATCCCTGAACACCTCTACATGGTAGGCGAAGCTTCGCCCAGTTTGTGGCACATCGACCTCGCAATAGAGATGACCAACGAAGGCGACGGCGTGTTCAGCTATCGCGGTGCCCTCTATAATCAGAATCTCCAATTCATTGATGCCCGGGACTGGGATACCGGAGTACGTTATGTACCCGAAGTAAGCGGTTCGTGGCTTATCAAAGCCGATGAGGCAACCATTATCAGCGGTATCGGCAACGAGAACCGTTGGTGGGTTACCGAACCCGGAACCTACGAAGTCAAAGTTTATTTCGGCGATGACGGCAATTCGGTGATGATAACAGCGCAATGGGTAGGAGAACTTGAACCCATGGTGGTCCCCTTGGGAGCCGCATCGGGTCAGTGGGACTGTTCATCCGTTCCCTATACCTACAATATCTATCCTAAGAAAGGGACAGAAGATATCTTCGTTTATGAATGTACCGTGATGCCGGGTGCAGATGGCAAACATATCAAGTTCATCTCCTACCCCAGCAACTTCTGGGAAACATGGTTCTATCTGCCGGAATCTACCGACAACGGGGTTGTGAAGTTCGTCAAATTCGGTGACAAACTGAACATCCGACGTGCGTGGAATGACGGTAACCTCGACCAGTTCTGGGGCTTTGCCGATGAAGACTGCACACCCGAGCTGAAAGTCAAGGTGACACTTAACCTCAATGACGATACTATCGAATTTTCCGAAGTCGATCCCTCCGGCATCGATGAGATTACGACAACCGCAGACCGCCGTGTCGAAGCTGTCTATAACCTCTCCGGTGCACGGGTAGACATCGACAACCTCAACAAGGGAATCTATATCGTCCGCTACAACGACGGTACTTCCGAAAAACTGATGAAATAACGTCCATCTCCGGAATATCCAAGTAAAGAACCCTGATGTTTTTATAAGATGTGCTTCGCCTCTTTTTTGAAACGAAGCGCATCTATTTTACTAAAATGTAACCGTAATGCCATAATGAAACCCGTTTTCTGCCTTTTGCTATTTTGCTGCGGATTGTGTCAAATGTCAGCCCTGAACATCGACGATATCAACATCCGTGATCCTTTTATTCTTACCGACAATGTGAAAAAGATTTACTACATGTATCGCACCTCCGACTCCATCATGGCAGACGGCAAGGTACGTGGAGGCGTGGAAGTATTCACAAGCCGCGACCTGAAAAAGTGGAACGGTCCGCAGACTGTGATGCGCATACCTGCCGACAATGGTCTGACAGGTACTGTATGGGCTCCCGAAGTACATAAATACCATGGCAAATATTACTTGTTTGCCACCATCAACAGCGACATCAAGTGGAAAAAGAGAAAAGAAGGATGGGGAGACTACACTTGGCGTGGCACACAGATTTTCCATGCCGACCGACCCGAAGGTCCGTTCAAGCCGTTCGACTGTTTTGTCACTACCCCGATGGACTGGATGGCACTCGACGGTACGCTGTGGGTGGAAAACGGTACGCCCTATATGGTATTCTGCCACGAATGGGTGCAGACCGAAGACGGCACTATGGAAGCCGTAGAACTAAAATCGGATCTATCGGCTATGGCAGGCGAACCACAGACACTCTTCTACGGCTCCGCCCCCGACTGGTCTACCGGCATAGAGCCTTCGCCCGGATCGCCCAAGGGCTACATTACCGACGGATGCTATCTCTACCGTACCAAGACCGGAAAACTGCTGATGATCTGGTCGAGTTTCAGCAACGGCGACTATGCCATCGGCATAGCCGAATCGATCACCGGAAGTGTGAAAGGTCCATGGCGTCAGCAGGAAAAACCGTTATTCGTGAAAAACGGCGGGCACGGCATGATTTTCAAGACTTTCGACGGAGGTCTGAGGCTGATCCTGCACCAACCCAACAGCCCCCTCGGTGCCGAACGGGCAAAGATCTTCGAGCTGGAAGATACGGGTAACACCTTGCAGTTAAAAAACAAACAATAAGTGAATCCAAAACCCAATCAGTCATAATTCATGTCATGAGAACAATCAAGTTTTACGCATTCGCACTCCTTCTGCTGTCGAGTTTCAACAGCATTTCGGCGAAAGAATACCGCCTGCAATCTCCTTCGGGCAAAATCGCTGCAAATATCGACTGCGGCGACAACCTGAGTTTTTCCGTCTGCTGCAATGGCAAAGAAGTCCTTGCCAAATCGCCCGTTTCGATGACACTGTCCGACGGGACTGTGTGGGGAGAGAAAGCCAAGACAACCAAAGCTGTGCGTAAATCGAACAAGAGCATTATCGAAAGCCCGTTTTCTCCGTCGGCAACTATGCCCGATGTCTACAACTCTCTTACCTTGCGTATGAAGGGAGGATGGAGCGTAGAGTTCCGCGCTTATGACGACGGTTTTGCCTACCGCTTTGCAAGCACATTGGACAAGCCCTACGAAATAGCCACGGAGCAGACCGACTTCAATTTCCCCGCCGACTATACCGCCTCGGTGCCCTATGTGCGCACGGGATCGGACGACAACATGCAGTCGCAGTTTTTCAACTCTTTTGAAAACCTCTACACGGTAGAGAGACTATCGGCTCTCAACCCGCGTCGTCTTGCATTTCTCCCCCTTTCGGTCGATACCGACGGCGTGACCGTAGCTATTACGGAAACCGACCTGAACGATTATCCGGGGCTTTATCTCTACAACCCCGACGGCACAAATTCACTCAAAGGCAAACATGCGCCCTACCCGACAAAAATTGTCGATGGCGGATATAACAATATAGAAGGCGTTGTCACCGAGACAGCCGACTATATCGCCCGCGTCGATGGTCCGCGCACATTCCCGTGGCGTATCCTTGTCATCGGCGATGACAAAGTCGTTGCATCAAGCAACCTGAGTTATCTGTTGGCGGAGCCGTCGCGCATCGCCGACACCTCATGGATCAAACCCGGCAAGGTGGCATGGGACTGGTGGAACAGCTGGAATATTACCGGAGTTGATTTCGAGGCTGGCATCAACACACCCACTTACAAGCATTATATCGACTTCGCGTCGGAGAACGGCATCGAATATGTGATTCTCGACGACGGCTGGGCTGCGGGCAAAGGGGAAAACCTCTTTATCCTCAATCCTGAAATCGACCTTCAAGAAATAATCGCATACGCCGGAAGAAAGAATGTCGGCATCATTCTATGGGCTGGTTACCGCGCCTTCGAACGCGACCTCGAAAAGGTGTGCAAGCATTATTCGGAGTTGGGAGTGAAAGGGTTCAAAGTAGATTTCGAAGACCGCGACGACCAACTGATGACCGCCTTCAACTACCGTGCTGCCGAAGTAGCTGCACGCTATCACCTCGTGCTCGACCTGCACGGGTCATATAAACCGGCAGGTATCAACCGCACGTGGCCCAACGTGCTCAACGTAGAGGGTGTGAACGGACTTGAAAACGTGAAATGGACCGAAATAGGCGATTTCGACATCATACAATATGATACCATGCTTCCTTTCCTTCGTCAGTTAGCCGGTCCGATGGACTATACCCAGGGGGCAATGGTCAATGCCGCGCGCCACAATTTCCGCCCTATCCACAGCCAGCCCATGGCACCCGGAACACGTGCACACCAGCTGGCACTGTACATGATCCTTTTCTCTCCGCTCAACATGCTCTGCGACTCGCCCAGCAACTATCGCCGCGAACAGGAATGTACCGATTTCATAGCCTCGGTTCCTACCGTATGGGACGAAACGAAAGTGCTCGACGGCAAAATGGGCGAATATATCGTGACCGCACGCCGAAAAGGCAACGACTGGTTTATCGGAGGTATCACCAATTGGACTCCTCGCGACCTGACCATCGACCTCAGCCCGCTGAACTTGAAAGAGGGTACTGAAATGACCATATTCACCGACGGAGCCAACGCACACCGCAACGGCAACGATTACCGGAGCCAAACCACTACTGTCGCTTCGGACTCTCTTCATGTACATCTCGCCCCCGGCGGAGGCTTTGCCGCCCACATCTGCGGCACAGATCCGACAAGCGATAAGTAACTTCCAATCCAATGACCAATTTCAGATATGAAAATCTTAAAAACATTTATTGCTATCGTCTTCGGACTCTTTGCAATGACAACAACGGCAGCCAACGATATTGCCAATTTTAACAGATATGCCAACGACAACAAACGTATAATGGAATTGCCCAACACAGGATCGCGTGTGGTGTTCATGGGCAACTCGATCACGGATTTCTGGCCGACCAACCGTCCGGAATTCTTTACCCTTAACGATTTCATCGGCAGAGGCATCTCCGGTCAGACCTCGTACGAAATGATCATGCGTTTCCGCGAAGATGTGGTGCGCCTCGCCCCGGCAGGTGTGGTAATCTGTGCCGGCACCAATGACATCGCTCAAAATCTCGACATCCCGTATGACGAGGAGCGCACGCTCGGCAACATCCTTTCAATGGCAGAAATAGCCAGTGCAAACGGCATACAGGTGTTTCTTGCATCGGTGCTTCCGGTAACCAGTTTCCAATGGAATCCCGCCATCACGAACCATAAAGATAAAATCGAAAACCTTAACAGGCGGATAAAGGAATATGCCGACGCACATGATATGCCGTATATCGACTACTATTCGGCACTGGTCTACGGCGACCGTGAATTCAACTATGCCCTTACCGGAGACGGCGTTCACCCCAATGCAGAGGGATACCGCATAATGGAAGGCGTTGTCCTGCCGATTATCCGCGAACGTATACAATTCGAAGGAGGTGTGATCCCCCAACAGGTAACGCTTTCGGGTTCGGCGATTGCCGAAGCCAATCCGGTAGTCTGCACCAAAGTGTCAATCACCGGATTCGAGGCTTTCGCAGAACTGAAAGCAGGCGGAAACCTCGAAATCAAGAATGAGGAAAACACATCGTTTTTCATAACAGACAACAAGATCGCAGAAAACGGACAACCGATGCAGGTTGCAAAAGACGGAGTGTACTGCATTTCTCTCGATTTCCTGACCAAGGTAGCTTCTGTCAAGGAGGTGACCTCGATGTGCGTGCTCAACTGCTTTAACAAAAAGAGCCTGGCAGACCTGACTTATGCCGGAGAGGGCAAATGGATCGGCGATTGGAACGTAAACCTTCAAATGGCATGGGGCGAAGAAAACCGCTACCGCCTGATGATGACTCTCGGCGACGAGAAAGTGAACTGGGGCTATACACGGGGTGCGACCATGGAACCTGACGGTACGGAAGATTATTTCCACATGATGCGTGTAGAACCAGCCAGCACTTGGGCTAATACCTGGCGTATCCCCGCAAGTTACGATGGGAAAACAGTCCGCCTGACAGTTGTTCTGCGAGGCACTTATACCCACCACTACACGGAAGTATCATCCGTAGCACAGGTAGAGACCAGAAATGCCGGGATCGTGAAACAGGAAGCCGATGCCTTTGTAAGTCTCGCCGACGCAATGATTTATAATATGGCAGGAGCTAAGGTACTGGCTGTGTCAAAAGGCGATGTCATCACTCTTCCCGAAGGAATTTATGTAGCCAAGTCCGGACCCTTCGCCGAAAAGTTCATAATAAGAAACTAACCAACTGCAATAATCTATGAAACGATTTTTGAACATCATCACATTTTTATCCGCCGCTATGGCTCTCTGGGGAGCAGATCTTAATCCGGTGGCAAACCCTGAGGCGGTAGTGACCGAAGGGGTAGTACGCATTACAGTCCTCACTCCCGAGATGATACGCGTGGAATACAGCCCGTCGAAACAGTTCGAGGACCGTGCCACATTTACGGTCGTGAACCGCAATCTGCCCGTACCTCACTTCACCAAGTCGGAGGATAATGAATTCCTCTACATCAACACAGACAAGCTGAAACTGAGATACCGCAAAGGTACAAATCCCTATTTCGAGCCGAACCCTCCCGCCAACCTCAGCATAACGATGGAACTCAACGGACGCCCCGTGACCTGGTTTCCCGGTCAGGGCGACGGAAAGAACCTCAAAGGTACTTACCGTACCCTCGACCGTTGCTTCGGCGACGGCTATCGTTCAAAGTTGGAGGATGGTCTGATTTCGCGTTCGGGCTGGGCTGTAATCGACGATTCGCCACAGTGCGTACGTACCGACGGCAGCCGCTCGCTCGCCCTTGTTCCCGATGAAACGGGCGTAGACTGGGTTGCTCCACGCGACGACAAACAGTCGCTCGACCTCTATTTCCTCGGCTACGGTCACGACTACAAACGCGCACTGCACGACTATACCCTTATTGCCGGCAAGATGCCGCTGCCACCGGACTATGCTTTCGGATATTGGTACAGCAAATATGAAAACTATACTGCCGACGATTACCGCAACATCATCAAAGACCTTAAAGAGAATGACATCAATACCGATGTCCTGATTCTCGACATGGATTGGCATTGGAACGGCGACCCGGATCCCAACAAATCCAACGGACGCGGCGGATGGACCGGTTGGAGCTGGAACTACAACCTGATTCCCGACCCGACAAAACTGCTCAAAGACATCCACGACAACGGACTGCATCTCGCACTCAACCTCCATCCAGCCATGGGCGTGGATGCTTCGGAAGACATTTTCCGAGGCATGGCGGACGATATGGGTCTCGATGCCGACACCACGAAAGTCATTCCGTGGCAACTCGAAGACAAAAGTTTCTATAAGGCATTCGCAAACAACTTCCTGCGCCCGTTCGAGAAACAGGGTGTCGATTTCTGGTGGCTCGACTGGCAGCAACATCTTACAAGTCCCTACACCGACGGCTTAGGAGAGACATTCTGGTGTAACCATGTTTTCTTCAACGACATGAAAGCAAACCGCTCCGACCGCCGACCGATAATCTTCCACCGCTGGGGAGGTCTGGGTAGCCATCGCTACCAGATCGGCTTTTCGGGCGACACGTTCATCAACTATGCCTCACTCGCATTCCAGCCTTATTTCACTGCCACGGCTTCAAACGTATGCTACGGATACTGGGGACACGACATCGGCGGACACATGTGGGACAGCAATTATCCGGTGAACGATCCCGAACTGCTGCTGCGCTGGTTCCAGTTCGGTGTATTCTCTCCGATATTCCGCAGCCATGCCGCAATCGGCACATGGATCAACCGCAAGATATGGACCTATGAGAATTTCCCGCAACTCAACGCGACGGTGAAGCTACGTTATGCCCTATTCCCCTACATCTACACCATGGCACGCAAGAGCTATGACACAGGTGTCGGAATCTGCCGCCCAATGTATTACGAGTACCCCGAAAACGACGAAGCCTATGTTTTCGAAGAGCAGTATTTCTTCGGCGACGACATCCTCGTAGCCCCGATCGTAGAACCCTCGGTCGATGGCGTAAGCAAAAAAAGAATCTGGTTCCCCGAGGGAAACTGGTGGTCGGTGGCTGACAACAAAATGGTCAAAGGAAATTCGATCCAGATACTCGACTTCACCCTCGACCAGATACCGTATTTCTATCGTGAAGGCGCTATCATCGTGAACAATCCCCCGGAAGTGAAAAGCACAACCGAACGTCCCGCCAAACTGATAGTCAATATCGTTGCCGGGAAAGACGGAGAAACGACGCTTTATGAGGATTCGGGCGACTCGAACGACTACGACACCCGTTTTGCCAACACCCGTTTCGCTCAGAAAACAACCGGATCTCTGGCATCCTACACCATCGCCGCCCGTGAGGGGATAGCCGACCGGCTGCCTTCGAAACGCGCCTACGAACTCCGCATCTATAACACCGATGCGCCCGCAGATGGAAAAGCAAAAGTAGACGGCAAGGAGGTGAAAGCCGAATACGATGTATCGACACGTTGCACCATTATCCATGTTCCGTCAGCCAAATGCAACAAAGCTCATGAAATAACCGTAAAATATAAATAATGAACCGATATCTTTTAGTAGCTGGCTTATTCGCCGGGGCGATTAACTTCGCCTCGGCTTATAAACCGGCAGGAAATAATATAATGACAACATGGGGCGAGAACATCGACCCCGCGAAAGTGTGGCAGGAATATCCCCGTCCTATTATGGAGCGCGGCGAATGGCAAAATCTTAACGGTCTGTGGGATTATGCCATCGTCGGTGCCGATGCCGTCACTCCGGCGGAGTATCAAGGAAAGATACTTGTACCATTCTGCGCCGAATCGGCTCTCTCGGGCGTAGGCAAAGAAGTCGGTGCCGACAATGCGCTATGGTATAAACGTTCTTTCACCGTTCCGAAGTCATGGCGCGGACGCGACATCTTGCTCAACTTCGGGGCTGTGGACTGGCAAGCCGACGTGTGGGTAAATGGTGCGAAAGTAGGAAGCCACACAGGCGGTTACACACCGTTCAGCCTCAATATCACTCCGGCACTCAAAACCGCAGGTGACAATGAACTGGTAGTGCGCGTATGGGACCCGACCGACCTCGGTCCGCAGCCGCGAGGCAAGCAGGTGGCAAAACCGGAACTTATATGGTACACTCCCGTCTCCGGCATCTGGCAGACCGTCTGGCTTGAACCGGTAAACCCGACACATATCTCCAATCTGAAAATAACACCCGACATCGACCGCAATACGTTGAGAGTCGAAGTGCTGTCGGCAGGTTCGGGAAACGGCTATATGACCGAGGTTACGGTAAAAGAAAGCGGCAAGACCATTGCTACGGGAAAAGCCCTCGCAGGCGAACCGATGGTTATCGGCATGCCCGCCGACGTGAAACTCTGGTCGCCCGACAGCCCCCATCTTTATGATCTTGAAGTGCGCCTCACCGACAAGGGCAAGACTCTCGATAAAGTAGACAGTTACGCAGCCATGCGTAAGATTTCCACGAAGATGGGCGACAAAGGAATGGTGCGCCTCCAACTCAACAACAAAGACCTGTTTCACTACGGGCTTCTCGACCAAGGGTGGTGGCCCGACGGATTGTACACCGCTCCATCCTACGAGGCGATGATATACGACATCGACAAGACCATCGACTGGGGCTACAACATGATACGTAAGCATATCAAGGTAGAACCCGCCACATGGTACACCTACTGCGACCGCAAAGGCATTATCGTCTGGCAGGATATGCCCAGCGGCGACAAAAACCCCGAATGGCAGGGACGAAACTACTTCGACGGAGAAGAGCTGCAACGCACTCCCGAAAGCGAACAAACCTATCGGAAAGAATGGAAAGAGATCATTGATGCTCTCTACAACTATCCGTGCATAGCTATATGGGTACCTTTCAATGAAGCTTGGGGCCAGTTCAAAACCAAAGAAATAGCCGACTGGACAAAGAACTACGACCCTTCGCGTCTGGTGAATCCGGCAAGCGGCGGCAACCACTACCCGTGCGGCGATATGGTCGATGTCCACAGCTATCCGTCACCGCCGGTGACCCATGTCTACGATGCCAAACGCGCCAACGTACTTGGCGAATATGGCGGTATCGGAATGGCGGTAGAGGGTCATATCTGGGCTCCCGACCGGAACTGGGGCTATATCCAATATAAGACTCCCGCCGAAGTGACCGACGCATACATCGGCTACGCCAACTATCTCGACCAACTTGCCTACGATTGGTTTGTCGGTGCCGTCTACACGCAGACGACCGATGTGGAAATCGAGGTGAACGGCTTGATGACCTACGACCGCAAAGTCATAAAAATCGACGAGGACCGCATCAGGGAAACAAACCGGCGGATAATAAAAAACCACAGTAAATAAAAATACAGATGAATATCATTCGGGGAATAGCAATTGTTGCACTTGCTTCCGTATCTACGGCAGCCATGCAGGCGAAAGTCACGCTGCCGGCGGTCTTTTCCGACAACATGGTCGTTCAGCAGAACTCGGTTCTGACCGTAACCGGAACAGCCCGCCCGCTGTCTACGGTAACATTCCGTTCAGACTGGACCGGAGGTGAGGGTAAAACCAGAACAGGCAAAAACGGACGTTTCGAGTTGAATATCCCGACTCCTCCCGCCGGCGGTCCCTATACGCTCATTTTTGATGACGGCTCGGGCAATGGGGAGAAGACCGTGCTGCAAAATGTGCTGTCGGGCGAAGTGTGGATTTGTTCGGGTCAGTCGAACATGGAATTCCCCATAAAGGGAGATTGGGCGCAACTGATGGATGCAGACGAAGTAGTTGCCACAATGCAGCGTCCTGCCCTGCGGCTGTTACAGATCAGGACCACGTCATCAGTCAATCCACTTGATGACACGGACGTTGAATACGGCTGGGCGGAATCCTCGCCCGCAGCGGCTTCCTTCTCGGCAATAGGCTATCTGTGCGGCAAAATGCTTCAAGATTCGCTGAATGTACCGGTAGGTATAATCGATGCAAGTTGGGGCGGCACACCTGTCGAGGCATGGACACCGTACGAAGCACTCAAAGGGGTGCCCGGGCTTGAATATCAATATGGTCTGCTGGGAAAAGGGAAAAACGAACAGGCTCTGAAAGATATGGAGATAAAGCGGGTTTACGAGTCGTATGACAGCCCCGGTAAAATAGCTTACCCGTATGACAGAAATGTGATGCAAAAGGGCAAAGGCTGGGGAAAGATGCCTGTACCGTCGATGTGGGAGGAGAACGTACTGCCCGGATTCGACGGCATTGTTGCGATGCAATATGAACTAATCCTCCCTGCCGAAGCCTCCGGGAAATCGTTAAAACTATGTTTTGGAGCTATTGACGACTGGGACACGGCATATTTCAACGGTGAAATGGTAGGTAGCGGTCAGATTTTTGACCGCATGCGGGAATACGAAGTAGACAGTCGGCTTGTCAAAGCCGGCAAAAACGTCATCACCGTGGAAGTCATCGACAATGGCGGAGGCGGCGGTATATGGAAATCGTCATACGCAATTGTAAATGGCGAAAGCCATAGTCTCGACGGAGAGTGGAACTATGCCATCGTGGCTGATTTTTCCAAAACAGACATACGATGCGAATGGCCGGAAAGCCAGTACTACCCCACTGCTCTCTACAACGCGATGATCAACCCGCTCAGAACGATGCCTGTTGCCGGCGTGTTCTGGTATCAGGGCTGTGCCAATGTCGGTAGAGCCGGGCAATACGAAATTTGTTTCAAAAACATGATAAATGGTTGGAGAAAAGCATTTGGCAATCCCTCCATGCCGTTCTATTTCGTGCAGCTTGCCGGCTTTATGCAACCTGTCGTTGTACAGCCCGAATCGGAATGGGCATTATTGCGTAACGCACAGTCAAAGGCTCTCGAACTGCCGCATACCGACATGGCGACGGCTATCGATCTTGGCAATCCGATTGATATTCACCCCACCAACAAGGCGGAAGTGGCACGGCGTCTGACTATGCTTGCGCTGGATAAAACCTATGGAATGAAGCAGAAATGTAACACGCCACGTTGCATAGATAGTAAAATCGGCGGCGGTTATGTGGAGCTGACTTTCAACGATAATATAAAAGCCACGGGAGGAGCCGTTACCGGATTCATAATCAAAGATAAAGATGGCACTTGGGCGTATGCAAATGCCCGACTCACCTCCGACCGTACAATAAGGCTGTCGTCGCCATTGGTACAAAATCCTGTGGCAGCCAGATATAACTGGGCGGATTATCCGGGCGGGAATCTCTATGGCATCGAGTCCGGACTTCCCGTCTTACCTTTCGCTTCCGACAAATAGGGAACAGCTAAAATAGATACTAATGGCTATGAAGTTTTTACGTATAATGCCATTAGATCTGTAAGTCGCGCCATCATCGACAGTACAAAGGCTACCGATGATGGCGCGATAAATTAAATCGTAAGTTCCGCATGTGCTTGGAATCCGTCTGACATAGAGCAGCTACACTTTTTCTAGCGAATAAACCAAAGTTCGATACATTTTTTCAAGCGAATAATATATGTAATCTCACACTTTTTCCAACGAATCAGACTTCTTTAAACACTTTTCCATCAAAATTGAGGCTCGAAATCTACACTTTTCCATGAAATCATCAACTTTACTTTATTCCCGTACTCATATATACGCCAATTAAAGTAAAGTCAAAATAAGGGAAGAAAAGAGATGGCTTCGCCAAACAGGCCAGCCGATTTACCGAAGTCTACCTATGATACTACCTATTTTTCTTTTGGCTGCAAAATCTTATAAATGACATATCTGTAATAACAAATTTGGGGTGTCTGATATTTATTTGCCGCTACAATTCATAATGCGCCCGAGAACGTTTTCACGGGATTTCCACGCAAGAGTGTAGTATGCTTGCCCCATTTGGACGAGCGAAACGATGCTGCGGCAGAATCTTTTGCTTGCTGTAACTTCAAGAGAAGCAGATTGCGTGCCATTTCCTTGTTTTGTGACTGTGAACGTTGTGAACAGCATCTGACAGAAAGCCCGGTAGGAAGATGAGTGGTGCGAACCGCAGTCTCCACTTTGTTGACGTTCTGCCCGCCATGCCCACCGGAGCGCATCGTTTCGTAAACAATATCTTTATCAAACACTTCCGGAAGTGTAACTGGTTCGATAAATTCCACTCCGACAAACCAATTCTTACGAGGATAGCCGGGACGGTAACGGTTTGACGTCGCCCGCCACAGTATAGTACCTGTCCACTCCAGTTCTTTAACGACATCAACTTCAGCAAGAAACAGCATCGACATATAGCAATCCGGCTCCGTGTTGTGCGGTTCGCTTTCCACGAGTTCCGCATCCGGAAAGTCTTTCAGCAGTTCACGGGCTACAAGCGTGACGGCGCGGGCACATTCCACTGGTCCCCGTCCGGCAGTAAGTTGTATATACTTTTTCATTGGGGAATATCTTTAATGTTTAAGCTGGGTTTGACCATCGTGGTGACTTCAGCGGTCGGCTCAATCAGGCGTAATATTTCTTCCATCGGCTTATAGGCCTGTGGCGATTCGTCAAGCGTACCGGGACAAACCGACGTGGAAAATATGCCGTTCATAGACTTTTCAAACTCCTCCATTGCGATATTCTTTTTGGCAGCATTTCTTGACATGACACGTCCGGCACCGTGCGGGGCAGAACTGTTCCACTCGGGATTCCCTTTTCCCACACAGATGGCAATACCATCGCGCATATTGAAAGGCAGGCAAAAGCGTTCTCCCGCTCCGGCTGCAACCGCCCCTTTGCGTAGCATGGGATATTCTTCACATACGGAACACTGCTGTCCGGAGAAGATTCTCCAAAGCAGCTATTATTAATTAATACTCAACTGGTTACGAGGATAATAAAATTTTTCGATTAGAAATCATAGTTTTGCAAGAAGGTATAAACAGCCAATTCTGCAAACTATGAACAAAGGAAAAACAATATTTGCACAGGTTATGTCTCTTATAAACACATACGAATTCACTAGTGTCCGGAGAAAAATTCTCCGACAAGGGTTTAATTATTAAACATCAATAATGTTATAAGCATTAGAAAATTTTTCGATTAGAACATCAGTAACTTTGCGGTAGCCATCAAGAGGTTATCCGCAAGCCATGAACAAAGGAAAAACAATCTTCGCTCAGATTATGTCTCTCATTAACGAATACGAGTTCAAGAAATGTGTCGACCGCTACAAAGGTGACCGGCATGCTATCAAATTCAATTGTCGTGACCAGTTCATGGTGATGAGTTTTGCACAGTTCACTGACAGAGCTGGTTTGAGAGATATAGAGACTACACTTAACCTCTGCGGCGACCTCTATCGCTCCGGAATCAAGGCAATACCTCGATCCACGCTTGCGGAGGCCAATGAGAAGAAGGATTGGCGTATATATCAAGACTTTGCGATGACTTTGGTAAAGGAAGCCACGATGCTTTACAAGGATGAAAAGCTGCGAATTGGTCTTGAGGAGATGATATATGCGTTTGACAGCAGTACCATTGAACTGTGTCTTAAGTTGTGTCCATGGGCCGAGTTTCATCATGGTAAGGGCGCGTTCAAGATACATACACTGATGGATCTGCGAGGCTCGATTCCCACATTTGTCATGCTCACGCCAGGCAAGGTTAACGATGCCAGGATGATGGACAAGATTCCTGTTGAAGCAGGTGCTTTCTACCTGATGGATAGGGGATATGTTGCCTTTGAGAAACTTTACAAGCATTTCCAGCAAAAGGGCGCCTACTTTGTTACACGCGCCAAGGACAATATGTCTTATGAGGTTATTGAGTCCAGACCTGTCAATAAAGACTCGGGCGTTCTTTCGGATGAGACTATCAGACTTGCTGGATATTACTCTACCAGAAAGTATCCAGACACATTGAGACTTGTTGTGTATGAAGACTTTGAGACTGGAAGAGTATATCGATTTCTGACCAGCAACTTTGCGATTGACGATCCGCTGACTATTGCGGAACTCTACCGTGAACGCTGGCTGATAGAACTGTTCTTCAAATGGATCAAGCAGCATCTTCACATCAGGACTTTCTACGGCACTTCCAAGAACGCCGTGTACACGCAGATATGGATAGCCATTTGTGACTATCTGCTGCTCATCATTGCGAAGAAGCGATACGGGTTGGATCCAAGTCTTCATTCTATCTCTAACTCAATCGGACAAGTCCTCTTCCAGAGGGCGGATATCCGTGAAATTTATAATCAGCCGACAACTCCCGTTTGTGTTCCGGAGGCGGGTTCTGTCGAGCAACCTACTTTATGGTAAAATTTCTCCGGACAGCAGTGTATTAATAGCCATCTTCCCGACGCCAGCACCTTTACATACTACAAGCAAATCGTTTAAATATGAATAAACAGACGGATATTCTGTCCATCGGTTTATCACAAGTTGTTCGTTTTCAATATTGCTGGCTCCAATGATGTAAGGTATGCCTGAAACATTATCATTATATTTTTCTGGTGAAAAATCTTGCCCAGAAACGAGTTGCAAGATTTCTTCCAATGTTGTCCACACCCAATTATCAGGCACTTCAAACGGCATATTCCCATAATGGGGCGTATGTATAGTAAGTGATGATTAATTAGGGACAGTCGTTTAATTCCGTCATTATGAGTCAATCGGCAGACTGTCCCGGTAATTTTTCCGATCGAACTCATCTTTTTATATTTTCGGCTCCGTTTCGGAGCCCCTTTTTTCATTTTTGGACCCAACTGGAGCCAATACTCCAGTGAAAGGGCCGTTTCTCACTCACCTCGAACATCAGGCAGCCTGAGCAATTTCGTTGACTTCCCGCCGGACGAGCTGTACTGCATTCGCCGTGTGGATGCCAAAGAAGATGTACAGGATTTCGGTCAACTTCGTCCTTGCCTTGATGCGTTTCAGACCATAGTGTTCCTTCTGCGTTCCGAACGAGCCTTCCATCCTCGTTGCCCTCACCCTCGCCAGCTCGTTGCGGATGATGTCGTTCTCTTTCTTTTCCAAGGACGGACGGCCACGCTTGACGAATGACGTCTGTATTCCTCTATCCTTGCAGTACCCCCTGTTGGCGCTGCCGGCATAGCCTGCATCTCCTCCGACCTTCTTCGCGTCCACACCGAAGAGCTTTCGGTGCATCTTCAGGCAGTGCGTAAGCCTGGTTCCCTCGTTGAAGGCATTGAATGACAGCTTCTCGATGAATGAGAGTCCGTCAACCTGGATATTGTTGCACTTCGCACCGAACTCTACGCTCTTCACTTCCTTGCCTCTCACGATCGGCCTCACATACGGCTTGCTGATGCTCACTATCCTGTCCTTGACACTCTCGCGAGAATTGTTGTTCTCGAAGTGGGCCTTCTGCTGGCGGTACACTATTTTGATGGAATTTCATTCGCTCCCACATTGCTCGGGAAAGGAAAACAGGCGGAACATGATTTCCTATATTGGGAATTTAATGAAACCGACCAGATTGCCGTACGTCAGGGCGACTGGAAATTGATTGTGAAAAAAGGCGTTCCTCACCTGTATAATTTGGCAACCGATCTTCACGAAGATGTTGATTTGGCATCAAAATATCCGGAACAGGTAGAAAAAATGAAGGAAATCATTTTCCGTGAGCATACCCATAGTCCTGACAGGAATGTCGGCTTCCGCTGATTCAAATTTCTTATATAGTTCTTCGTCCACACTGCAAGCCGACGCCATTTCGGCAATCGTCAGCCCCAGCGCGTCGCGCAAACCTTTAAGACGGTTTGCCACTTCTTCAATATGACTCATAGCGTTTCTTTTTTAATGGTTTTACACGTCCTTTCCTTAAGGACTCTCGCAAAATTAGGAAATAATTTCGCAGATTGTAGCCGGCTCGGGCAAAAAAATTGCATAAGTTATTCTATATTACACATTTGCGTTCCATGTGTGCAACACACTCCGGCAAGAAGTGTGCAAAAAATACCCGACACGGCAAGTTTTCACAGCCGTTAACGCTTGCAGAACTAAAAAATCAAACAACTAAATCAAAAATGTTTGTTACGTATGTTTTCAAAGAAACAATCGCAATAAATACGCAACCGAACTCTACTTTTTTATAATGAATTAAAAACATAATTCACTGTTTATCTTGTAATTAACATTTAATTCTACTACTTTATTCCTACTCTTGTTTTACAATCCTTTCTGCTCTAATTATATTTGCATAAACACATCACTTTAAACACTAACAAGAAACTAAAAACATGAAAAATCTTTTACTTATCTGTGTATTTTTTATTCTTTCATTTCTGCAAATATTAGCAGCAGAGAACAATCCTGTAGCAGATCCAAAAGCTATTGTCCGATCTGGGGATATGCGCTTTACAATTCTAACCCCTGAAATGATTCGTATAGAATGGAGTGACAAACAAATCTTTGAAGACCGTGCTTCATTTACTGTGATAAATCGTCGTTTACCTGTTCCAGAATATGAAACATGGGAAGACGAAGAATTCCTATACATCAAAACAGAAAAACTATTATTACAATATCGCTTAAACAGTTTTCCTGGCACATTCAATCCAGCCAGCTCTAAAAATTTAAAAATTACATTTGAGGTGGATGGACAGACTGTCGTCTGGTATCCTTGGAAAAAAGACCCATTAAACCTAAAGGGAACAATGCGCACGCTTGATGGTGCCGACGGAGAAAACAAACGTGCGGAGATGGAAGACGGACTTCTTTCCCGTTCGGGATGGTACGTAATTGATGAGACAGCTGAACGAGCAGATGGAGGCATCAGCCTAATGTTAGATAAGCGTGAAGATGGTGTTGACTGGGTATCTCAACGTCAGGATCCGCCTGCAATGGACTGGTATTTCATGGGATATGGACACAACTACAAAAAAGCTCTTTATGACTTCACTCGCATAGCCGGAAAAATTCCTATGCCACCAATGTATGCATTCGGTTACTGGTATTCAAAATATGAAGACTATAGTGCAGATGATTATAAGAATCTGACTTTAGAAATGGAAGAAAACGGCCTGCCGCAAGATGTCATGGTCATCGACATGGATTGGCACTACTCAGGAAGTGAACTTGACGGAGGAAAAGGTGGATGGACCGGATGGAGTTGGAACACACGTTTGATTCCAGATCCTAAAGGATTGTTAAACTGGCTACACGAAAAGAAACTTAAAGCCACATTGAACCTTCACCCAGCTTATGGAATAGCCCCTTATGAAGATAATTATCAGGCACTTTACAATGACCTTCAATCAAGAGGTATGGATTTGACTGCCGACAGCATCATCAATGAAGATGGTACTATTCGATGGAATTTGGAAAATGAAGATTTTTATAAAGCCTTTTTTAAAAACATAATCCGCCCACATGAAAATATAGGAGTTGACTTTTGGTGGCTTGACTGGCAACAATGGCTGCTTGCAGAAAACGAAGAAAAACTCAGTAACACATTTTGGTGCAATCATGTATTTTACAATGACATGAAAGCAAAAGGACAAGCCCGTCCGATAATTTTCCACCGTTGGGGAGGATTGGGCAGTCATCGTTATCAGATAGGTTTCTCAGGAGACTCCCACACATCATTCGAAACTCTAAAATTTGAAACATACTTCACATCTACAGCTTCCAACGTCGGTTACGGATACTGGAGTCATGATATAGGCGGACACCATCAAAACGGAGAAAACAATCCCGAGTTATTTTTACGCTGGATCCAATTTGGTGTTTTTTCCCCAATAATCCGTACACATAGTTCAAACAATCCGGACGTCGAACGCCGAATGTGGAAATATCCCAACTATCCATTAATGCGCGAAGCGGTAAAACTTAGATACGCAATGGTACCCTATATATATACACAAGCACGCGTTTCCTACGACACAGGTATTTCCCTCTGCCGTCCATTATATTATGAATGGCCAGAAAACAACGAAGCATATAAGCACGATGATGAATATATGTTTGGTAATGATATTTTAGCAGCTCCAATTGTAAAAGCTGCAGATGCAGACGGAACTATAAGTAAAACGATATGGTTACCAGAAGGTAAATGGTATGAAGTTTGTTCTGGTGAAATCTTAGAAGGTAACCAGTCTTATACCCGTACATTTACACAAAGTGACATACCTCACTATATTAAAGAAGGTGCCATCATTCCATATTTCCCCGAATTAATGGATTTGAAAAGCCGTCCTGACAAATTGATATTAAAATTCATCCCGGGTTCAAAAGGTGAATTACGCTATTACGAGGATGAAAATGATAATGACAATTATGAAAACGGAGCATTTACCTTTACACCTATTACCCAAGAAAAAAATGGGAATGAGGGTATATATACAATTCACCCTATCGAAGGATATTTCAACGGAATGCTTAATGAACGTAGCTACGATATTGAATTATTAGCCGTCAATAAGCCTGAGAATGTAGTTGTCAACGGCCTTACATATACTTATGCAAACGATGAAAAGCCTGGTACTTGGAAATATGACAGCGCAAAACGTACAGCCATAATTTACCTTCCTAAAATTGCATGTGATCAGGAAACAAAAATAGTTGTAACACACGGCATGAGTTCTATTAACGACATAAAGGAATCCAAACAAGCTGTCATTTCCTACTCAAGCGATAGCCGACAAATGCAAGTTTCTCTCGACAAAAATTGCAATAATATACACGTAAGTCTATTCGATGTTATGGGAAAAAACCTATTGTCAGACCATTTCAAAGACGCCCGAAATATCCTGCTTGATTTATCAACAATACCTTCAGACGGATTATGCATTGTTCAACTGACTTACGATAATCATATTCAAACACAAAAAATTATTCTTTAAGACTTTATAATTTTAATCAAAAACACATTTACTAACTATTAAAAATTAACGCTATGAAACGTATATCACTAATGCTTATCCTTGCCTTACTTTTCTTAAAAGTAGCGGCCCAAAATTACACCCAAGTCTATCTTATTGGAGGTGCAGCACCTAACGAATGGGATAATAATAAGGCAGAATACATGACACCGGTTTCCACAACTGAAGAAAACGCCATTTTCACTTGGACAGGTCCGTTGAAAGCAAGTGACTTCAAATTCATCAACACTTTGGGAACTTGGCAACCATCTTTTAATGCTCCAACAGAAAATGAGCCTATTGAACTCGGCAAATCTCATAACCTCGTATATAATGAAAGCGGCAATGACCATAAATTCATGTTATCAGAATCCGGGTTTTATACAGTTACCGTCGATTTGAAGAAACTTACCATGGTAGTTGAAAAGGCCAATGTCGAAATACCGGAAGAATTATGGATAACTGGAACAGCTATTCCAGAAGGAACTGTAAAATTATCAAAAATTTATGGAGTAGCCAATTTCGCTTACAACGGCGAACTACAGCAAGGAGAACTTAAAATAATGACAACCCCGACACCAGACGAAACAACAGAATATATCATTCCTTCTGAAGAAGCAATGGACATTACAGGCAAAACAACTCTGACAACAACAACAGACTCAAAACAACCTGGATGGAACGTCATGGTTGCAGATCCTGCTTATAAAATAAAAATAGACCTGGTTGCAAAAGAAGTAAATGCAGAAATATACAAATCACCGGAAATGTTGTATATCGTAGGAGGTGCAACCGAATGCGGCTGGAATGTTGACTCTGCCATCCCTTTTACAAAGGATACCAACAATCCAGACCAGTTTGTATTCACAGGTGAATTAAAAATACGTCCTGAAAATGTCGGAAGCAACGAATTCAAAATTCTTGGACAAAGAACTTGGGATCCATACAGTCTACACCCATATACTGAAAATGAAAAAATACTCGAATCAACAAGTTTCAGAATCGGCGGAAACGACACCAAATGGATTGTTGATAGTGACAAACAAGGCATTTACACTATTACAGTAAATACTTTCTATGAGACTATTTCAGCGCGCTTCGAACCGACCTCCACCAAAGTAGACATGCTTGAAACTGACAAGTATTTTCATTATAATGTATCAGGAAATGAGGTACACGTTTCCATGATTGACGGATATTCAGCTGACAACGTACAACTAATAAGCCTCGATGGAAAAATTGTATATTCTGCACAGAATAAAACAAATAGTTTTACAATAAGCAATAATAGTGCAACTGGAATATATATATTCAAAATCAGCTGCAATGGAAAAGTTTTTGCCCAACAAGTTGCATTACAATAAAATGCAAATAATCAAGGGAACAACAAACTTTGATGAATAAAACAGAGACCGGCCCAATAATAGTTGGACCGGTCTCTTATTTAAAATAGGGACAGTCGTTTAATTCCGTCATTATGAGTCAATCGGCAGACTGTCCCGGTAATTTTTCCGATCGAACTCTTCTTTTTATATTTTCGGCTCCGTTTCGGAGCCCCTTTTTTCATTTTTGGACCCAACTGGAGCCAATACTCCAGTGAAAGGGCCGTTTCTCACTCACCTCGAACATCAGGCAGCCTGGGCAATTTCGTTGACTTCCCGCCGGACGAGCTGTACTGCATTCGCCGTGTGGATGCCAAAGAAGATGTACAGGATTTCGGTCAACTTCGTCCTTGCCTTGATGCGTTTCAGGCCATAGTGTTCCTTCTGCGTTCCGAACGAGCCTTCCATCCTCGTTGCCCTCACCCTCGCCAGCTCGTTGCGGATGATGTCGTTCTCTTTCTTTTCCAAGGACGGACGGCCACGCTTGACGAATGACGTCTGTATTCCTCTATCCTTGCAGTACCCCCTGTTGGCGCTGCCGGCATAGCCTGCATCTCCTCCGACCTTCTTCGCGTCCACACCGAAGAGCTTTCGGTGCATCTTCAGGCAGTGCGTAAGCCTGGTTCCCTCGTTGAAGGCATTGAATGACAGCTTCTCGATGAATGAGAGTCCGTCAACCTGGATGTTGTTGCACTTCGCACCGAACTCTACGCTCTTCACTTCCTTGCCTCTCACGATCGGCCTCACATACGGCTTGCTGATGCTCACTATCCTGTCCTTGACACTCTCGCGAGGATTGTTGTTCTCGAAGTGGGCCTTCTGCTGACGGTACATCCTTGTGATGATTTCAATATCGCTCTTCTGTCTGGCTGTCAGCAATTTCTCCGCACCTGCATTCTCCCTCTCCAGTGTGCGGGTCTCCTTCAGTATCTTCCCCAAAAGGTTGAGCAGGCGTCTGGTCAGTTTCCTGGTCTGGACTTTCGTATGCCTGCGCCGCTTCCTGTACGACAGGTTGGCCTTCTCTACGTCTACGTACTTCGTCCTCGGACGGTGCACATTCAGCTTGGCACTCAGAGTGCACATTATCTCATATGACTTCTCTATTCCTTCCCACAGAAGCTTCGGATCCGTAGGATAGTGCATCTCGCTCTCGTAACAGGTCGCATCCGTATACATCGTGTCCAGGTCCTTCATGTACGGTTTCCAGGCTCTTGCCAGTATCTCCTGCTGCTGTTGGATCTTCAGCCCGCGGGCCAGTTCCGAAAACACGTCGTCCAGAAGTTTGTAGTTCGTCAGAGGATGCATCGGGTCTATTCTCACATCGCAGAAGAGCTGATAGTGGACGTTACCGTTAAGATGCTCCATCAACTTCGGGCTGCTCAGACCTGTGTACATCTTCAGGAACATCAGCGCAACCTTGCCCTCCGGGGTGAAGTATGTTTTTCGTCCTTTCTTCGCTCTCATGCTCTTGCTTATCAGTCCAAAGTTCTCTGCCATCTCACGTAGCGGCAGCCTCTTCCTGATTTTTCCCAGCTCGCTAGTCGCGAATGTCTGCCTATGCAATTCATAAAAATCGAACTCCGTGAAAGGAAGATCGGGTGATATTCCAGAGAAATTTTGTACCTTAGCCATGCAGATTAATTTTTGCGATACCTCCAAATTTGGCTTTTCCAGGGCGCTTGGGGGTATTCTTTTTATCTTTAGCTAAGATACGGATTTTATATTACATTAGCAATCAATTCTTTATAAAGTTTTATTCTTTTTACGACAGTCCCTAATTATACGCTAAAGTTTTTCCGTAACATACTTTGAATTAGTTTTTATCTTCTATTCCCTTTTTTCTGTTCTCTCCATGGAAGATTAGACGATGAGCCGCCAGAACCAGTACCGACATGAACCTCTGCCGGACCTCCAGCGGCAAGAGTAAAAGCTGCTCCCAACAGCTCGGCCTGCTTCCCGCTTACCTGTTCCTGCGGCTCGAAGACGGCATTGACAAACTCCTCGTCCGTGATCTGGCCGTTGAAATGTCTTTGGGCCATATCATAGTCTATCTGGAACTTGGTGTCCTCAAAAAGCTCCTCTCCGACCCGTGTCCAGATGTGAAGCGACGGATTTCGGTAGTTGGACACGTTGATTCGGACAAGCTCGGCACCGGATGAGAGGCTGTAACGCTGAGGGTTTGCCATCCGGTCGAGCCGGTCTATCAGCTTTCGTTGCCTGTCTATGACGGCATCTTTCTCTTCTGACTGCCGTTCGGCGGTTTCCGCCCTGCGGATGGCTTTGTCTATCTCCACTTGATAGCCGTTTCGCAGTTTCCTGATTTCTGATTTATGCTGTTCCCGCAATCGGATCTTTTCTGCCTGAAGAGCCTTAATCTGTCTATTAAGTTCGGCAATCTGCCCGTCCTTGTCCGCAAGTTCCTTTTTTGCCTTGGCAAGGTCTCCCTTGCCGAACCACGCGAGGATGGTGCTCCTGCCTTCCTGCGCCTTCTCCACATCAACCTGCAACTTGGCTATATCCTCTTCATATTGGATTACCTGCTGCCTGTAGTATTCTGAGTTCGCCTGATGCTTGGCTGTGGAGCCGACAATCCCACGCTGCAACCCGAACGGTTTCATGGCTGCTGCGTAACTGTTCTGGTATTCATGAAGCTTGGTGCGTCGCATCACATCATCCGCTGACAAACGGGGACCGGATTTCGTCTCGTACTTCCTCTCTCCCTCCCGCTTCCTGCGGATACGCTCACCGGTTACAATGGGAACGATGGTGGCGTGCAGGTGGGGAGTCTTCTCGTCCATGTGCAGTACGCACGATACAAGGTTCTCTTCGCCGAAGGTCCCCTTTAGCCATTTGAGATTGGCATCGATCCAACTGTCCAGTCTGTCGTCATTGGCAATCTTCATCATCTGCTCATGCGTTCCGGTCAGGATGATACGGATGGCTTTTGTCTGGTTCTTACCGACCTTGCGGCGCAGCCCGGCCGTGTCGATGCGGTGCTGTATCGCCTCGGTACGATTGGAAACTCCCTCGGGGAACCTGACCAGCTCACGGTTGAGATGTGTCCGGTCCGCATTGGCATTGACCGGCACATAAATTTTTCCCTTGGTATCCTTCCTTTCTATATGGCATGACATTCCGCTGTCATTACCGCTGCCACGCTGCAAGTGGCAAACCGCGTATTGTGTATTGCTCATATCTGTTCGTTTTATGGTTGTCATTTCTGTTGTAAAATCCCGTTTTATTGCCGGAGGCATATACTTAAATCCGAAGGGGAGCCCCTCGGCTTATGGGCTTTTTGACTGCCGGACGCGGAGTGGAGGCGGTGAAAATGCCCTAATAAGCTACGGGATTTTACAACCCCTTTCCCTTGGGACAGCAAGCTGTCCGGTGCCTTCCTGTCATTCCGTTTTTTTCGCATCAATCAGTTCAAGCCCGAAAGCGTCGATGAGGGACCGCAATACGGGATTGCGTTCTATCATCTGTTGAAGGATCATCTGCGGCGTGTCCTCCATCAGGAGGAAGTCTGCGATGTCCAGTCCGGCTTCACGCTGCGCACCGGTCGCAATCCTCTCCAGCATATCGGAACATGTGGCACGCCTGCAAAAGGATTCCAGCATCGGCAGCCGTCGCCTCCATTCTTCCGTCGCCTTGAGGTCGGGGAAGAGGACAACCTCCCGGCCGCCCAATACCTGCATGGTCTCGCTGTTGAAGCACCCGTGCATCCCTCCGGTGGCAAGCCAGATGAAGTCCGGGATGAAAAGGGCGGCGACCAGTGCCGTCTTCTCGCTCTCGACAACGGCTACGGGCTTGGCGGACATGGCGGCGGAAGTGTCCGACAGCAGATGTTCTCCGAACAGGCACTGCTTCATCCTGAAATCCTGCACCTTCCTCACGGAATGCACCCAGCTGACTTGGTTAAAAGGCTCCTTGATACGGTGTCCGGTTACGGCATCGTAGCCCATGATCTTGCCCGCACGCACGTTGCTGTTCCGGTCTATCTGCCAGAATACGGTCGCACCGCCCCACCTCCTTGAGGTACCGACCCTGTATAGGCTGAATAGCTTGTCCACATTCTCCTTGCCCATCACTTTGGGAAAGTATCGGTACAAGGGGTTGATGTCGTACCTGCGCATGGATTGCTCCACCCAATCAGAGGGAAGAAAAGAAATCCGTGGTTTCTGTTCGGGCAATGCTCTTGCTGGCGGTCTTGCAGCTATCGGTGTGCCGCCAAACCTTTCCTGCCCATTCAATCTTTCTTTGACAGCCGGATTGTCCCGGAAGTATTCCTTCGGGGTATAGTGGTAGCCGCAACTGTTGATATGGTCGCAGATGCCCACGTTGTCAGGGAAGGAAATCTCTCCCGCCTCGTCGATATAACGGGTAAAGCAGGACTTCCTGCCGCACTCCGGACAGACGGTCTTGCTGCCCGGCCTGTATTTCTGAAGATGGAATCTGTATCCGTTCATGATGCTCTCTTTTGTGGATTCCTGCAAGTGGAAACCGTCATTTGCAGTTTGCAGTTCCTGCAGTCTTGCAGGAAATACCTGTTTTTAGAACCCTGAAACTGCAAAACTGCAAAGACTGCAGGCTGCAACGAGGGGGTCATCCGTTGCAGTCTGGGGGTGACGGTTCATTGTCTGTCATATTAAATTTTCCAGATTTATAAAATAATTTTCCCCATATCCGACAAGACAGTCATACAAAAAGCGGTCGCACGAGGCGACCGCTTTTTGTATGACTGTTTCATGACTTTATCGTCTTAATCCTGTTCTCGGTTTCTTGCCCAATAGGAGGGTAGCGGTTCGTGCGCAGCGACGGGCCCATTGCAGGTCGTCATCGTCCTTGTCCCGCCAGGGGAGATTGCTTTGCGAACCTCCGCCGCCACCTCCGGCAGATATGGCTGGCGTATCAAGCATACCAACAAAGATAGCTACGGCTATGTCGGTCAGCTCACTGCTGTTGGCAACCTCCCGATAGTCGAACTCATCGTTGAAATAGTCAAGCACCCGCTCCGGAATATAGAAACGCTGTTCCCTCCCGCTATGGGAAGAAAGCGTGTAGGACACCGAGCCGGAACGATAGTGAGTATAGTCGTCCATATCGGTTGTCGGTCTTCTAACAGGTTCTGGTCTATGGATTTGAGAAGTATTGACCTGAGCGGCAAGCCTCTCCCGGTAGTGGAGCTTTTGCCACGTACGGGGAAGTTTCGAAATCATCAGGTTACGGGCCACTCCCAGTTCGGAAGCCTTGTATTTGGCATTTCCTTTGAGGATCGCATATCCACGGAGAACATCTTTCTTGTCTTTCCGTTCATATACGGAATAGCCTCTCCGGGCAAGTGCCTTCTTGTATTCTTCCCATGACCATGATGGCATGGTTCTCAATACCTCCATGCACTCTCTGCTTACTTCCGGAATGTTGCGACTTCGGATTTCTTCCGCAGTCTTCCAGCCACGTTTCACTGCAACTCGCTCGGCTGCACGTTGTGCCCGAAGATGAATGTTATGGTCATTGTTGATGTTCCCATTTTCATCAAAGCGGCAAATTGCGGCGTGTAGATGGGGAACTTTCCCTTTGGATTCCATGTGCAGGTAAACCGTGTATTTGCTGTTTGCCAGATTGGTCGGGCTGGAACGGACTTTACCGTCCTTGCCGGTAATCGTTTGTTTATCGAACTCTTCGGCGAACTCGTGCCAGAGTTTTTGCCAGTCCTCAATGTCATAGAAACTGGTATGCTCAGGCGATGGACTCAACTCTATTCTGATTATGGAATTCTTTATCGGCCGATGCTGGGAAAGGGTCAACTGCATGGAGTTCCATATTCCCATAGCGTCCAGTTCCGGGGGCAACAGATTGTCCAATACCCGATATATTTTTTCCGGATGCTTCTTGTGTTTTGATTCGCCAGTAATATAACGAAGGTCATTGATGCCGTAAGATATGGCTTTGGCTTTTGCAATCATTTTTCTTCGGATTGAGGGTTGGACGGAATTCTATTTTTCTCCTTTACGGCTTCCAGGAATTGGTAGACGCCTTCGGCAACATTGGAAAGTTCTCCGAGCCAGCCGACCATGAACGGAATCTGATTGAACATTACCATCCGCTGCTTTGTGGACATTCCATGAAGTGCGGAGGTATATTTTACGAGATCAGACCGACAATTGTCCAGATTCTGCAGCAGTGCCGCCTCTTCTTTCGTGAGCCTCGCTTTGGGCTTGAAGTTATATGCACATGACAATATGTAGTCGCTTACGGTCATGCCGCATTGTTCGGCCAGTGATTTTATATGGTCTCTCTGGCTGGGAGTGACTTTTGCCCCGACAAAAACGCTTCTTGTTTCTTTCGGGGAAGTTGATGTATTGACAATATCTTCTTTCATTTGAATCGTTGTTATAATGGTTGAAAAGGTGCGAGCTTGCGAGTACCGTACTGGCGAAGGAACTGAGCAGTCAAGAGCGCCAATGTACAACCGTAACGCAGTGAGGTTATACCTTGGCATATCTCGAAACAGTTACCTGTTTATGCTTCCCCGCAAGCCATATCGGATGTGTATAATGAATTGGCTCTTGGACAATGAAATGCAGGATAATATTATCCAATAAAAGAGGGGAGAAAATAAGTATCTCACATGGTGATTTCCTGCCGACTTTGCTTTATTCTAATATATACGCCCCAGCAATAAAGTAAAGTTGTATTCAGTAATGGCATTCCGGATTGAGAATATAATTTTTCCCCTCCTTTATGACCATCCGCTTGTTGCCAAGAAAGGTGGCTACCTTGACCGCCTTGTTGTAGCCGAGCTTTACATTGTGCAATCCGTAAGCTTCCTTCAGACGTTCCAGGTAGTCATCGTAACTGCCGATATTGCCATTGGCAAAAGCGGCATCCACTGCAGCACGATGTACAGGCTCAGGAATTTCCCTCTCCGGATCGAACGGTTCTTTGGTCGGTCGCCCGCTCTTCTTCTCTTTGGACAGATATGGTTCTACCAGTTCGGGCAGGACGTCTTCGTTTATGCGGAAAGCGAAAGGTTCAAAGTCCCGGTCCCGGATGTGCACGGCTTCGACCACGCTTATGGCTTTGTCCTCTTTATCCACTTCTACCTGCAGGATGGTTTCCGCCTTGTTGTTGAGTTCCGTGCCGATGTGACCACGCGCATGTTCATCATTCTTGTTCTGATGCAGGACAGTATGGATATGGATTTGTTTATCGTCCGTCCACTGCATGAATTTCGAGATAACTTCGGTAGATTCACTGGATGAATTGATGTCGTAAAGGAAATCACGGATGCCATCTATAATGACCAGACCCAAATCAGGTGTGGTGCCGATAGCTTCTTCGACTATCAACAGACGCACTCTTGGTGCAAACTTGCGCAGAGACAACATGATCAGATTTTCCGGCACCTTGTCATCCGGCAGTTCCGCCAAACGCAGGATGCGCTTCAGTACCTGTTGACAATGATGGCGTCCCTGTTCCGTGTCGATATACAGAATCTTCCTCTTGTTCTCGGGGAACATGGAACGGTAACGAAGAACAGTGCGGCCACTCAATGCTGATGCGGCAATGGCCGAAACGTTGAATGTCTTCTTGCTTTTGGCTTTCCCGATGGAAGCGCTGAAATTCCCCAATGTGCCTATAACAGCATCATCCACCATCAACACCGCCGGCGCCTCTTCATAGTTATTCGTGACGCTCACGGCTGCTTCCTCTATATAAACAGCCAGTTCTTCACGTGAAGGTATCGTTTCGTCCGTCTTCTCCATCATTACCAGTTTTTAAGGTTAGGTTTACGGCGATGGGAAGCGAGCATGGCTTCGTTCTCTTCCTCGAAAGTTTGCGGAGCCGGATTCTTTCGGGAGGATTCCAGCCATTTGTCCAGTTCATCCCGGTAGATGTATAGATGTTTTCCTTGCTTGATGACTGGAATATCATCTTTTTTGACCTTGTAATAAAATGTCGATAACGGCATTTTGAGATAGGCGCAAGCTTCCTGCACGGTCATGGGAACGTGCGTGTTTTCTTTGACTTCATGCTGCTTGGACAGTTTTTCTGTCAGCAGATTCTCCATGCTTGCTATCCGGTCGCAAAGTTCGCCGACTACTGCCGGCAAGTCATTGAATGTAAGTTGGTCTGTTTTCATATTATAACTTTTTAATCGTTTAACATGCTGCGAACCAACCCAATGAAGCTTTGCAGAACAATACAGACCGGATTAATTATTTCATCTGCATACGTTTTTTGTTACGACTCATCGTTATCTGTTGCCAAATGGAAGCGATAGTCTCCCTTTTCAGGTACATCAATTGGAATCTGACTTGCTACCTGATCCCGCAAATTAAGTCTGAGATATTCATGACTCGCGTTTTCAAGTTCGTAGGGGAATGATTCTTTGATAAAGACGGCTCTTTTCGCCAATGGTACTCTCAATCGTTCACCGACATTCCATGCCAGATGACGAAGTCCCGGTGACCGTAGCGGATTGTCAATATTGGAACGAATCGGTTTATAGAGCTCCGGCTGATCACAAGCCATGTACTCAATATTGGAAATGAGAGTCGCTATAGCCTCTTTGGAGAGATAGGGAGCAGTCTTTATGGTTACATATTCCCGAATCGCATCCATAACTTTTACTTGCCTTTTCAGTTCTTTCTCTTTGAGTTCTTCCAGAATGGAATCATACTTTTCCAAATGAGATTCATTGGAACAATCGGGGATGACAGGCTCTTGATTTGACTGTAGGGATGGAGCATACTCCTGTTTAGAAGAATCCGCCGGTTGTTCGGTAGGCGGTGTTTCAGCAATACAAACAGGCTCTGTGGTGCTCTCTGATTCTATAACAGGAGAGGATTGTTCACCAAAAGAGAAGTGGGTGGGATTTTTCGTCAGCCAATTATAGAAAAATTTCTGCAGGACTCCACACAATATGATGGACGTCGCCAGTCCGAGAATTACAGGAGTTGTTATGCGCATGATGTTGATGTCATGGCAAAGGGTAAAATAAGTGGCTATGGCCGCAAAAATGATAACGGATAGCGCAAGGATAAAACTTATTTTCTTAGTTCGGATTTGTTCTGTATTTGTCATCTTCTATCACTATTTGGAATTACTGTACGCCAAAGTTATGTGCGTTATTCCAGATACTGATAAATAATGAGTTATAATCGTCCGATTTTACACAAAAAATTACGGATATAGTCCGATTTTTCGCTCAAAATCAAACTATATCCGCTAAAACAGGTGGTCAAAATGCTTGTCAGTCTTTCCGCATCAGGGTGATTTTCTTGCTGGCTTCACGCTTGTTGCTGTCCACTACTTTCATATACCTTTGGGTTGTGGTTATACTTTTGTGAGCCATCATGCTTTGTATGGTGCGGATGTCCGTTCCGGCAGCCGCTTGCAGCGTAGCAAATGTCCTACGATAGGAGTGGAATGTAATCTTCTTGGTGATTCCAGCCGAACGGATCCACCCTTTCATGTAAGTTTGAGTCCAGCAGCGCTGTAACCCTTTGAATACCATTCCCCGCTTGTCAGGGCTGTAGCCGATCAGGTCCAGTGCTTCCTCGCTGATGGGGATGATGTCCTCGGAGCGGTTCTTCTTGGTGACGATGTGTACGCACTTGCCACCGGCCGAATAGTCCACGATGTCCTCCCAGCAGAGGGCGAGGATGTCGCTGATGCGCAGACTGGTCATGCACGAGAAGAGCGATGCCGTCTTTAGCACAGGCTTCTTGCAGGGTGTCTCGGCCAGCTTGTAGAGTTCTTCCACTGAAAGATAATCCTTGACTACATCCTCGGTCTCGATCTTTTCGAGGAAGTCATTGACGTTGTTGCGGATCAGCCCGTTACGGTAGAGGATTTTCAGAAGTCCCCTGAATGTAGACCAATATCCCGATGCGGAGTTTCGTGTGATGTGTCCGTTACGCTTGAGTTTCTTTGCCGTCAACAGGTACTCACGGAACTTGTTGCAGAGATCAATGTCGAGCTCCTCAAAAGTACATTTCCCATGCACGAAGTTGCTGAAATGGAGATAGACAAATTCCCTCTTTGGGTCATGTTTACGGAGCTGATTACGGAAATACTCCAGGAAATCAGCCTTGAGTTTGTACTTGTCGAAGAAATCATACCGTTCATTCACTACCGACTCGAACCTGCGGCAACGGATGACTTCAGCTTTCTCGGCCATTACCTCGTTGAAGTCCTGTTCCCGCTTGTTCTTCGGATTGGCATATATATAGATGCCAAGCGATTCATGACGGATAACTTTCATTGTTTCCTTGTCTCTATACCCAGGATAATAATCCAGATAAAACGACAGCATCCTGTTTTTCAAAGGACGTGTTCTTAATGTTACGGTTTTACAATCGTTCATAATGTTATATTTTTTATGGTTGTTATTAATTCGCTGGCAAATCACTGTAATGTAACCATGCAGACCACCTTCAGTGAAGATTAATTTTGGAATAATTTACGGTAGCCTATAATCAAGTTACTTACGGACACCCATCACCCGGTCAAAATCCACTTTCAGGAAGCGGACGAAGCGCCCGTTCTTCTCTCGGGGAATCTGGTGGAACTGTAGGATATTATAAACTGAGTCACGGGAGAGGTTGAATTTTTCCATTGCCTCCTTGACGGTGTAATATTCCGCCTTGCTCTCCTGTTCAGCAGTCTTGGAAAGATCGAAGTGGAGTTTGGAGTAGAATATCTGCCCGTGCTCTTTTTTCGAGGGGATATTGTTGCGGTAGACGTGCGAGCGGATGGCGATGCGGGTCATGCCGTATTTCTCCTGGATCTCTTCGGGCGTGTACCACTCCGTCAGGTCGGAATCCACCTCATACTTGGCAAAGGCAGCGTCGATATGCTTCTTGCTGTAATAGTTGAACTGGCGGATTCTCACTTTCGGGACCTTGTGCTGCCGCGTGTAGGTCCATACCCATTTGGCGTTGACCTTGTACTTTTGGGCAATCTCCTCGGCGGTATAGTATTCCGTTATCTTGAAGTCCTCCTTCGGGACCATTCGCTCATAAGGCTTGCTTTTGAGCATGAGCTCGATGTCGGCCCGCCGTATCAACGACATCTTCCCGCTGAGCCGCGATGCGCGGAGCTTCTCCTCCTTGACCAGTTTGTAGATATACTGGCGGCTTACGCCCATCAAACGTGCCGCCTGCGAAAAGGTGAAGTATTCCTGCTTCTCCAGCGACGAGCGCAGTTCCAGCATCTCCTGCATGTGGCGCAGCTCCATCTTCCGCTCCATCATGCGGTGTTTGTAGCCCCGTTTCGAGCATTGCGGGCTGCAATAACAAGTCGTCGTTTTCTTGGCGATGAAGGGTTTTCCGCACCATTGACAAATCCTTTTTACCTCCATATTTTCCCTCTATTTTCTGTCGTTTCTCATAAATACTAATTTCCCCAACTGTCCACACATGTAAACCATTGTCAACACACGTCAACTAATGCGTCACTGTGACATTTCGGCTTGCGTGAAATTTGCTCCGCGGTAGAAATATGGTAGGAAAATATGGAGAAAATCTGTGATCTCCAAACGACACCTGGAAAGTACATAAAAACAAAAGTCGCTGATATACAGCGACTTTATTCTAAATGGTTATGGTTGGTTACGGTTGTTTACAAGCCGTCATTTGCCGATGCAGTATGTGTACATCTTTGATTATCAATAGTATATCGCTCTAAAAGGTACAACCAGTAGGTTGGCAAGTATCTGAGAATGTGTAAGTTAGTGATTTCTAGCGCCATTCTCGGCTTGTACCTCCATTTTAGAAAGTAAAAGTAAGTGTAATTTCTTGAATATCAAAGCCTGTTTTGCGAAAACTTATGAATTTTGAGAATTTTTAGGGTGAAAAGGTACAAAAATGGCCTTGAACCTGAGGGCCACATTATGATTGTTTTGCGAAGTACTCAGCCTTCAACCAATAGGCATAAATTGGGTCCTGGAACGAGATTTCACAAGCCTTATTATCCAATATATCATTCTTGATAAGGGCAGTCTTTGAGTGGAATATTGAGGTCGTTGAAGAGATTTGATAGCGATGCATCACTTCGGTTGAACTGATGGCCTTTTCTCCAGCTATAAGAGTCTTGAGGTAGTTCCGTTGCTGTGAGGTCAGTGTTTCGGTGATTGTTACAAACAACAGACTTATGTGATAGCGGTCACTATTTTTTAAGATAGCCTTAGTAGTAATATTCTGTTCAAATTATTGCTACCTACCTTTCTATAAACAATATATTGTTTGTTATCTATAAAATATCAGCCTTATGAATAATATAATAGCATTTAATATCTCCAACGCCCAATAAATGTGACCAAAGCAGATTTCAACAGAAATAAATTCAAAAAATTATTTCTGTAACACATCATAAAATAAAGTAAAACTGCTATATTTGCATATTATATGATATGTTGAGCTATGACGAAAAGTACGATGGGTACCAAGTTACCAAGAAAGCTGGAGCAGAAGATGCAGATAGTAGGAGAACAGATTAGGCTAGCCAGATTACGCAGAAATCTTAGTATTGCTCAGGTTGCCGAACGTGCCACCTGTTCACCTCTTACAGTTTCTCGCATAGAGAAAGGTGTACCGACAGTGGCAATAGGCATTTATCTTAGGGTGCTTTATGCGCTTCAGCTGGATGATGATATTCTTCTGCTTGCAAAAGAAGATGCAATGGGAAAAGCATTACAGGATTTAAGTCTTAAACAGCGGGAAAGGGCATCCAAAAAAGAATAAGGTATGAAAAAACTCTATGTATTTGCTGATTTTGATTGGTTGAAAGAACCAAGGCTAATTGGAGAGCTGAGTTACGAATCCCTTCGTGGCTCTGATAGCTATGGATTTTGCTATAATGATGAATGGCTCAAGGACTATGGAGGTCTGTTTCTTAGTGATGACTTGAACAACTATCCCGGTCAGCAATACACGGCTCCCGGCAAGGATATTTTCGGATGTTTTTCTGATGCCCTCCCGGATAGATGGGGACGTACATTGATAAATCGTCGGGAGCAGATTCTAGCAAAGGAAGAAAAGCGTCCGGTACGTCGGCTTTCTTCATTCGACTATCTTATCGGGATTGAGGACTTTTCTCGCATGGGAGCTTTTCGATTCAAGGAGTCTATAAATGGAGATTATATCAATGCAAGCGAAGACCTGCGCATACCACCACTGACAGATATTCGTGAGTTGATTGCAGCTAGTTCCGAAATAGAGAAAAGTGAAGATGAGAACAGGTTACCCGAAATGCGTTGGATTGTTCAATTGGTACAACCTGGTTCATCTCTTGGCGGAGCGCGTCCAAAGGCAAGTGTAATTGACGAGAACAAGATTTTGTATATAGCAAAGTTTCCGTCCCGCAAAGATGATTATGATGCTGGGCTTTGGGAACATTTCTCACATCTATTGGCAAAGAAGGCCGGTGTCAATGCTGCAGAAACAAGAGTAATCTCTACAAGCGACAAATACCATACTTTGCTTTCCCGGCGATTTGACAGAAGGGAAGACGGTAAGCGCATACATTTTGCTTCAGCCATGACTCTTTTGGGCTTAAATGATGGAGACAATGCCAATACTGGTAACGGCTATCTGGATATGGTTGATTTTATACTTCAGAACTGTACTAACGTGGAGGATAATCTGAAAGAACTGTATCGCAGAGTCGCGTTCAATATCTGCATCGGTAATACAGATGATCATTTCCGCAATCATGGTTTTCTTCTGACTGCCAAGGGGTGGACTTTATCTCCGGCTTATGATATGAATCCCACTCTGAATGAGTATCAGAGCCTATTGATCAATAGCTCTACCAATAAATCTGATTTGAATGAACTGCTGAATTCTTGCGAGGAATATATGCTTCAGAAACAGTCGGCTCAGCAAATCATTAGTGAAGTACTGAATGCAGTCAAGGAATGGCAATCATTGGCTACGAGACTAGGTATTGCTAAAAGCGAACAGGAACGGTTTGTGGTAGTTTTTGAGAGGCAGGTAACATCGTATGATAGGGTGTAGAATGCATGTATATATAAATGTTATAAATAACTAATGGATTGTTATGTTTGATGGACGAAATATAAACTTAGGGATGCCTAAAGAACTTGTTAGAATGGTAAATTTCTTAAATGAAAAAGCATCTGCTGGTGAGTTTGAGTTTAGTGATTCTGTGTCTTATTGGGAGAACAATAAGCATATCATCGAATCTTTTAGTTATGATAGTCGTGGATGGTATTTTGCCGTTGCTTTCGCATACATTACATATATGAAAGATGGTAATATTATTTTCGATGAAACTGATAATATTAGGAAATGGGCTACGGGATTTCGTCTTGTTGCAGGTGCATCTGGATGGGACCCTGAATTCATGAAGCTAAATATTTTGTCATTTGAAGGTAAAACTGAAAATATAGGTCACCTTGTAGATATAGCAGTTCAAAAATACGCTAGTTCGTATTATGATAATGCCGTTGTCTTAATGTCATTGTTGCCACAATACAAGCTGAGTTGCTTTGCTGGTCTGATGGAGAATGATTTTAATAGATATTGTGTGGATTATCCTCCTGAATGTAACATGGAAGAGTTTGCAATTGCTTTTGTGAAAACGAATCAACTCACAGATGACGACATTAACACTGCTTTTGATATAACTATATCTCACACGTCTTTTATATCAAGTACAGCTATGTCTTTCTTTCTTTATACGATTGATAGATTAGCTGGGCAAAGAAGGGAAACTTGTGAGCAAAAGATCTTAGAATTGTTGCAAGGCGATGTATCACTGTACGTTAATCCTTTATGTAACTGGTTGTTTTTTCAACAAAAGGTTGACTTATTTAACGTGAGTTCGATATAAATTAAAACATCGTGAGTTGTCCGTCTTTGACAAAACGTACGTCAATGGCGGGCTTCTTTTCAAAGAAGCAGTATGCAGCTATGGCAGAGAGCGAGTTGGCAATAAAGTTATTGAAGGAACGGTGTCTGGAGTGTTCAATCTGGGCGATGTTCTTTAACTCGTCATTGACTGTTTCAATCAAAGCACGTTTTCTCAGCAGGATTTTGTCCGCTATGCTCATCAGGGAGTTCTTCATGTTGTTCTTCACTTTGGTTATCAACTGTATGCCGTTAAGAAATAGGTTCTCGAACAAGGTTTGCCCGATATACCCCTTGTCCGCACACAGTTTGCCCTTGATGTTCTTCAGGAACTTTGTCTGTTTCAGCGGTTCACGGTCATCCACATTTCCCGGAGTAAACATGAAATTGAGAATTTCACCCTTATCGTTGATGATCAGGTGAAGCTTAAACCCGAAGAACCATCCCATGGAGCATTTTCCACGTTCGGCGAGACCCTTAAAAGTCTTGTGAATCAATATGCGTTGGTTTCGGCATACACGCAGCGGTGTGGAATCCACAAAGCTGATACCGGTACAAGTACCCAACAGGACTTCCTTGATGAAAATGGTCAGCTGCAGCAGGACTTCCTTTTCCAGTTCTACAAAACGGTTATAGGACACACGTCTGGGAAAGAGATGCGTCAGATGTTTGCATACATATTCTTTGTAGTAATGCTTGAAACATCTGAAGCCTCCCGAGTGGAACAGGACTAGGATGACCATGATTTCCGCATCACTCATCCGGTTCGGCTTATTCCGATGCTTATGATTCTTGTCTTCAACCATATATTTTTCCTGTGTTTTGGCAAATTCCTTGCAAAAATCATCCGCCATACAAAAAATCTCCGTAACTTTAGCCTCTGAGAACATAGTGGTAGTCGCTTAAATGTTATAATTGAGCACTATAAATTTAATGCTTTTATCGCTATGTTCCTAATTTTCAAACTGATAATTTCAATCTTTATATCGAACTCACGTTATTTACAGAGAAATGTATCAAATTATTAATAAAAGGACTTAAAAGTGAGAATAAAGAAGCCGTACTGAGATGTCTTGATGATTCAATATGTATTCATTTAGAAGATCCTAATTTTTTAGCAGATATTTTTATAACTATTGCCGAAAATCTAACTCCAATGGATATTCTAACAATGAAAGGATGTCTGTCTTCTTTCCAAAAGAATAGTGATGATTTTCTAAAATTTGCTTTGTCGTTTATTATCCACCCAAAAGGGATATATCGTGTTGTGGGGCGTAGGCTATGGGATGATTATCATTTGGAATTTTCAGAATTTAATCCTCAAAAAGATTTAGATGAAATACCTCAATGTCTATTTATTATAAGTATGCTTCAAGATTATGGTAATCCGGAGACGAGACTTCCGAAGTTATTGCCATTGATAGAGAGCGATTCAACGCGCGTTCGTAATGTCATAATGAATAGATTGGTACCATATTTAGATGATTATATGGGGCATGTGATTAAAGTTTTTGATAAATTGAATATTAATAATGAGCATGTTATAAAAATCAGGAAGTATTATGACCAAAGAGTCGATGCTATAGAGAAAAGAAGAGCGATTAAAGAATTGTCCCCCAAATACAGTTACGTGATTGAGTATAAAGAAGCAATGAATACTCAAAAACTATATTGGCAACAACAGATGAAGGAAGCTGAAAAAAATAATGAAAGTTTTTTAAACAACATAATGACTAAGGTATTATTGGCAAGAGGAGGAGGTTGGAGGGATGATAGTGGGAATATACAACATTTAGGTTGTATAAAAATTTCAGTACCCTCTAGGCAATTAGTTCAATCTATGACACCTATGGAACAAAATGAATGGATAAATGAATTATTGAAAGATTGGAATGAAACGGCAGGAAATAATTAAACAATATGTGGAATCCTTAAAAGAGGATAATGAATTGGACTATATATTTCCTATACTTTTAGAACGTATGGGATATAGAGTTTTATCAACACCACGACAGTCAAAAGGACAGTCACAATATGGAAGAGATGTGATAGCAATAAAAAAAATTAAGGGGGTATCTACTCTTTTTTTGTTTGAACTGAAAGGATTTGGCTCCAAGGATATAACAGATAGAACACTTAATGAGAAAGATGGTTTGATAGAATCACTAAGAGCATCCAAGTATACCCCTTATGAGGATGTATCTGTTCCTAATCTGTGCAATTTCCCTAGATATTATGTGTTTGTTCATAATGGTTTGATCGATGCAAATGCCCTTCCAACATTTAATGGATTTATTAAGACAGAATTTCCTAATGGAAATTTTGAAGAATGGGACGTAAGTGTGTTAACTACTTATTTTTCAGAGTATTTATTTGACGAAACGTTACTAGCTGATGATGAAAGTTACCGCTTATTTAAAAAAATACTTGTTCTATTAGATGGAGAAGGTAATACCTTCAAGGATATTTCGTCCCTCATAGACATACAGTTAAGTAAAATAGGGACTACAAAGAAAGAAAACAAGAGGATACTTCTTAATATGTTTGCTACATTACGATTGATAGCACATATGATTCATTTTTACTCTATAGAATGTGGAAATCTACTGCCTGCAAAGTATTGCATTGATACTATAATTTTGAAAACTTGGGCTTGGATTCTTAGAACTAAAAAGGAGAAAAAAACTATTATTATTAATTATTTCAATTGTCTTATTGGGTTACAGATTCAAATATATGGGGAGTATATAAATAAAATATTAAGTGTAGTACAATTTCCCAAAGGGTTATTTTGTTTTGAACCGACAGACTCAGAATATATGTTTTATCCGTTAAGATGCTATGATTTCTTAAGCGATTTAGTTTATTTCTATTTCTTAACAGAGTCATTTTACAATGTTTCAAAGCAGGAACATAGAAACAGAATAGAGATTCTAAAGAATATAATTGAAAATAATAATGCTTGCACTATGCCTTTGTTAGATACACACTCTATCACTATTCAAATCGTATTTTTGTACATGTATAAATATGCAAAAAATCAAGAAGACATGAATAGTTTGGGGAAGTATTTAATATATACAGTTATAAATCTGATAAAACGTTATGAAAAGCAAAAAATGTGGCCGGAAATGTATGGAAATCGAATGGCCTTAGCTAAAAGCCTTTATGTGAAGGATGACGATTATCATTGTGAATCGTCCTTGCTTTTAATGGTAGTATTTGAATTGTTATCATACCTAAATTTACCGGAGTTCTACTCTTTTCTTAAGCAGAAAGTTGAAGAATCTGAGGTAAACTTACAGGTCGCATATCCGATAACCAATGGATTCGATATTGAACAATTGCTTTTTGAAAAAAGACTCAATAACGAGTTGGCTGTGCAGACCAATATTAAGCTGCCTGAAACAATAGAATATTTTCAGAATAATTATGTAAAGAAATATAAATCTATTGAGTATAGAAGCGATAAAGCTGGTTATTATTTTTTGCGCGTGTTAGCTCATAAATATTATGAAACTGATTTATTTCCAGATTTTCTTGGTCGTGCATATTGTAAATAATAATTTGCTAATTTTATCTAAAAACTAAAATCAAATTGATATGAGTATAGAGCATAATACCATTTCAAGCATATCTAAATTACTAAATGAATATGGTAGGGAATATCAAATAATTCCCAATAATGAAATATTGTCTAGAGAATACATATGTGATGCTTTTATTTATAAAAAGAATGTATTGATAGCAGTAGTGGAAATTAAAAATCTATATAAAAGATTGGCAAATAAAGGAATACTGCTAAATAGATTATTGCATTATGCAAATAAAGTAAATGCTTCATATTGTATATTGTGTAATGATATAGCAGGTTATTTTTATAAGGCTAATAATTACAACAATATAGAGAATATAGAAGTTCCATTAAGCAAATTAGAGCTTATAATAAGATCTATTATTGAGGAAATCAATAATTTAGAGGAGAAATTTAACCCCAATGAGATTTTGTCAATTTTTAGACAGACAAAAAATGAATGCAATCTCAATAATCGTCAATTCAATAATTTTATAGATGAGCTTGATGTCGATTATATAAAAAACAATATCTCGAAATTGCCTGATGGCCGTTTTTCTTTAAGTGAAGAATTTGAAAGAAAATTCTTTACTAATATGCTTCTAGATAGAGAATTTAATCAATTATGCAGATATACTTCTCTCTCATCAACAATAAGAATAATCAAAGAAAAGAAAGCAAGTGTATGTAGTATAGCTTGTATGAATGATAAAAGTGAATGTTATTATTTTGATCAGTATATCAATAATATTGATAAAATTGATTATTCGTCATTATCACCTTATGCCATTAAAGAAATAAACAGTACATATATCAGTTCGTGTGCTGAAATTGAAAGCAAAGACAAACTAACAATGTGGAGAATGTATGGAAACGATGCTAAAGGTACTTGCTTAATCTATGATATAGATAAAGGTTTATTGGATAATAACTTTTTCATAGCTCCAATTTCCTATGCTGATAAAGACAAGAAGCATCCATATATTGAGTTTATAAAAAAGCTACTAGAAAAAGATATATGCTTTAATCAACTTAATATATGGAAGCACTTTTTCAAGCCTGTAGATTATAAAGATGAGAAAGAAATAAGATTACTTTATTTCTGTGATGATGAAAGTAAGTTTAAATGGATTCAATCGTCTGATGAAATATTTTGCCCAATAATAGAATTTCCTATTGATGATGGCAACAATAAATACCCATTGATTATAGAAGAAATAATTTTAGGCCCTAAATGTCCAGAAAAGATAACAAACAGACAACAATTACAACAATATTGTTCATATAATAAGATTCCTAAAAAAGTAAATATTACTTTGTCTGAAATAGATAATTACAGGTAGATTTTATGAGGATGTAAACTATGCTGTGTAGCAAAGAGTAAAACTTGACAAACAGGTAGTGTAAAATAAACTGTGTCATACATTATTTCTCTCCAGAAAACCCATCGGTCGGGAAACGGCCAGCGCCAAGGGGCGGGACCACCCGTCCCGACGAGCGTAAAATTACAATAATTTAACGTGAGTTCGATATAAATTAAAACATCGTGAGTTGTCCGTCTTTGACAAAACGTACGTCAATGGCGGGCTTCTTTTCAAAGAAGCAGTATGCAGCTATGGCAGAGAGCGAGTTGGCAATAAAGTTATTGAAGGAACGGTGTCTGGAGTGTTCAATCTGGGCGATGTTCTTTAACTCGTCATTGACTGTTTCAATCAAAGCACGTTTTCTCAGCAGGATTTTGTCCGCTATGCTCATCAGGGAGTTCTTCATGTTGTTCTTCACTTTGGTTATCAACTGTATGCCGTTAAGAAATAGGTTCTCGAACAAGGTTTGCCCGATATACCCCTTGTCCGCACACAGTTTGCCCTTGATGTTCTTCAGGAACTTTGTCTGTTTCAGCGGTTCACGGTCATCCACATTTCCCGGAGTAAACATGAAATTGAGAATTTCACCCTTATCGTTGATGATCAGGTGAAGCTTAAACCCGAAGAACCATCCCATGGAGCATTTTCCACGTTCGGCGAGACCCTTAAAAGTCTTGTGAATCAATATGCGTTGGTTTCGGCATACACGCAGCGGTGTGGAATCCACAAAGCTGATACCGGTACAAGTACCCAACAGGACTTCCTTGATGAAAATGGTCAGCTGCAGCAGGACTTCCTTTTCCAGTTCTACAAAACGGTTATAGGACACACGTCTGGGAAAGAGATGCGTCAGATGTTTGCATACATATTCTTTGTAGTAATGCTTGAAACATCTGAAGCCTCCCGAGTGGAACAGGACTAGGATGACCATGATTTCCGCATCACTCATCCGGTTCGGCTTATTCCGATGCTTATGATTCTTGTCTTCAACCATATATTTTTCCTGTGTTTTGGCAAATTCCTTGCAAAAATCATCCGCCATACAAAAAATCTCCGTAACTTTAGCCTCTGAGAACATAGTGGTAGTCGCTTAAATGTTATAATTGAGCACTATAAATTTAATGCTTTTATCGCTATGTTCCTAATTTTCAAACTGATAATTTCAATCTTTATATCGAACTCACGTTAATTTAAACCGGTCTCCAAACTTTATGGCGAGTTGTTGTGAGATAGTAGCCCAATTGGCAAGTGGCATGGTCCACTTCTTCCGTATATTGCGGTATGCAAGATAAACCAGTTTTTGGGGGGCCGTATACGACGGGAACACGCCCTTATTTTTTGTTACCTTACGGATCTGGCGGTGATATCCTTCAACGGTATTTGTAGTATATATAAGCTTACGGATAGCCGGAGTGTTACTGGAAGTATTCGGACAGTTTATCCCAATTGTCCTGCCAGGACGAGGATGTAAATTAAACTGTGTCAACAAAGAGTAAAATAAAATATTAACTTTGCTAACACAGTTTTTTTATGAATGAAAGAAGAATTTGATTTTGAATCCAGAATCCAGATATAAGAAGAAACTTACAACTGAATCCTGTTTCCATTTACACAAAATTTTGGACAGTGTCTCAATATACTAACTATTAATAATCCCTTTTATTAAATCTTTAATCTCTTTTGGAGACAGTTGCTCGTACTTAGTATTTGTGTCACTTGTTACGCCCTTCTTAGTCTCTAAATATGTTAGCCAAAGTGCCAAAAAGGTCTTGGTAAATTCTTTCGCAAATATGCCATTAGAATACTTTCCGACATATCCGTTGTATGAGGTTAATATTCCACTTCTGACTGGATAAAACTCATAATCATCTTCAACAACTTCAACATAACCAGACTCATTGATAACGACATAATTATCATGTCGGTCATCTGCTGCCATAACTACATATTTTAATTCCTTGTAATTAAAAATATGCTTAGGGACTTCTACCAAAAATAAATATGGATAAAAGTATGCATCTAAAGTCTTATACTCTTGCCCATTTGCTATACTATACTCTTCAAGTCTTTTGCGCAGCCTTTTATTAAGATTAATTGCATTCTCTCTTCCGTAAATATAGTATATCTCTTCCGAGTCATTTTTTACTTTTTTCACCCGGCCATCTTTGCATAGAAAATAATCAATAGAAAAATCGTCAAGTAATCCTCTAGATTCCATTAAGTTGAGTTTAAAGCAATATTTTACAGATGCTTTAGATTCTTCAACTAGTAAATCTACAAAATTGATTTCGTCATAATGACTTCTAATTAAATCTCCATCATGAGAGGTGTCTATTTCAAGTAAATCCATACCCGATGTCCTATCCAGTTTGAAAGGATTTTGAGAATACTTATTTCGTATAAGTGTAATATCTTCTTCACTCAAAATTGAATAATAATCATTACGCATTGAGCAAATGTAAGAATAGAAGTCCTCTTCGGAACAATCGGCATGTCTTCCGTCAGTTGTTTGACTTATTGAGTTATAAAAACTACGCTTAGCGACAAAGACTATAGCTCCATGACAATACCTTTCAACACGTTTTGCATCAACTGGTAATGGTTCGCCTGTGTCATAATCATATACTCGATAGATCCAATTCTTAGCATCGATGTAATGAGCCGGCTTATCTTCAATCAATTCTTCACTAATTCGATCTTCAAAAATAAAAGGAAGTTTATCAAATTCAAGATAGAAATAATTCCACAATTCATCTCCAACAAAACTTCTGATTACTAAACGTTTTGGCTTACAAATAAAAGTAAATTGGTAGTCCAGATAAATACACCCTTCTTCAGGTGCAATGCTCGCTCCTTCCAGCTTTAGACCGCCTCTAGAAGGCAACATGGAATAATTCAATACGCCATATCTCGATAAAGCATTTAGAGTCTTTACAATATCTTCTCTTTCTGTAAGGACAGTATGAACCGGTTTCATGCCTCTAAAGAGAATTTTATATATGAAATCCCATTCTTGTATATTTCTTAGACGTAAATCACCATCAGATCTTTCCCAGGAATCCAAGGCTGCAATCAAATCATCCATATTCGGTCGTTTCCTCGGTTGTTCTTGTGTTGCATCATGAAGAAAATCATCTATTTCTACAAGATATTTACCTCTATACTGCTGGATATCATGAAGGCTGATAGAACTATATTCAACATCATATCTTCCATCAAACCCATCTTCATCTGTGGCTAAATACATCCATAATGACTTAGCCAAAGAGTATACATCTGCGGCTGGCGTAGCTTTACTTGCATCCCTTAACACCTCTGGGGCTATAGTATTCCAAGCTCCCAATTTATCACCTTTCTTTGTTTGATGATCGCTGTCTGGGATATCTACAATACCGAAATCTCCAATTAGAAATTTATCATCCAACCGATATAAATTTTTAGGTTTAATATCACGATGAGTATAACCAAACTTATGAACTTGCGATAAAGTTATAGCGAAATTGCGGAATGCTTCAACTGCAAATTTCACAATATCATCTTTATACATATCTTTCGGAAGTACTTTTTCTATTTTCTTCTTCCAATCCTTAATTTCGTCACTTATGCTTCTAGCTATTGGCATAACATACCAACACTCATCAATATTAAAATCAATGATTGGCATAACCCCCTCTATGCCCTTTCTCGCACACATACGCATCACTTTGATTTCATCTTTGAATCGTGATATTTTATCTTGATTTTTCTCATAGAGAAACTTAATAGCAAATTCTTGTCCATCACTTTTACGCTTGCATCTAAAGACTTTAGCAGCTCCTCCAGATCCTAAAGAGGATTTCATATCTACATCATATATATCTACATATGATTTTCCAATATTTAGAGAATTTATTTGATTTTTATATTTGATGAGCATACTCCACTTTACTTTTAGATCTTTAATAATTTTCTCTTTAATACTTTTCAAACTATACATAGTGATAATAAACATAATGTTCCCTTAACCCCATTTCAGGTAATATTTCAATCATAATCATATTGTATGATTCCATTGCGCTCCATGTCTAGCATCACAAAAACGGACACCTTCAACCACTGCCCAATGGTGGTAGTGATTGACCATAACACCAAGTGTGCAAAGAATGACCATCAAGACGGAGCTTTTCCCATAATTTTGACATAGTCTCTAGCTCTGCATTTTTAATTCAGGAAAAGTATTTAAAATCATCACTACCCCCAATATACCACTAGAAAATAAAAGACTCACCCTGAGCGCGCTGTTCTTATGAGAAGCGAGGAGAGTATGTTATTGCAAATTTAATTAATAAACTTCATATACCAATGTCTTTCTTAAATAACGTGAGTTCGATATAAAATCAAAAGATAGTAAGTTGCCCGTCATTGATAAAATTAACACCAATGGCGGGTTTCTTTTCAAAGAAACAGTATGCTGCAATAGCCGACAAAGAGTTAGCAATGAAATTGTTGAAGGAACGGTATCTGGAGTGTTCTATCTGTGCTATGTTCTTCAATTCATCATTGACAGTTTCAATCAAAGCTCTTTTGATGCAGTATTTGTATATCATTGATTATCAATAGTGTAACGCTCTAAAAGGTACAACCAGTAGGTTGGCAAGTGTCTGAGAATGTGTAAGTTAGTGATTTTTAGCGCCATTCTCGGCTTGTACCTCCATTTTGGAAAGTAAAAGTAAGTGTAATATCTTGAATATCAAAATATGCGGTACAAAAACTTGTGAAAAACGGTGTTTTTTGATGAGAAAAGGTACAAAATAAATTTAAGCAGACGGAAGTTTTGTGTTGTTTTGAGTACTTCTATGTTTGAATATAGGTATATTCTATTTTTACAAAAATACATTTAACATAGTATATATAAAAACTATAGCTATGTACCATCTTCTACTGTTCCCTCCTTATCATTTTACAAGCCTTTTCAGTAACTCTATGCCATGAACAATTTAGACAAAATACTTTCTGGTAAAACTTTCCAGACTTTCCCCAGGGGCTTGACTGCAAATCTTACTAATAGCTGGACACTACTTGTTTTCATCCAGCACGCTCATGGCTGCAGTCTTGTGTTGCGAATACAAAAGTTTATTCATAACCACAAAAACGTTAAGTCGACTGATATACTACCTTCTACCAGAATGTATTATGTAATTTTATGAACAAAATAAATGAAAGCTTGGAATTCGCTAGGATATAGTTTAGTTAATAATTTAACTTCGAGAGTCTTAAATGCTGTTTTTGACAAATAATCTGTAATTTTGTGATAAAATGAGTAAACGTAATGGTAAATATGAGTTGCATATTCTTATGAAAAACTACCTTGCAAGAATAGTTCTGCATCGAAACATGACTTTAGCTACGAAAGCAAGTGTCGGAAATGTGTATAGTTGAGGTGATGTGTAACTCAACCGAGGTAGGCTTAAGTACCCCAAAAGAATAAAAGCAAAGGAAATAAATAAGATGTATCATCTTAATGCAGTAGTCCAATTTAATTTTCAAATTAAAAAATATGGAATTGACAAAGGGATTCATATACAAAGAAGTGGATTGTTTGCTAAAAAAACAGAAGGAGACATATATTCATAGTAAGGAGATTGCTTTAGCATTTTCAAACAATGAACGTCAAATAGTCAATGGATATCAAGGACGGCAGTTGTTGGAGATGCTGCAAAACGCTGATGATAGTGGCGCAACAGAAATAACCATAACTTTTAAAGATAACACTCTGACAATTTCTGATAATGGACAAGGATTTTCATTAGAAGGCATCCAGTCTCTATTTATTCCAAATTGCAGTTCCAAAGCAAATTGTTCTGATAATATAGGAAACAAAGGAATTGGTTTTCGTTCGATTTTAAATTGGAGTAATGATATAGTCATAAGAACAAAAGACTGTAAATTACATTTTTCAAAAACTATTGCAGAAGAATACGCAAAAGAACTTTACGGAATAGAGGATTATGAAAATATTGTGAGAAAAAGAGGGCTTGGCGTCAAAGAAATACCATTCCCTTTGTTAGGAGTATGTGAGCTTCAAGAAATGAGTGAAACAAAGATAGGTACAGACATAGTCATGACCTGTTTTGAAAATAAACATAATGAAATTGCAGAACAATTAACCCTAATTGAAAAACATTTCTTATTGTTTACTAAAAAGTTAGAGAAAGTAGTAATAAATAATTGTGAATTCTCACGAGAACAAGGGAATATAAGTGTCTGTGATAACTGTTTTGTTACTCCAATTAAGATAAAAGGGAATGAACTATTTGAGGAATGGCGCGTATTTGAGAGAAATGGAGAATATGAAGAATCAATAGAGATCCATAGTAACGATAGAAAATACACCATAAAAATAGCATTGCCTAATGAAGAATATGACTATCGGAAAGTACTCTATAATTATTTTCCTATGGAGGAATATTTAGGATTCCCATGTTTGATTCATTGTACATCAGATACAGACAGCAATAGAAATTATCTTAATGACAATGCTCAAAATCATTTTTTACTGACCAAAACTGCAGATTTCCTTGTTGAGATCGCAGATATCCTTAAAAAGGAAAATTATCCATCCACATGGGCACCAGTAAATCTATTATTGTCTAATCTTGATAATAACAAATTTTCATCATTAGGTTCAAGGATGAAGATGGTTATTCTTGATAAAATAGAAGAAACATTAGATACACTCGAATTATTTCCGACTAATGGTGGTGATTATAAAAAGATAAGAGATTGTTATTTTTATGGTGATGACATAAATAAATTCTTTAAACTTTATTCTCAAGAGTTGCCAGATTTTTTGCTTTGTGAAAATGTTCCCCAAGCATTATGCATAAAAAACAAACAATATGAATACGATGATTTTATAAGCAAAATAGACTCTATCTCATCTTCAATTGACAAGATTGATGAGAGGGTTAATCTAATATCCATTTTATCTCGAATTTATAGAGATTATAATCAAGACAATAAAAAGTTCTCTTTATTGGTTAATGAAAATAACGAGCTGATAAATAATGATATAGTGGGATATATTGGAAAAGAAAAAGAAACAAAATATGATGTACCGACATATTTAAAAGTAGATTTTGTAGATTCCGAATTATTTTCGCTACTTAAAGATAAAATAGACTATAAACTTGATAGTGATAAGGATACAGTACCTCGCGCAATCGCAAGAAGTTTGAGGGGCATTGTTAATATAAGAAGTTACGACCTCGATAACATATTAGACCAAATAGAATCTTACTCAAAAAGCTTATCAGATACAGAAAAAATCAAGCAGTCTGTTGTTGACTTATTTCATATATATCAGGCAACAGGCTTTAAAAAGGAATTGAAAATAAATTTAGTAAATAGGAACAATGAAATTACTCCTTCTGATGAATTGTTCTTTGGCGATGATTTCAATTTCTCGGATAAGTTAGAAATGATTTATGAAGGGATTTACACAGATAGCCAATACCTCGTATGTCCAGAGTTTTGGGGATTACAGGAAGAGGATTATTCTTGCTTACAGAATTTCTTCATAAAACTGGGAGTTTCCAAGTATTACAGAATAAATTTTGAAAAAAAGTCCTCAAACAAAGAATTCTTAAATCATTTGAAGGAATACTATAACAAAGACATAGATATAGAGCATTGGGCATTGCGAGTCGAGGATTACCAATCATTTTCAAACTTTGATGCAATTATTAAAATGACATTTGAGCAGACCATCATATTATTTAGTCATTTTGATGACATTCGTAATCAAATAGCTCCCAATACCTTATCTCATGTTTACAAAGATATTTCGAGAAATAGGGATGATAAATGGTTGCCATTGACTGGAATTAGATATCAACTTCAGAAACTATGGACAACAGAAAAAGATTTCTGTGTTTTTAACTGTGTAGATGGAATAGCCATAGTAGGTAAAAAGGTAGACTCAAAACTCACTTTTATCAGTGAAGAGAAAAGATCGTTCGTAATGGATGTTTTGAAATCCATTGCATATGATTTCTCAAAACATTCATTAAAAGAGAATGTCAATGTTCTTAATAAACTGAAAGATTGGGACTCATTGGGATTGCAGACTCAAAAAATTTATCGTTCTGTTTATAAGGATACTTCTGATAAATATAATATGACTGGTCAGAGCCTATATTTATATGCTAAAAATATAAACAAATTAAAGTGCGATTATTGCAGAGCCAGTGATATATATTATTCAGACAATTTAGTTTTACCTAAAACTTTAATGTTAAAAAGGAATATCATGCAATTTGTGTATCCTTCGCGACGTGGTATTGACAAAGTGACTGAATTCTTTGGCGTTAGAAAAATGTCTGAATTAAAACTTAAAATTGACAAAAATAAAATATCTATAAATCAGTTAAATGAAGATTTTGAATTATTTATTAACGACATAAAGCCATTTATACTTTATCATCGTTTAGATTCTATAGATAAATATGATAAGAAAACACTGGCAGCTACAATAAAGAAACTTAAAATTAGGTTGGTCAATGTTTGTTGCTGTTTTATCGGAGATGAAATCGAACCATATCAATTAAGCGCATTTGAATATGTAAATTGTGATAATTGCTTTTATATGTTAATACCTGATGATATAGATGCTGTAGAGTCTCTGTGCAAGAAAGCGCAATTTTGCTCAGCTATTGCCGAAATTATAGGTATGACATTTAATTTGGCAAAAGATGAAGATTATGTGAATATGGTTCATGATTTCAACTTTTATAAAGATAGTCTTAGTCACAGTGATTTCTATGAAGATAGAATAAATGAATGCTATGCATTACTTGGTATACAGATTAGTGAACGTGATTTTTGGAATAGAATTTTTCTATATAGAGGAGAACCAGAGTTATCCTCACAAACAAGCACTAAAGATTTAGAAAATGCTATTAACAGACTTGGAATAAATATTAAAGATCTACTAGAAATTGACTATAAAGATTGGAGTACAGATGACTCAATAGTATTATTAAAGAGATTATGTGAAAACTTTTCGGATAATAAGATACTTGAACATGTTAATCTCTGTAAATTCCATGAAAGAGAATTTGGTAAATACAAGAATCGATTAATGCAAAGGTTTGAATACTCCCTCTGGGAAAAATTACGTTATGAAAGTAAAGAACAGCAAGCAAATTATATCAGTATAATTTACGATTTCAAAAACTTAAAGGGACTAAATATTCAGGAATATGAACACTCTTTTGTTGAGGATTATGAAATGATAATCAAAAATTGGGCATTCATCCAATTTAATGTCAAAATAGGTGAGGTCGAAGAAGCAGTCAAATGTCTTTATGAAGATATTGAACCTGAAATCAAAGTCCTTGATGAACATATGAAAAGTCTTGCCTTCTTTGATAATAATAGGGATATATTACTGGAAAATATAGACAAATATGAGAATAGTAAAAGCAAGGAAATTATAAATGGCAATCAGGATAAAGATATTCAAATACTTGCCATAAAGCCTACGATATTAGATTATTCTAAAATTTCCCCACAAGGAGATAGGAAAAAGAAAAAGTATAGAGAAAGTAAAACAATTGAGAAACCTGGTAGAAACTTCAATACCCAAAATGAGGAACAAAAAGCAAAAGATGGAAAGGATGCAGAAGCTCTTGTAAACACTTATTTATTACAGAATCCAGAGCAATACAAAAATGTAAAATGGATGTCTTCTGCTGGCAGATTACAAGCTGTACAAGGGGATTCTGCTGGATATGATTTTAGTTACATTGACAAGAATGATGTTGAGAATTATTTGGAGGTGAAGTGTTCATCTTCAAATAGATTTTTCCTCTCTGCAAATGAATGGAAAGTTGCTCAAGAGAATGTAGATAATTATCATATAGCCCTTGTTAATGGATCAAATATAACCATCATAAAATGTTTTTTTAAGGAAAAAAATAGATACTCGGAAAAGGTTGATACTTATGAAATTTCATTCAAAATTAAATAGCGAGATTCTATAATAATCCGTATCAAAAAGTTTTTGGATACTGCTAAAAATTTTGTGTAAATGAAAACAGGAATCAACTGTAAGCTTCCTCTTATATCTGAATTCTGTTTTCAAAAATATAAAAAATAGTGGCAAAAAGGTTGTATCCATATAAGACCATATTTCCAACATTTAATTATTTGTTTCCTCCAAATATAACTCATTTTGCAAAATATTCTGTTTTTAACCAATAGGCATAAATCGGATTCTGAAATGAGATTTCACCAGCCTTATTATCCAATATGTCATTCTTGATAAGAGCAGCCTTTGAGTCATTGACAATATTGTCATTACATTCGAGACTAAAATGTCGGGGTAAAAGCATCTATGATCAATTATATTCCCGGCTTCAAATTTTGTCACAGCAAGGCGATCCTTGGTCTGCTTTTAGGTAGGCATGTTCGGCAACGACTATACCGCAATTTATGCTCACATTTTTCCCCAGCCCTATGTAGTCGGGGAGTGATATGTTTGAGACAAATTTGATATCGAAGGCTTCCATATTCACCTCTTTGTTCCTGATGGGGTAAGATCTGGTAACTTCGGTAATTCTGCAGACCAGCTCTTCTTCCAGAAAAATACCTACCCCTTTGGTAAAAGCGAGAATATTGCCTATGAGTATTTTCTCGAGAAACTCTATTCGTTCAACCAGACTTTCGATTTGATTATATATCGCGTAGTTTCTGCTGTTGAGTGGGAGCCATCGTTTTATTTTATAGCAGGACATGTGTTCCCATAGCTTTATTGTAAACAGTGCCGGTTTCAGGCTCTCTATCTCCATCTGCTTACGTTGGTTGCCGATTGTCATTTCGCCTGTATAGTTGGCAAAAAAGTCTCCCATGGCAGCTATCCCTTCGTTTATGCAGACTATGGCGGCACACTGGTCTATTCGTTTATATTGAATCAAGGGATAAGAGTATCTGTAATTCGTTGGGGTGTGGTTGTGAAAAAGAATATTGTCGTTTTGTAAGGCATGTATTATAGCCCCTCTGAACCATTTTATCTCTTTGTCGCTTATGGGAGTTTTAAATTGAATGGTCAGTATTTCTATTTGGTTTTCCATCGTTACCTGTCGGGTTATTTAGTTGTTATCACACAAAGATATGGTTATTATGTATACGATAGTAAATTTTTTATAAAAATCAGATATAGTTATCGATATAGATTTGAGGCCTGTTTCTGATGTGTGGGGATAAAATTCATTTGCGAAAATTTGATTTTCTTGATGTGCCTGATTATTAGATATTTGCAAAATAGACCTGTCGAGTGTTGGGACGTAAATTTTCGCAAATGTATGATTTTGAGAAAAATGGAGAATCACTTGCGAAAAAAAGAGGACCTCTGTAGATAACCTGTATTGATTATCAGCGTGTTGCGTGTTGTTAAAAAGCCGTTTTTTCGCAAATACCCTATTTTATTAAATATGACTTTTCATTTGCGAAAATTTGTTTGTATTTAATTTGTTGATATGCAGATATTTAATTAAAATTTACAGTCGGTTTCCTTTGAAATGAGATTATCGAAAAGGGACTTTTGCGAAAATTTTGGAGTGTAAGGCATAACTTATTGATTTCTTTTACTATCTTTGAATAAGATAGGATGCGGTTCGGAATAAAAAATATCATAAACAGAGTTTCGATATTTTATTCTTCGCTCCCTTTCACTATCTTTGCGTTCATAGTAAATCATATAGTTCTTTAACTTATTGATTTTCGTGTTGTACATTACTATTCCATTATAACAAGGATTAAGACCCAGAATATTTTCCATTAGTAAAAACATCGACTGTACATTACTATTCCATTATAACAAGGATTAAGACGTAGTGATTAATTGTTTCTTAGCTTTCATATCTCAGTACATTACTATTCCATTATAACAAGGATTAAGACCCATAATAATGGCAACAAAACCAAACTTTTTCATGTACATTACTATTCCATTATAACAAGGATAAGGGGCTATGAAGCAAATGCTTTCATAGCGATTCGGGAGGAGATAGGTCGTGCCATAGGAATGGAGGCGATGGACTTTTAAGAAAAAAATGTGCTTTTTTGCAGGTGTGTAATAAATATTTTATAAATTGCGAAAGATTTATAAAAAACAGAACCATGAAAACTACACCACCTGATGCTATGAAGGTAATTGTTGCAGGAGGACATTCTTTTACAGATAAACGAATGGTTTGCAGGTCGATAGGAACTGCATATTGAAATACCGGGAGAGCAATAGGGGGACGGAGTGGCGGAATAAACCAGTTAAAGACTTTTATGTTGAAATCTTCAGAAATTGACAAGGAGAAAATCATTTTCCTTTTGGGGGGACACGATCTTGAAATGTGTACCATAAAAGAGTTGCTTTGTGAACAAGGCGTTCGATATTTCGATGCGGGCTTGCGTTGGGACAATGCCCGGTTGAGTGCGTATGCCCCGGTGCTGGAACAGTATGGCAACTCTCCCGATTGGACTATCTGTGGGGTGGAGTTGGAGGCCGATGTACCGAAACCTCGCAAATACAAGGTCATAGATCACCACAATGAAAATAGCGATAAGCCTTCGGCACTGGAACAGGTGGCCGAGATATTGAGGGTGCCATTGGACCGATACCAGCAGCTGGTTGCTGCAAATGACAAAGGTTATATAAAGGCGATGACAGATGCGGGCCTTCAGGTGACAGATGCCGAGATAAAGGACATTCGCCGGCGGGATCGCGAGGCGCAGGGCGTGACCGACAGAGATGAACGGCTGGCCCAAATGGCCATTTATGACCATAAGGAAGATTGTGGCGAGCTGGTGATTGTCAAGGCCCTCTCGCCCAAGTTCTCGCCGATATGCGACCGGTTGTATCCATACGACAACCTGTTGATATATATGGACGACCGTTGGTGCTTTTACGGGAAGAAAACGGACCAGGTACGCCAGCTTTTTACGCAAAAAGAAAGCGTATATCTTTACAGCGGAAAGGAATATGTAGGCCTTAAAGACGGGGCTGTTTCGAAAGAAAAGGTGCAGTCGATGGTGAATCGAATCCGTCGGGTGTTTTTTCGTAGCTATCACATCTTCTATTTCCCATTTCGATGGTCGCTGAACGGCGATAAAGAGAGGGTCTTTTCGAAGCAGGTAGACTTGAGCCGTATCCCTATATCGGATTACTCGCAGTGGCGCAGGGTGCAGCTGGACCCTGCGGAGGTCTGTAGGCCAAGAGATGCCAAGTAGCAGCAAGAGGCTTGTGAATTGTTTGGCGAGCGACAATATTTCTTGGAGTTTGTTCACCCGGTTCTTTATGATGTGAAGGGGAAAGAGGATCCTATCTTGTTCCATTATGAGCGGAACGAGCCGCAGGTGAAACGTGTCGAGTATCATATCGAGCTGGAGGATAGAACCTATACGTTGCAAGTAGACTCGATGAATATCAATCTTTATGCCACGGGTGTAGGTATCTTGTCGTTTTTCTTGAAGAACGACCGCCCGGACCAGTGGGACCCCAATGCTATCCTGGACATCAATCAGTTCGGACGTAGAGTCATGCCGCCTCATAGCAACGAGTTTTCGCAGGAGAGCCGGGGAATGATAGCGCGCACTATCTCTATCACCGGGCTCTCCGGTGACGAGCAGAGGTATAGGGATACTTTCGATTATGGGGTGAATGCTCAAGGCAATCAGCGAGGGTTGCACTCGGTATGGAGCCCGGCCACTTTTATCGAGAATCTCATTATCGATTTGTCGCCGGCCTTGAAGGTGGTTCCGGTTATTGACGACCGCATGCTGGTGAATTGCTGGTATGGGAACACCAAGCTGGCCAATAAAGTGAAAGGCGACAGCGAGAGGACGGATGATAAATTCGAGTATGGCGATTTTTGGTATCAGTATGTCTTTGTCGACAAATCTACCGAGGTAACTTGCCAGAATACCGGTATGAAAAAGAAATTGCTCGATGCGGCAACCTATTGCCGGTGGCAGAACTATGGAAGCTTGTATGGAATTTCGCGCTATTCGATGGTCTTATTGACCAATGAAGACAGTTTTGCCCGGGACGTCCTGTCGATGCACATGCGCACCATCTATTCCCGCATGTTTGAGCTGGTTATTGCACAGCGGGCATCGATGCTTCGATTTTCGGGTGAGGTCACCGAGGTGAGTTGCTTGAAACTTGCGCCTGGGTTGAACGCGACAAACAAGGTGATCGCACAGAGAATAGGGTCGTTGTACAAGGAGTATATCCGGTTTGTCAATCAAATCTATTTCAGAAGTGTGACCGCCCAAGACCAGGGTATTGAAATGTACAATATGTTGCTCGGCCAATTCGACTCTGATGAACAGATAAAAGATTTGGATCAGGAGATAGGCGAACTGTATCAGTATGTTACGCTGCTGGTAGACCAGAATAGAAGTGAGAATGGCGAGTATTTGAATAAACTGGCAGCCATATTCTTGCCTGCAACGGTATTGGCCGGGATCTTCGGCATGAATCCCGTGAAAGACCTGGAAGGCGATTGGGGCTTCTGGGTACATACGGCTTTGATTGTGGGGCTGTCGTTATTGGGGTATAAATTCATAAAAAATATAGGAGGACGTAACCAATGAATTTTATGTGTATTCAGTTGACCGAATATGGCACTCAACGAGTTCTGTGTACATTGATAGTTTGTGTGGCAATAGTAGGCGCAATCTGGCTGTTGAGCCATTATCTGTTGAAGTTGGTCAAAGCTGTACAAAATGACAAGACTACACGTCAGGCCAATCTCCACTTACATGAAAAGGAGATGAAGGAACTTGAGTGGGAACATAAAACAGACTGGGAAAAATTGTTGAGAGGGGACGTGAATAACGGTGTGGTTAACAAGCCGGAGAGCAACAAGGTTTGTGCCGAAAAGAACCCTCGGGAAGTGATAGAGACAAAAGCAAAGTAAAAATCGTGTAATTTTTTTTGTATTATGCAAATATTAAAAGTGACATTAAAGCAGCATACGCCATTATTGCATTTTCAGCCGAATGAACCGAATGCGACTCTACGGACCTCGGAGGTAAAGCCCAAGTTGGATAAATATATTATTGAGCAAATAGGGGGTGGTTCTTATGAAGAAGTGAAAGGGGAAGTCAAGAAAGATTATAACGACTTGTTTATAAACAAAGATAACATTTATGCCTTGGATTATAGTTTGAGGATCGATGTAAAAGATATAGATTTAAGAACTAAAATTTTAGAAACCGATAAGCCTAAAATTAAGGAAGATAAGAAAACACATAAGAAAGAAACTTATTATTTATTGAAAAATTTCCCGTTGATTTTATCTAATCTGGGAGGAAAAACGGATAGAGATAAATTGGCGAATCTCTCTTATACACAGTACCCAATTGAGTTGATTTTTATTATTAAAAACAAGGGAAAAGAGACTGTAAATGGGCCTGGCTTCAACTTATATGACATTATAAAGAAATATATTGTATTATTCTTTGCTAAAAATAATTTTGGTCAGCGTAGTAATAAAGGCTTTGGAAGTTTTACCGTTTCAAAAATAAATGATCAATCGGTTCCTTTGCATATGCCTTTTAATTTTTATATTAGTTATAATAATGATAATAAGAATAATAGATTTATAACTTTGTTTACAGTTATCGATTACTATTGGAAGTCGTTGAAGTCGGGAATCAATTATACCAAAAGGAAAGTAAACCAATTCGATGGAACTATATTCAGAGATTGTCGGAAGTTATATCATAAGTCGTATTTGTATCAATATCTAAATAAACCAAAAATAAAGTTAACATTGGAAAAACGGGTAGTCAAGCAGCAATTACGATTGGAGAGTGTCAAATTGGAGGGTGATCCGCAAGAACAGCCGAATAATAATTCTTCTTTCTTTGCCAGAGCCCACCTGGGGTACCCAATCGATAAGATTACTTACAAAAAAATGACTGGAAAGATTCTAAAGAGATATAATAGAAAGGATGGGAAAGAGGAAGTATATGAGTCATTTGAACAAATAGATGTTGATATTTCAAGTAATAAACAATCGGTTCAACGTATACCATCACCCATTATTTTTAAACCGATATTTGATGGAGCGAAGGTAATTATATATATTCTTTTTGACCAAAAGATTATAGAAAGTATTAAGAATACAATTCCCGAGGATCTGATGTTTACCTTTACGAGAAAAGAAGAACAAGAAGAATTGAAAGTCTCTGTACCAATGTTTGTTAAAAGGGGTGATGAAAAATACATTATAGACTATGCCGATCTCATAAAATCATTCCATGAAAGTTTCGAAAAAAAGAGCTTTGTTGTAATGAATGCTCAAAAAAATAAGATTTCTGTAGAACTCTCCTGATTATAAGACATAATATGAAATATTTAGCTATAAATTTAGGTCCCATTATCAAGACATTTTCGATGGCCAGAAAGCCCAAGGAATTTTGGGCCGCAAGTTATATGTTCTCCTATTTGATGGAGTGCATTTTGGCACATTTACAGAAAGAAAAAAACTCTCTGGAGCTTATTTCACCAGCATATGAGAAAGAGAATAAAGAGAAAAAAGGGAATGAAGAGAACCCGCTTGTTGGAGTAGGGTTGTATCCCGATAGAGCCTTTTATGTGGTAAAACAGGAAATAGACATAAATAGTCTGTTAGAAGATGCTCTTAAGTCTTTTGCCGAAGATATAGTCTTGGACGTAGATGTGGCAAGGAATTTCTTCCGTATCATGACTGTATGTCAAGAATATCCATCTTCGTCAGAAGCCATGGCCGGATTGAATAAGGCATTAGATATCTTGGAATTAAATCAGGTGGCATGGGACTCGGATACATTTGATGCAATACTGAAATACTTGAGGAAGGCGAATACGAATTTACCTCTATATAAGATAGCTTTCAATAAGGACTATTACTCAATCGGGACGCTCGAAGAAATTGCCCGGGCTAATGCCAAACAAATAGATTATTCTTATCAACGATATGTATGTATTGTGCAGGCCGATGGCGATTGTATGGGCAAAATCGTTTCTTCTAAACAAATGGATGGAAAACTGAATGACTTTTCATCTCGGTTGATTGCTTTTGGCAATGATGCTTGTCAAAGAATCAAAGCCTTTGGCGGACTTCCCATCTATGCCGGAGGCGATGATTTGCTTTTTATCGCTCCGGTATGTGGAACTGATGACAAAAACATTCTGGAGCTGATTGGAGAGATTGATGGGAAATATCAAAAAGACATTCAACGCTATGTGGATCAACTCAAAGTAGAGGCTAAAATCGATGAAGGAGGTAAAACCAAGACAGTCCCCGTACATACCTCCATGTCGTATGGCATCTCTATTATCTATTGCAAGTATCCCTTGTATGAAGCTTGGGAGATAGCTCGAAACATGTTGCTTTCGAATGCCAAGCAGGTGCCTGAAAAGAATGCAATAGCCATCAATTTGCGAAAGAACAGCGGGTCCGACTTTGAAGTGGTAATGAGCAAATCGTTACAGATTCATTACAATTTGGACGATTTAATTAGATTTACGCCTAAAGAGTCTTTTGTATCGGCCGTTGCCCATAAAATACGTGCCAATGAACAGCTGCTTGGTGTATTGCCTAAAGAAGAACCTTTTGAGAATCTCGACAAACGCCTCAATGCCTTTTATGAGAAGATTGTAGATGTAGCGGCTAAATCGGAAGATGAAACGACCTATCTATTGAAAACAAAAGATACGTTCGAATTCATCTATAAAGATTACTTTATAGAGAAAAAAAGGAAAGCCGAAGAGGCAAAAGAAAATAAAAAAGAATATCGGGAGGCTACAATAGAGGAAGATATGAAGAGCATCATATCGACTTTCTTTAGTGTACTTCGTATTGCAAAATTCATTAAGGGTGAGGAGGTGAAAGATGAGTAAATATCTGATAACATTAAAACCGCTTGGCAAATATTTTTTTGGAGGTGACATGACTTTCCAAGTGGGGGCTGACGAGAAAAGCAAATTCAATGAAGCATTTTCGAGTTATATCATTGCCTCTAACAAGTTCCCGCAGCAGACCTCTTTGCTGGGAATGATGCGCTATCTGTTGCTGACCCAAAGCCCGGAGGTATTTTCACAAGAGCGCAATAGGATAATCGATCAATCCAAAGCAATAGACTTGATTGGTAGGGAAAGTTTCAAGGTCTCGATTGAGCATAACAAACCTAATGATTTCGGAAAAATCAAAGCATTGGGCCCCTGTTTCCTGAGAAAGGGTGAAGAAGCCGTCTTGCCTGTTCCCAAGGACTATCGCTTCGGTATATCGTTCGGTAAAAACGAATCGAGTTCCGTATACTACAATGCACGGGCATTGAGTCTGCCGACCATAGAGGGTTATAGTGCGAAAGAGAATTACGATGTTTTGTATATTGGTCTCAATAGCGGGACTGTTTATAAAGAAGAAGAAATTTTCCAGAAGGATAGCCGTATTGGTATCAATAAAAACTACAAAGGGCGGAGCGATACCAAGGGATTCTATAAACAGATATTCTATCGTCTGAAGGACAACTTTTATTTTGCCTTTGTGGTAGAGTGTGATTTCGATTTGGAAGCCTGTCAAAACGAAATTGTCTCTTTAGGAGCCGATGGCAGCCGGTTTTCGCTTTCGGCAACCTTGTTGGGTGAAAGCGGAATCGAGTTAGCCTATCCGAAAGATTCGTTGAAAAAGGTGACAGGTGGCAGCCGGGTTATCCTATTGTCCGACACGTTGTTGGATGTTGCGGATTTGGCGAGTGTACGATTCAGTATTACCGAGACGATTCCGTTCCGATTCCTCTGTACAAATGTTGAAACCAGAAATTATAACATATTGGGTGACGTCAAACGAGTCCAAGAGAGATACTATCTGTATGAGAGAGGTTCGGTATTCTATTTTGCCGATGAAACAGCCGCTGCCGCATTTGGAACATTGGTGAATGATAAGAAAGAATTTCGCCAGATAGGATATAACAATTACATAATACAATAACCAACTAAACAAGATAAAAATATGAAAAGTGTTTGGATTATACAAGCCGAGACAAATATCCATGTAGGAAACGAAAATACTTCCAGTGTAGGGCTTATCGATAAGGAGATTCAGCGTAATGTACTCACTACGATTCCCTGTATAAATGCCAGTTCATTGAAGGGTGCGATGAACGAATATGCCACGTCAGAGGTCAAGTTGTCCCCGGCAGAGCGGGTGGCAATTTTCGGTGTCGACAAAAAGGATAAGAAAGACGAGATTGTCGAGACCCAAAAAGGAGGCTGTCTGTTTTTCGATGCCTATTTACTTTTGTTGCCGGTACAAGATGACAATAATCTGTATAAGTTAGTCACCAGTAAGGAAACGCTCGAGCAATATGTAGAGCTGTTGAAATTGATGGGGATAGATTTATCTTACTCCGGTTTGGTAGAGGAACTCAAAACGCGTGACTCTCATTTCGATGGAGAAGAAGGGGCCGGGAAGAGCATTATAGAGCATAAAGACTTCACGGAGCTTTGCTCGAATGAAGAACTTCCCATCGTGGCCCGAAACACTTTGATTGGGAATGGCAATCTGTGGTATGAGCAAGTTTTGCCTCAGAAAAGTATATTCGGCACAATCCTTATAGCACCCTCTTCGGTCGAAGTCTCCAGAAAAGAAAAAGATGGTGAAGCACAGGATCCGGAAAAGGCAAAATATAAAACCGTATCCGTATCGGTACAGAACATGGATAAGATCATTACAAAAACATTCGATAAGCGGATAGTGCAAATTGGAGCAAACGCCACCATCGGATATGGATATTGTCAATTTATTAAAATCAAGGAGGCATGACTATGAACAAGAAACGAATGGCCAAGATGATGCAGCTGGCCAATCAGGCTCTGAACGACAGTGGTATATTGCAGCAGGATAAAGACGGTCCTTTTATTGAAGATTCGTACAATGGTCAGACATCGGCTTTCGGCATTACGGTGCTTATGAGTGGCTTGATACCGGCATTGGCAATTTATTATCAGGAGGCAAGCGATACCCGAAAAATCAATCGCCGTAACATTTTGGAAGCGATAGGGAAAATGATAGAGAATGATAAAGAGGTATCTATACAAATCAAGGACCAGCCTTTGAATCAAAAGGTTAAGGGTGCCGATACATTATTGAGGACGGCCTTCACATGTGCAAACGATAAGAAGATACTGAAGCAACTTTCGACTGAAGTTCTCGAATGTGCAACAGCTCTAAAGCAGGTAATTCGAACCTATAAACTAAAGAAATAATCATGCCGAAGAACTTACATAAATTCTATTACAAAGATTATTTTGCCGGCATATACTTTTGTATAAAGAAGAACTCCGACAAGAACGAAGTGAGTACCAATAATGAAGGTACAGTAGAAATTGAAAGCCGCAACAACCAGCTTCTTGAATCGAGTAATCAATCCTATTTGGACGAGGCAAAAAAGGCGCTTGGCTCGATAAACACGTTCGTTAAACATGGTTTTACATTGGATGTTCGCTATCCGGGTCTGGTGACCGGTGTGGGCATCAATCACGAAGCCAAGGTCGAAGGCGAATTCAAACTGGGACTCCATTTGGACTATACGACGGGATTGCCCGTGATTTACGGATCATCTGTAAAAGGCGTGTTGCGCAGCGCTTTTCAAGAAGAGAACTTGCTGGACATACTGCCGATTTTGGTTCCGAATCTTAAAAACGAGCTTGAACCCATTCAACGCAAGATGCAGTCAAAGCCTCTTAAAGCGTGGGCAGATGCTATCTTTGGTGACGATGACGACCGGGATTCTCGTTCGCCATACGAGCGCGATATCTTTTTCGATGCCATTGTCGTTAATACAAACAGTCGCAACCGTTTTTTGGCAGCCGATTCTATTACGCCTCATGGGAGCGATCCGCTCAAAAATCCAGTTCCTTTGACATTCGTGAGGATTGCGTCGGGGTGTAAGATAGAATTTAGATTCAGATTAACAGACTCCGATTCGTTGACCGCCAACGAGAAGGAGACGCTATTCAAAGCTATTCTGATAGCCTTTGGCATCGGAGCCAAGACAAATGTCGGTTATGGCCGATTGGAATATAAAGACTGATAGCCCCTCTGATAATTATGGAAAATCTATTGCAAAATCTTTCGGTTTCCCGTCTGACGGTACGTTTTTTTGCACAAGAGCGCGTGTCTATGAAATTCTGGATAGGCGCGGTATTGCGAAACCGTTTCCTGTATGCCGCCGACCAGGTTCTCGATGAACAGGGCCTGTCCCTGCGCCGGCATATCGATACCCTGCCTCTGCCCCAAGATCATTTCTTGTACAAGCAACTGCAAGGCGGATTTCCCAAAGGCTTCCTCTTCGATTGCAGCACTCTGCCTTACGAGGCTCCTGGATTTACCTTGGAGGAGAACTGGATTTACACCTTCTCCCTCGTTTTAATAGGGAATATGGTTGTCCATAAGCAACTGTTCATAGAGGCTTTGCGGGTTATGCTGCAAGCAGGGTTTGGCCACCCGATAGTCCCGTTGACCCTGGTAGATATTGTCGAGACTCCACCGCAAAGCTGTCCGATAGGGCTCTGCGAATCCTCCGATGCGGTGACCACTCTGGAGCTGTTGTTGAAAACACCCGTATGCCTGTTTCCTGTTTCGAAGAAAGAGGGGAACGGATTCCAAAGCAAGATGAACGGTATCCCATCGTTCTGTCAATTCATGCGCTCTTTGGCATACCGTTTGGTAACGCTAAGTATACTCTACACCGACAATCCGTCCCCTCTCGATAAGGCGCAGATGGACAGGCAAATCGACCAATATCTGCAACCGTCTGAACAGACCCTCTTGCTGCGGGCCGACTTGCGTTGGGAGAAACGGCGCAATACACCCAAGAAGGGGGCAAACGCCGTTTATACCATGGGTGGATATACGGGGTGTCTCGTCTTCGGTCAAGTACCCACACACTATCTGCCCTTGCTCGCATTCGCCGAAGCCTTGGGTGTAGGAGCCGACATCAGTTACGGGTTAGGCAGTTTCCTGATACGGAAGATTGAGAGGAGGAGAAACAGGCCTGACCGGTCGAGTTGATAGGGCTGATGTCTGACTTTTTGAATTGCAATTGATTATCGCTTGGGGCGATGCGTTCTTTGACATTTTTTATTTCCTGTCCTACTGCTTCGGCACGGCATGTCACCCCGCACATGATGCGGGGTCCAGTTACGGCACTCTTTCGGGCATTTCTGGATTCCGCGTCGTAGCGCGGAATGACAGAGTAGTCTACTGCTTCGGCGGTATTGAGACTCTTCCGGGAGACAATTAAGGAAGTACGTATATGGTACCTATGTCTACTGCTTCGGTGGAGGGAGGTCACCCCGCACTCGATGCGGGGTCCAAGAAAGGGTCGCAAAAAATGATTCTCCTGTTTTAGACACCGGGATTTGCGAAAATCAGCTTTTTTCGGTTTTTTAGATGTCTGATTATCAGTGCGAAATTGGATCTTGTTTTACCCATTTTTTCGCAAGCCTACTTTTATCGGAAAAACCGCAGGAGATTTGCGAAAATTTTTGGACAATCAAATCTTTGATAAACAGTTGCTTGCCGATTTTTAGATCGCAAAAAGGCTTGTTTATTCAAATTTTTATACCTACATTTGCGAAAACGGAGAATCATCAATGTTAACCATTGGGAATGAGTCGTTTGTATTAGACGCTGTTTCTCCGAATTTAGAAAGGAAGCTGAAAATCAGATTGGTACCTATGTCTACTGCTTCGGCGGTATTGAGACAAAATATCCATAATTTTTATTTTTTTAGTGAATGGTACCTATGTCTACTGCTTCGGCGGTATTGAGACAAAGAATGTTATATATAATAACACTCCTTTTAAGGTACCTATGTCTACTGCTTCGGCACGGGGTGTCACCCCGCACTTGATGCGGGGTCCAGTCCCGGCACTTTTTCGGGTATTTCCTGGATTCCGCGTCGTAGCGCGGAATGACGGGGCAGTCTACTGCTTCGACACGGGGTGACAGTGCGATTTGTTACTTTTGAAGACAAGGGCAGAGTATGAAATGTTAAAAAAGAACGGGGCTGTATCGTAACCGATGCAGCCCCGTTTTTATATACTATGGTTTGTAATTGGTTGTATGTTAATCTATTTCTTTTTGGGGGTTAGAGAGACACAACTCCAACTCCACTCCTGTTTTTTCTTGTTGTAGTTATATACGGCTAATGCGGTGATGCAATCGCTGTTCTCCAGGCGATATGTGTGGACCATGTGCGGAGGAATGAAACATTCTATTCCGTTCCCCTTGACAAAAGCGAACAATCGGTCGGGGATTCTTTCGACAAGTCCCGTCAGTGATTGGATATACGAAGTATCTTTCAAGGCCGATGATTCGATAAAACGGGTTTTCACAATATTCATATCCTTTTCATTCACGGGCAGCCAGTATAGCTTGATGATTGATCCAACCCTTACCTTCTGGGGTAGGTTGGAGAGTTTCACCATTCTTCGTTGTTTGTAGCCATATACGATTGCTGCCAGTTTTTTGTTCGGGTCTATATAAGTGACGATGGCGATATCTTCGTTGGTTCCATGCAGCAAGATGGCGTCGGTCGGTTGCTTGTAGTCCATACCGTCGCTGCCATCGCTAGTGCCCTGTTGTGCCCACGGTTCTTTTAGCCAGTTTTGAACTTCGTGTGGTAAACGCCATTTCTGACTGGTATAGCATTGTACAATTTGCTCTATCTGAAATTTGGCACGCGGATAGTCTTTTTTCTGTAAATAGGCTGCGGCGAGTTTCATGCGGACTTTCCCTAAGAATGTTTCCTGGGTTTTGCAATGTATGGCCCTCAACAGGCAGGCCAGGTGTATCTCGCTCTCGTTTTGATAGATTTCACTGAGTAGTTGCCATACCCAGAATTCCGATTTCTTTTTCCGGACAAATGGTAATACACTCTCCAGAGCCTCATCTTTCTCGGCACCCATGGCCAGCATCAGTTTTCCGCAGAAGTATCCGGGATAAAGCATCGACGGATAGTCGTCCATTAGTTTTTCTATTTTAGGTAGGAAAACTCCGATTCGCTCCCGGTCGTTTAACTTCAGCAAGACTTTGGCATAAGCGATATAGGTTCGTTCGGACAAAGAGATTATGCTCCGTCCGTTCTTCAGTTTAACCGGTTGATAATCTTCGGGCAGCAGTTTGTCCATGTTCCACCATTCAAGAAATTCGGCCCACTTCTCCCAAGTTTCGAAATTCAAACAGACCTTTAGCAGGAAGGAGTATCCTTTGGACGGGTTGAACGAGTATTTCCGTATGAGGGAGAATAGGTGGTCCAGGTCGTCGGGCTTTTCGGGAGACAGCCCTTTTATGAACTCGGTGATACACCACAGGGTCGTGTCGAAAATGAGCGGATCGTTTTCTGGTGTAAGCAGATCGAGGTTCACCAATTCTTCCAGATGTGCCCAAAAATCGGATTGTCTCTTCTCTTCGACATCCAACTTGATTAAATAATACAGTGCCCAGCCCATGCCACGTTGGGACCATATATTTTGAGGCGAAACGCTCCAATCGGCTTTGGCTATTGCATAAGCCGACTCGGGCTGGCCCGCTTTGCACAAGGCCGTTATCTCTTTCAGGGTAGCCATGTCTATATGAAATAATTTTGTATTTCCTCTATCAGCATTTTCAGTTCACCATCATCTTTCCCGGCTAATGACATCGGCTTGGCATAAGTGACGAAGCCTTGTTCGTTGATATATATTTTCAGATACGACAGTGTGCCAGATGTGCGGAAGTAGAAGATTACACTGTAATCTTCGGGGTGCTCTACTACATTGGTAATCTGAATGTCCAGGCTGTCGCATGCCGAGCGTATCAGTCGATACAGCTCCTCATGAATCTGATTGGAGGGCACATAGTCGAAGACCAAAGGCATGGAGTGCTCATCGTTCAGCATCGTGCAGACCATTACACTATGTTCCGATGGTGTTTGAGGTACGGCCGGTAGAAAAATACCGCCCTTTTTATATCGGATATCATAACGCTCCAGGCCTTGAGGTGTTTGTATATAGTAGATTTCCTGATAGGGTTTGCTGATGATCTGCGCTATTTTATAGGGCGACCATTCCATATTGTGCTGAATGCACATCCACTTGGCCTGCAAATAATCGGGCGCAGAAGCTTCGTGAAAGGGCGAGGGGGTGATTTTGCCGATAATTCTGCACTCTTCATTGATTTTTGAACAGGCTTGCAGGGGCTCGATGCGAAATTTGGAAAAAGGAGTTATGTGAGGTAAATTGGCTATATACAAGGTGCGTCTTGCCCTGGTTGTTGCGGTATATGCCCAACGCAAGCAATCGTTACTCAATCCAGTTCGTCCGGTATAGTCGACAAATACGCAGTCCCACTCTCCGCCTTGACATTTATGACCGGTTACCGCGTAACCATATTTCGCTTTCAAGCAGTTGTAATACGCGTCGGCTTCCAGGGCATCGGCAAATTCCTTCGTACCTTGTTTCAGATGAGGATGACGCATGCAAAAATTGATATACAAGGCTCTACACTCATCTATGCTCAAGTTCGACATTCGATTATTCAACAGATTTAACAATAAGAAGCAACTCACGGGATGGCCCGACGAATCGGGTATTTGAATGCGCATGAATTCCAACGTGATAATTTTTCGAACCTTATTCCCGCCCTCTTGTACATATACCGGAGCCGACTGCTGCACTTTTTCTCCTGTGTGCAATACGGGAATGAACTCACCATTCATTCGGTCCAAGTAAAAATTATTCTGCACAACCATAAGTACCTCTCCCTCTTTTAAGGGAGGATTCGCTTCTTCATATATCCTTTGTCGGATAGCCTGATTATATTGTGCGGCATCACTATTGGAATAGCAGATGACTACGGTGTTGTTGGCTCCGTTTTGTTTCCTCGTTTCCAGATATTTGTCGAGCAGTTCGCCCGAGGATAGGCATTCAACCTCGCCCGTTTTCTCGGCAAATACCAATCGGTTGCGTTTGTCTTTCTCCAAAAGATTCCTTATTTGCAGGGCATTTTTCAAAATCATGCTGTCCCCCTTTTGTCTGAGAATCTCGGTCAACTCTGCAGTCATTACCTTTAATCCCTTGGCTTCAAAATAGGATTCGTTCAATGCTTGGGAAACAGGGTCACCAACCGGGGGTAACTGAGCCGGATCTCCTACAAAAATAATTTTTCCACCAGACGAAGGACGTGCATAGGTCAACAAATCGTCCATTAAATTGTCGGTGCCAAATTCGAATAGCTCTTGTTTGACTTGACGGGCACAGACCATGGAGGCCTCGTCGACAATAGCTACCAAATTACGGATATTGAAAGATATGGGAAAGTGTAGCTTAAATTCCGAATCGGCAATATCGGTTACCGGTTTTACGGCCAGCGATGCCTTATCGTATATGACCCGGTGAATGGTATAGGCTTCATATCCCGTTTTGAGGTGTAGAACTCGGGCGGCCCGACCGGTAGGAGCCATTAAGGTTATCGGCCGAATCGTAGATATATAGTCCGCCATCTGTTTAATCATGGTCGTTTTACCCGTACCAGCATATCCGCAAAGAATGAAAACGGCGGCATCACTCTCCATAAACTTTTTTATCGCATCTAATACGTGCTTTTGTTGTTGTGTCAATTCCATATAATTCTACCGTTTGTTCTTGGATAGTAGAGATTTTCGAGACAATTACAACCAGCCATAAATTGTCGGCCTTTTATGTGTTGATTAACAATGGTATATCGGTTTGAATACTGCCATTGGCAAGCAGCCATGAGCTGGATAATTTGTAAGTCAGTAGCTTTTGTATTCCTCTTGTTTTGTACCTCTTTTTAGGATAGTAAAAATAAGCGTAATTTCTTGAATATCAAAATGTGCAGTGCAAAAACTTGTAGGAAATGCTGCTTGGGGTGAGAAAAAGTCTCCAAATAGCTCTGAAACAAGGGCGGACATTATGATTATTTTGCGAAGTACTCAGTCTTCAACCAATAGGTATAAATCGGGTTTTGAGACGAGATTTCACCAGTCTTATTATCCAATATATCATTCTTGATAAGGGCTACCTTTGAGCGGGATATTGAGGCCGGTGAAGAGATTTGATAGCGATGCATCGCTTCGGTTGAACTATCCTCTAACGGTAGTGATTTGCAATGTTATTTTGATTCCTTGAGATTCATAGAAAGATAAGGCGCTCATAAGATCATGTGGCAATATGTGACTGAGAAAGGGGAATTCCTGGTTTATGATATAGCCTGGTTTATCCTTACTATTATTGCGATTCTTTTTTCAATTAAGTTATTTCGCTTTATATTTGGCTCAAATGAACAACAATAATTGGGACTGTTGCGACTAGAACTTAAGTGGAGATGAGCTTGATACATATCCTCTAGTTCGTCTTTCTGGTTTTCATTGATATTTTTAGAAGATAAGAAATGGAGTCCTATGGGAATACATAAATCACCCATTGTCAGTCCATTTCTTATTTCAGATTTCACAAATGTTTTCAATTGGTAATTCGTCAGGACATTCCATCTGTGTTTGGCCTCTTTAGTCAATGAACCTCTCCATTTGCTATGCTTGACTTCAATAAGAAAGGTGCAGTGCTTATAATAACACCAATAGTCAATACGTCCAGAGCTATTGATCTTTTCTCCTCGGATATGGCGAGTCACCTGTTGTTCTGCCATTACATAACCATTGCAAATTTTCCAGAGAGCCGGCATAAGGCATGTGTCAAGCTGCCTTTCTGAATATTCGTATGGAGAGTCTATAGCACCTGGATTACTGATGTATTTATAGCAAAGGGCACAAAATTCTTTAAATAAAGAATTTATGAATTGTGCAGCAATTTGTTCGCTATTGTATTGAATTTCAATTTTATGGGGGAATACAAATTTCCCAATTGGTGATTCTCTCGATAATAATTTCATTGATGGATTTTATTAGAAACTATATTAAAAGACAAATATACATCTTTTGAAAATTTTCGGTAGATTGAGCTAAAAAAGATTCTCTGAGTACATAATGACAAAAAGTACGATGGGTACTAAGCTGCCAAGAAAGCTGGGACAGAAGATGCAAATTGTGGGTGAGCAAATCAGACTTGCACGATTGCGTAGAAATCTCAGTATCGCTCAGGTAGCCGAACGTGCTACTTGTTCGTCCCTTACGGTTTCACGTATCGAGAAAGGTGCACCGACAGTGGCAATTGGTATTTATCTTAGGGTGCTTTATGCGTTTCAACTGGGTGATGATATTCTTCTGCTTGCAAAGGAAGATGCAATGGGAAAGGCCTTGCAGTATTTGAGTCTCAAGAAACGTGAAAGGGCATCCAAGAAATAAGGAATGAAAAGCCCCCTATGTATTTGCTGATTTTGATTGGCAGAAAGAACCGAGGCTAATTGGAGGGCTAAGTTACGAGTTACGTCGTGGTTCTTTTATGGCTTTTTTAGATGAGATATTCTTCCATCTATAAAATAATTTGAAAATTTTCGTTTGTCTTTATACTTGTTATTTATATTTTTGAAAAAAATTACATATGGCAGAGTTGTACAGTCATCTTGGGTTTATCCGTAATCCGTTTTCGACATATTCAGCAGAAGAAGAATGTGAGTTTCTTGATGATATATATATTAAACCAAAATTCTTTCATACTCTTCAATCTGATATAGCCAATGGGCACAGCCGATTTATTTTAGGGGCAAGAGGTGTTGGAAAAACAGCTTTGATATCTCAATTGAAGACAAATTTAGAAAAAGACAATATCTTTTCTATAATCATTGATAATTTTGATGGTATCCCAAAGGACAATAATAATACAGAGTTTATTAGACTTATTATTGAATATTTAGTAAAGTATTATTGTATTGAGCTTGGAAATTGTCCGAAGAGAATACGTAGTTTAAATCGAGTACAAAAAGAAAAGTTATCATTCTTCATAAGTGAATTTTTTGTTACAATCAGTTCTTTGGAATATACACGGTTAAATAATAGAACCAATATTTATCATAAGACTAATTGTATTAAACAGATTTATAATAGATTTTTTAATAAACCTATAAATTATTCTATATCGGGATGTATGGAGATTGCTTCAGATTTTATTAGGAGCCATCTTGGATTACCCAAGGTTGATAAAGAAATATATTATAAAAATTATTTGCCAGAGTGTGAAATAAAACAATCTAAGCAAAGAGAAATACCATTAAATTATAGGGCTTATAAATCTATTTTATCAGATTTTGCGGAAATTATACAAAAATCTGGATACAAGAATGTTGTAATCTTTTTTGACAAAATTGATGAATTTCCACAATTAAATAATAACATTAGTCTTGTAGCTAATTTCCTAGAGAGTTTATTTAAAGACACTACAATTTTGATGGATTGCCATTATTCCATTGTATTTAGTATTTGGGATGCAATTAAACCAGAACTAACAAACAAAGGGGTCCGGTTTGATAAAATTAAACCGATTGATATTACATGGAGTAATGAAGAGATTAAGAGAATTGTAGAAAAAAGGATATCATATTTTAGTCGAGGAAGGATAGTATTGGATTCTTTAATTAGGAATCAGAACAAAATTGATGACCTTATTAATTTATCTAATCATTCACCTAGATACGTTTTTCGATTGTTTTCATATATATATGATTGCCAGTCTGATAAAGATGATATGGCACAAGCATTTGAATCTTGTATTATAGATAAGGGAGTGCTGCTGTTTTGTCAGAATTTTGATTATTACGCAATATATCCAAGGTCAATGGGGAAAGTAGATGTTATCACAAATATTAATCGCTTGTTAAAAATAGGTAAAACGATTATCAAAACGAATGATTATGTTTCCACATATAAAGTAAGTACTCCTACAGCTATTTCGTATATTAGAATAGCTTTGAATTATAATCTTATTAAGGAGCTTCCAGAAACAGATAAAGGGGCAAAGCAATATACAATTAATGATCCTGTTATTAGTCATTTAATTGAAGCTGGAATCACAGAATTGAGGAAGTAGAATTTATAATAATAATGAGATAATGAAGCAGAAAGCGGTTTTTCTTGTGTCGATAGACTCTGTTATGATTTATATTACTTTATAGTCAGCAAAGTCATCTATATGTGATTCTTAAGCTTTTGACATAAACTGAGGTGAGATGATGCCTTGTTGATGATTCCGTTTGCTGTTATATAGTTGTGTAGAGTCAAAAATTATAACCGCTCTTGGGTTTGCGCTTTGCTCCATGTACAATCTCCGCTACCTGTTCCTGGAGCGACATAGACTGTACTTGCTTGCGTCCGGATTCAATCCATTGCAGCAGTTCGTCTTCATAAAAGTAAAGTTTCTTGCCTCGTTTGTAAGCAGGAATCAATCCTTTACGGGCTAGTGTGTAAATGGTGGGCTTTGCCTTTCGTGTGATTTTGCAGGCTTCGTCAATTTCAATAAAACGATGCTTGTCGGAAGAAGTCTGCGGTTGCAGTGCCGCTACCATTTCCCGGATTTGCTCCATCTGTTCTGTGAGATACGCTACCGCCTGCGGCAGCGTATCAAAAGTGATTTGTTCGGTTGCCATACGTACTCGTTGTTAATTGTTTGCTGGCAAAGGAAATTGGTGTTTTGATGGTGGGAAATATCACCAGAATATAACTATGAGATAACTTTTGGTGGCGATAGATTGAGATAAATCCGTATCTTTGTGTTAGTTAATAGGGAATGAATATGAAAAAATTAGGGCGAATTATTATTAGTGTCTCTGAATTAATGGAGAATCTGAGTCAAATCGATGCTTATTTATCTGACGATAATGAGGAATATTATAGCAATGTCAGAAAATTAATTGGTAATGGAATTGATTTTGTCGTATATAAGTCCGGAGAAAATAATCATTTTGCACCTAGTCGATTTATTGGGTATTTACATAATGACTTGATAACTCATTTTATAAAGAATAATGGTAAACATGGTAGTAGAACGACTCATGCTATAAATAAAATACTCGGTTATACTTGTGAATACGATAGAAACATAGATAAAGAATATCTCGTTTTCTGCAAAAAATATGGTATTATACCTCGGAAAATGATAAAGAGAAAAAGAAAATTTTGGATCCTTGATAATGATAGTAACACAAAATATGAGAATGAATATTATGAAGGCACAAAACAACAAGTTTTGGTGAATAAATATGAACGAAATCCGAGAGCCAGAAAAATGTGTATACAGAAATATGGATGTATCTGTAATATTTGTCAGTTTGATTTTCAAAAGCAATATGGAGAATTAGGCAAGGATTTTATTCATGTTCATCATATAATTCCCATCTCTGAAAATAAAGGAAGAAGTTATAAGGTAGATTATGAGAATGATCTCATACCTGTTTGCCCCAATTGTCATGCAATGTTGCATAGGAGTAACATATCAATAGAAGCATTAAAAGATGCGGTTAGGAAGAATAGACGGAATCTACACTAATTGATTATTTAAATGAATCTTAGTCTTAGATTCATTGTGTGACATTTTGCGCTCAATCGTTGAGATCTCCAAGTCACAGAGGGTGTGGGCAAAGACATCCTTAATAAATGTGGCAGTGTGAACACGCTTTTTATTGAAGGCTTTGCCGATATTCCACCCAAAGTGCATAATATCAATGCTTTTAAGTTGGGCGTCAACTTTTACAGGCGATATCTTTTGTAAGGTGTCGCCTGCGTTATATTCAGTAATGTATTCGCACAGGCGGGTAAGATCTTCTTCACTCATGTAGGCCGCCATGGTTTGCTTCGTATAGTTGAGGACTTTTTCCAATCTAGTTTGAGTAGCCCGATTCTTTTCTGCAATAGCATGGGTTCGCAGGGCTTCGTATTCTGATGAGGCAGAGACTGTTTCTTCAACGGTAGGAACAGGTTCAATGACATCTGGTGTAATCAGGTTTGAATCTTCGATTGTAAGGGATTCAGGAACAGAATCGGGATTATCTTTCATCTTCTGAAAAGCAAGGCAACGAAGCAGAAACGCTTTTATGCGAGGCGACAGTAACTGGTTGAAGGTTATCTGCAAACTGGCATAGAGCGCTGTCAAGATGATGATTGTCACAAAAAATGCGATAGTACTACTGAAGTCGTCAAGCCCTTGGGATAAAGCAAACAGACGGATTAAAATACCGATAATAAGAACGACTCCAATTACCAGGGAGTAGAGTGCTATATATTCTACATTTCTCTGATTCATAGTGATATATGCTTATGGTTTGTGCGCAAATATAAATTGTTTCGTGGATACATGGCTCCGAATCGAAGTGAGAGGCAGTATGTGTCCTCAAAATGTAGCTTTTGTCTCTGCCGGTGTAAGAAGGAAAGACTTGATGGGGTAGGATAGGGCTCCAATTATAGCACTAGTCCCTTCTCAGGTTCCTCTGTATGGGAATATGGTTTAAGAGATAGGTCGGGAATATACTCCCAAAGGAGAAGTGATGCCGTAGCCGAGTCCCCATAACCACAGGCAAAGGTAATTCGTGTTCTTCTCGTACAAGCAAGGCCAAGCCCTTCGGGTTCGTGGAAAAAATCATCCTCGTCCCGGAGGGCTTGCGGTATTTTTCCCCGAAGCCTTGCATGTACGGAACACGACCTTTTTAAGCCTGTAGTTATGGGAACTCCGGCCCCTGTAAGCCGGACTAACAAAAAATCAAATGTCATGTTACAGAAAGCGAAGAAAAAGTACACGGTGGAAACACTCAAGCCATTGAATGTGCAGTACGATCACGAACACTGGCTGACACAGCAGGACGTGGATATGGCCAATAACTATGTGGAACTGATAGAGAGGACACGCTCAGAAAAGACTCCGCAGGTCGGAGACAGGCTCATCTATGTGGACCGATACGGAAGGTATTACGGCAACGCCCTCATCGAGAAACGGGAGGAAACGAGCGGACTAATCTCCATCTGCGAAGAGCCCTATATTCCCTTTGTCTGGGAAGAATATGACGGTATAGGACTGAGCGTCAGCGGAGGGGCCTTCCACCATATTGACCCCAGACAGTTGACATTCGTCAGATGGACGGAAGGAGCATTCAAGAACTGGGGAAACTGCGGGGCGTGTGCCAACGGTGCCGTCGCATTCACGGCAAGAGTTCCGTTGTGGTCCTATTCCGAACCTGACCCGCTCTATGGCAATTTCACCACGGAGACATGGAGACAGTACTATCTGACCAAGGATACAAGTCCGGACGCGCGCAACCTGTACCAGGGCTTCGACAAGGCTTTCAGGACGGAAGAGGAGTTCCAGCAGTTCCTGAAGGACTACGAAGGAACCGTGTTCAAGGGTAACTGGGAAAACCAGATCGTACTCTGGTGTTTCCGCCATGAAAACCGGTTCCTGCCGCAGAATGAGTGGGACAAGATAGACGCTCCGGCCGTGGAACGACGTCTCAATTTCCATCCCGAGCAGGTGAAACTGGTCAAGGACATGGACAGCCACATCACCTACTGTTACCGCATCAAACCCGAGAATGACAATCTCTAAAATAATACAGTTATGCAGACAACAGCAACAACAGCAGGCAGCCATACCGACCTGCTCACAGGAATCCTGAACGTACAAGTGAGGAACGAGGACAAGATTACAGAACAGGACCGGCAGTATTGCCAGCTCCAGCAGGACCAGCTTTACAAGACACTTGACCGGATTGACCGGTGGTACGCCATTGCTTGTCCGCACGCAAGACAGCGAAGGCAAGATACACATCAGTTGGGGAAGCCAGCGAATAACCGAATGAACATGAACCGTATGGAGATGCCCGGAAGTCCCATTCCCACCGACAAAGGTAGTCCGCGTCCCACTCGGCTGAGCAAGGTCATGCCGCAGGCGGTTTTCGGGAAAATCATCCTTGCCGGTGGCTGCGGTATTTCCCCGAAAAACCCAGCACAGCCGGGACACGGCACCTTTGGGGAGTCGGAGGAATGGAACCCCCGGGCTCCATATACATAACAGGAAAAGAATATGGATCTGAACAATGCAGAGGTTGCCGTGACCACACAGCATCTCATGGAGATAAAAGATTACAGGGACTACTGGCTGCACCTGTCCGACTACAGCGACATGGGCGAGTTCCTGTGTGCCTGTTCCGACCTGTTCCCCGGGGAAAAGGAACCGGAATACCGGTATCCCAGATGGGAGAACATCCCGGACACGCTGATCAGCCGTGAATGGCTCTGTCCCAACTTCTTCGAGATCAGGGACGCCCTTGAAAGGCTCGAAGAGGAAGAAACGGAGTTTTTCATAAACTGGAGCAGGCATTACGGCTATGACATCACCACGGATGACCCGCACATGATGGTATCACATTATCACGACCTGTACGGGGGCAACACCGTCACGGAAGCGGAAGAAGACGCGGAGACAGGAGAAGACACCCTGATATACACGGGCATATCGAGCTGCTACTGCGATACGCTTTCCTTCCGGTACGAAATATTTGATGATAACTACGACTAAAAGACAAAAGATATGGAAATCAACTTCAAAGGACCTGTAATGCCCATCGACCCGTATTCGCAGCTGGCATTCGTAGAGATACTGAACATCATTCTGACGGCAGGACACATTGTGGACGTGAACCGCTCCCTCATAAGCAGGAATGTCAACCCGCTGTTCGGTTCGCTGTCAGGCTATTTCAGATGGTCGTTCGCCGGAGACCGCTTCACGCTCTGGCAACGCACGGACTACAATTCAACGCTGTGTTTCAACCACAGGATACTCGATCTGCCTTTCGGTGCCCTGGCAGCGAAAGACAGCGAGAAAGAGACAGAAACAAGCTGAAAGAAAAACAACGGTAAAATAAACACATGTACGGGAAACGGAATCCTGCCGTACACAGGTAACGGAATATGGGAGAACAGAAAAAACTGACTATGGAATTCGTGAAATCGCTTATGGACAAGTCCTACACACTGGTGTGGGTGGGTTATAACGACAACTTCGATAACAGCCATGACACCATTCAGAAGTGTCTGGAAGAAAGGAGTTGTGAAAGTCTATGGGAGAAAGTGGACGAGTGGTACGATGACGCGGAATGGGAAGCAGTCCATGAAATCGTCTCAAAGCTGAAGAATGAATGCACTGGCTCCCACGACTTTGAGGAAGAGGATGTGGAAGAGTTCTTCGAGGAACATGAGGAAGAAATCAGGGAGGAAATCTACAACCGAAACGATTCAGACATCTTGAAGGAACTGATTAAGAACACGGATGACATTCCCGTGCGTGTGGAGATGCTGTCCAACTACGACTGCATCAATTCCAACTGGCTGGAAGCACAGGAAGGATACCGGTACAAGGAGTCCTATTTCGGGGACATGGTCGATGCCCTAAATCTCAATCCCGCCAAGGTGAAGAAAATGCTGGTGGAGAATGGTTACACGATGTATGGCCGTTTCCCCGATAAAAAATACCGAGACGGCAAGGAACAGGTATCCTACGAACAATTCTACCAGGAACTCGTCAACTCTTGCTGTGGTGCCAACCTGCTGACCTATATCGGTAAGGTAAGCCTGACGGAACTCTATGACGCCGGATTCTCGCTCGGGGAAGTCATTATTCCCAAAGGCAACTGCTGCGGCATATTCAGCTCCATGTACGGTGGCGGAAGTCTCCTGGAGATGGAGCTTAAAAAGAACGTCAGGCTGAAGCTGGAAGTCAGGGACTATCACGGATTCCGCTTCCGGCTTGACAGCGAGAGGTCAGAATATGAATGTTCCATCAAGCGAGTGTATGGGGTATGCGACTCCTTCTTCGGTGAAAGGATAGCTCTTGTCGCTTCATAAACAATTCATTTATACAACAATCAAAATTATAAGCATTATGGAAAAGTACGAAGTAAGAGTAAGGTACGCCTTCGAGGGTACCTACCAGGTCGTGGCAGAAGACCGCGACGAGGCGAAAAGAATGGTAACGGAAGAGTGCGGTCTGGTATTGGGTGGCAATATCCACACGACCCGCGGAGATAATGAGGTGACGAACTGGAATTTCGGTTCTCACCCCGACGTGCAGATTCTGTCTGTCAAGGAACAGGATAGGGGAGGCCGGGCCACATACACGGCCATGTGTTTCTACGACAGGATTGAAGAACTGCGGAAGGACATCATCGAAGCCATCAGACAACTGCTGTATGCGCACGGTATGACAGAAATCACATTCAGAGACAACGATGACGATCCGGTATGGGTCATCTGGTTCGACAAGCATGCCGACCCGTATGAGTGCTGGGTGACGGGTCTTGAAATTACAGACGATGGTCTGATTGTACTGGCAACAATAAAGGACAGCTTGGAAGAGGTAGCCTGTTACAGTCCCTTCGAGCTCGGAGCCAGCAACATCGACTGGCTGAACGGAATGTACGAGGCCGCCAGGCTTCAACTCGAAAATACAAATGGAAACTCTTAAAACGAAAGACAATATGGCAACAGAAATAAATAATCAAATGGAAAATGCAGTGTCTAGCTTCTTCTACTACATATGGAACACCTGGAGCGAGGACGAGTGTAAAGTCGTGTACGGGGAGATGTACCGTCACTTTTGGGGAAAATGGAGCCAGATGACGGACAAGGGTATATTCGGGGCTGCTGAACGGTTCTATGCGGAGCTGACGGACCATTACCGGGAAAAGCTGGTGGAACGGGCCGTCAGCCTCTATGACGGCAAGGCCAGACGCAAACTCCCTGACGATTCGAAAATCTTGGTATGCAGTGAATGCGGTTCTACGCAGATTGAGATACAGGCATGGGTAGATGTCAATACGAACGAATATCACAGCGATGTGGCCGATGACATCTGGTGCCTGCTATGCAAGGATAACGTGGGGACCTGTACCAAATACGACTACACGGAGATGATGCAGGAGTGGTGGAGATTCAACAATACCGACAAACTCGAATACTTGACCGGACTCAAGGCGTCCGATTTCTCATCGGACAATTCTGGACAGACATTCGCCGAAGCCTCCAATGAATGGTGGAACAGCAAAAGTTATGAGGAGAAGCGGAACATATATCTGGCAAACAACCAAAGGCAACGGCATGAAACGGAGCATTATTGATCCAATCTGCAACTCATGCAATTGAGGTAAGAATGAAATGTTTTATTCCATCGAGCGGAAATTTAATATCTACAATCCTGATCTATTTTCAGAACATACATTTACTGGTGAATCTGAAGAAGTTAAATGGTTTTGATAAGTGAAAATATACTAATATGAGTTAAGTTGTATATAGGTGTTCTGCATTCTCTTATTTCCCTATTGTAAAGACGAATTTTGTATCATATATTTATAGATGAATATTTAACTGTTGATATTATTGTTAGAGTAAAAGGCATTTTAGATGTTAAGGTTAAGCAAAGAGCTTTGAGACTGGATCTAATTTTGTAGCATCTCCTCTAAGTCTATAGTCAAATCATAATATAAAGTATGTAAGAAATTAAGCGAAGACCGGAAATTATGGATCTATATAATAAAGAATTACGAGGGAAGCATTAATTTATATACTACGAACATTGGATTCGTAAATAATCTGTAACTTTGTACTTGAAAAATAATAAAAGTGCGATCTTTGAGAGTCTGGGCAATTCTTAATGAAATGAATTTGATTCCCGCCTGGCGTTTAGTTCAGGTGTCCTAAGCGAAAGCTTTTGGATATACAATGTTAGAGTTGTAATTGTTTCACTATTTTGTCATAATTTGACGGGTGATATTTTTTTAAGTATATAGTGTACATAAATAAAGAAATAAGTAGTTAAGGTTGTTCAGATTCTCATTTATTGCTTAACAACATGACTAGAAATGGAAAAGAATGTAATCATAAAAAGAGCATCAAATCTTGAAACTAAGGAAGATCTTTTGCTGTTACTTAACGACATCGTTAAAGATGAGTTAGGTAAAGATGATGCGTTCTCTTTTTCCATGAAGCAACTCATGTATTATTGTAATCCAAACAATGTACGTGGGCGTTACAGCCATTTTTCTATTCCAAAGAAATCTGGAGGATGTCGGAATATAGCAGTGCCTTCTCGTGGGCTTGGGAATTTATTACACTATGTAAATATTATGCTGAAAGCTATTTACCAGCCTTCAGACTATGCTATGGGCTTTGTCGAAGGACGATGTGTAGTGGATAATGCGATGCGCCATGTTGGACAAAATTATATATTTAATACAGATCTTGAAAATTTTTTCCCAAGTATTGAACAGCCTAGGGTTTGGAAGAGATTTCAACTCAGTCCATTTAACTTTAAGCGTCCAATTGCAAATATTTTAGCAGGTCTTTGTTGTATAAAAGAAAAGAATGATGATGGTTCTTTTATATATGTCGTACCCCAAGGAGCTCCAACTTCTCCGCTTATCACAAATTCAATTTGCGATGTACTTGATCGTAGATTAAATGGCCTTGCACGTCGTTTTAATCTTCACTATTCTCGTTATGCAGATGATATTACCTTCAGTTCTATGCATAACGTGTATAAAGTAGGCGGAGATTTTAGAACTGAACTAAAGCGTATTGTTGAAGATCAGCACTTTCGCATGAAAGAATCCAAAACACGTCTTCAAAAGATTGGTGAACGACAAGAAGTTACAGGCTTAATCGTCAGTAGTAAGGTAAACACGAGTGCTGCATATGTTGCAGAAATTCGTAATCTTCTGCATATTTGGGAGAAATATGGTTATAATGAAGTGTATAAACGATTCTACCCAAAATATAAAGCAGATAAAGGTTATATAAAGAAAGGTGAACCTCTGCTGGAAAACGTTTTATATGGAAAGCTTCAGTATCTGAAGATGGTTAAAGGATACAAGGATTCTGTTTATGCTGCACTTCAAGCAAGATATGATAGATTAACAAGTCCTATCAATGCTTCTTCTGAACAAAAATATGATTATCTTCGTTCATTTACTCTCGCTGAATTTGAAGAAATAGTTGGTAATCAAATAAGATATTCACTTTCTAAGAATGGTAATCTTTATGGCAGGGTAAATTTAAATGATAATGATATCATTGTAAGCATTACCAATGCAGCCAAGGTACAATTAGTAAAAAATAAAATTATCACAGATGAGTCTATGATTGCAAGTGTAAAAACTTCTAAGAGTACAATCCCTGCTAATTCCAGACCTGGTTTATATGTAGTTTTGACTGCCAAGAATGGGAAGTCTCTGTTTTGGATGATGACCTACTATGATCCTACAGTTACAGATATAGATTTAAGCAGTGTATCTGTTTCTGAATTAGTGGATATTTGGGAACAAGAAGGAATCAATGCTGCTATTGAAGCATATGAGAATGGAATCCTATTCAAACAAGACAACAAATCATTTGAAAAGCTTAAAGGGGGAAAACAAAAATTTTATCGTCCAAGTTCCTTCTAAGTGGGTATGGACTAGGATATTTTTAGATAAACCTGCAAATATCGAGGAATGAATGAAACTTGTTGATTATAAAGAGTATATGATTGCTGCCTAATGGGCTTTGGAAGCCTTTAGAAACAAATGATAAACACTCTTTATGTGTATGAATATTGTAAAAAGTATTGGGAAGAATTTTGAAATATGGAAAAATACGATTTCATAAAATTTATGCTAAGGAGCCGTAATCTATCTGTAAACGATAAAAAACGATTAATTCTGCTTGCAACTCGTGAGATAGAGAAGGTGGAGGAAGAATCTTCTGGTCCCGAAGAAGTGAAAAAGCCATTGCCTCTTAAAGACATATCTAAATCAGAAATAGTTTATTCTCCTAAAGATACGACTATGTTTTTGTCATTATTCAATGATCCTAATGGTTTTAAATTCCTAACTCATGATTTTGATCCAGATTCAGATATGGATTATGATAAATTATTAGTTCAAGTTCGTTTTAAGTTTAAAGAATCTGTTTCGAAGTATAGAATACCTAAGAGTCTTTATGCACTAATGTATACAATGATATATGGAGGGAAGAAAGATGGTAAAGAGAGGAAATGGAAAGATTGTGATGGTAATGAACATGTTGAAAACTATGCAAGCCCTACATGGGCAGATTGGGCTCATCAAAATCCAGGAGTACATTTATTGTCTAACGAGAAATTCTCTGATATTATTCTAAAATTCAGAAGTAGTATTAGGCTTGTAAAGCCGGTATTATTAGATATTATTAAAAGGCAGGAGGCCAAACATCCCAATTTAATAATACAATCAGTTGGCTTAGAAAAAGCTGATTTCTATACATATGTTTGGAATTTAGAAAATGGTATTAAGAGGATTCTTGATGATATGGTTCGTTATGCAGATAAAACACCTAACGTAAAGATTACTTTTGAGCGTAAATACAGTGATGATTTTTCTTCAAGAATCATTCGAATTATACAAGTTGATTCCATGTCTTCATCATTAGATGATGTGCTAAAAAGGTTTCATGGGCCAGATGATGCTGGTGCATTTCATGAAATAAAAAAAGTATTTGCAGGATATTGTAATTGGTCGGTTGAAGCCATGTGGGACGGAATGCCTAAGAGGTGGAATATTTTAACTGATTCTGATGTGCCAGAAGTAGAAGAAATATGCAATCCGAATATTCTTGGATTCACTCATATTCTAACTTATTTTACTAAATGAAAAAAATTATTCTAATAGACGATAATAATAAAAATCAGCGAGCGGTATATGGCGCTTCATTTGTTGATGAAGATTTCTATGCAGATGTTCTTTATCATGTTGAAAAGCTCAATTCACAGAGCGATTTATCTTTTCTGAATGATGCAGTTTGTGTGATGTTGCATGATTCGCTAGAAGATTATATTAATGGCGAATTTGTATTTTCTAGCCATAAAGCAAAAGAAAGAATAGAGGACTACATACAGGAAACTGGAGTCCCCTATGTGCTATTTAGTGATGGTCATTCTATTACAGCAGAGTGGCGTGAGGAGACTCCTAATGTTGTATATTCTATTAAGAAATCAGAATTCTATTTACATCTTAAGGATTTTATTTCTTATTTTAAGAAATGTGGTAACATAGATATGAGAATTATTGCTTATGGGAAGGATTTCCTGAGAGATCTGATTTGTAAATGGTGTCAGTTAATAATACATGACTTAAATGGTTTAACGACTAATGAATATATAGATATATCTTGTATTAATAAAAAGGCATTGCGTCAAGTTATAGGAAATTCTCAGCCCCAAATAGGTATTAGCTTTGATGAAATAATGTGTAAGATAGAAGATCAGGAAATTACTGTTGGCCAAATGCGCACCAATATAAATAGTATTATTAGTAGTGTTAAAAAGTATGGGAAAAATATTAATTCTTGGGAATAGCGATAATATCAATTGGAAAAATGGCTTATCCAATGCCATATGTATTCAAATGCCAGCACTTTCTTTAGGTGAAGATGGAGAAAGTAAGCTTTGTCAGTTTGTCATAGACAACGTTTCCGACGATATAATCGCATGTGCATTAGATGTTGACAGTATTTATAGTCCTGAATTGTGTTTGGCATTCGCTATGACTCTTCGACTTTCTATTTTTGAATTGAAGGGCGCTGCATTGATGCCTGTTCTATTTGTCTCAAATGCCACTCAAGACCTTTTCTATGGTTATAAATATTCTCCAATTATCTTAACTAGAAGCATTGCAGTTGAAATACCGGATAGAGCTGTTGCTGCATTGAGTGTGATGGAACCACTAAATTCTGTTGAATATAAGACCTTATTCCTTGATTTAATTAAGGTTCTTCCTAATGCCACAGAAGGAAGGCACTCGCTTGCAAATCAATGGGGAGCAGATGTCCTTCATAGAATTGTTTTAGGTCCCTCCACAGATAATTCCCTCATACAAAAGGCACGACGTTCGCTCTATTTTAGATATATATTATCTTTGACTTTGAAGGTTGATGATATTGAAGCCTTGGCAAAAGGACATGATACGATTAAATCTTTTGAAAGAATGGCTCCTATTGATGCTGAGGGGAAAAAAATCCTTTTGATTGATGATGAGGCAGACAAAGGATGGGAAGATGTCCTATGTCGTTTATTAAAGGGTGCAACTTTTAAAACTATCAGTGAACAGACTCAAGATTATAAGAGCCTTTCAGACAATGCTCGTAATGAAATAGAAAGAGGAAATTATGATTTAATTTTTCTTGACCTTCGCATGAATGGAGTCTCCGAGGAAAGTGTTTTGAATCCAGAAGATTTCTCTGGAATGAAAATACTGAGGGCTATTAAGAGTCTGAACAAAGGAACACAAGTTATCATGTTTACAGCATCAAATAAAGCATGGAATATGAAGGCGTTACTAGATTCAGGAGCTGATGGCTATTACATAAAGGAATCACCAGAGTATGTATTCCCGCATTCTTATTCAATGAGCAATGCTTGTGAACTTTTAGACTCAATAAAGAGATGCTTAAATAATGGGTATCTACGTGATATTTTTAGAAAAGTAAAAAAAATCAAAGAGCTTATTGAAGAAAACAAATATTTCTATGTCGATAAAGAGAATGATAAAACTCAAGAAATACTAAGTAGCATTGATATTGCATTTGACTTACTTTCTAAAAGCAACAACAATTCGGAGTATAGATCATATGCATATCTGCAACTTTTTTTAGTAATAGAAGAATATGTAAAATTGTCTTCTGTTTTTTGTGAAATGTATGATTCTCTTTATTTATGTAGGGATAATAATGCACAATATTGCATACTGAAAGATAAAGAAGTTAAGGGAAAATCGTTTAGCTACAATTCTGTTATAACAATGAAGAGTGGTACTGGACATTTTGTTTTAGAAAAAGGTATTTATGAAAGTCGTTTTCTTGAAACAAATTTCCTAGTTTCTTCATTGCTTATATTTAAATTCAGTGAGGAAAATTCGTCAGTTTATCAATGGACAAAGATTTATAAGGTACGTAATTATGCTGCACATCCTAAAGATGCAATTATTACAGAAGAAGATTTTCATCGTATACTTACGTTTATGCTGTACTTCTTTGACCCTCAAAATGTAAAATGGAGAGATCCATTGCAGGCATTTCCCCGTTTGAGCATGGCAGATCAACTTGAACAACTAAAAAATAAGTTTAATAGGCGATAGATTTATGGCTCTCTTTTATCCTACCATAGATAAGATTAAGCAATTTAAGGTCCAGCCAACAGATGGAGAATGGGCTTTACTTGATTTCCTTGAGACGGCTCTTGATGATTCTTTTGAAGTGTATTTTAATCCTTTCCTCAATGGAGACCGTCCTGATGTACTTATTATGAGGAAAGACTATGGTGTTATGGTAATTGAGGTTAAAGACTGGGACTTGGATAACTTTGAACTTAGCGAAAAGAAAAAATGGGTCTACATCCCCAATGGTTCTGTTGTTAAATCTCCGATAAATCAGGTCCTCAAATATAAGAATAATTTGTTCGATTTACATGTTCCAGAGCTTCTTCAAGTCAAGATTAAGGATTTTCGTAGTTTTAATATCGTATCTTGTGCTGTATATTTTCATTGTGCAAATCAGGCATCTATAAAAAAAATGCTTGTTACCCCATTTAAAGAAGATAAGAAATATCAGACCTTTTTGAAATATAATATTGACTTTCTTGGTCGAGACTCATTAAATACAGATGATTTTTATTCGTTGTTACGTAAAAGGTATATAATTGCTAGTCAACCATCCCGTTTTTTTACTGATGCTGTTTATAATAATTTTAAAAGAATATTATCACCAGCTATTCACCTACAGTCTCAAGGTGAAGTTTATTCTTATTCGGAGAAACAGAAAGAAATCATTTACTCTACAACATTGGAGCAAAGAGTTCGTGGTGTTTTTGGCTCTGGTAAAACAACGGTACTTGCAGCTAGAGCAGTGCAGGCTTATAAACGAGCATTGACTCGAAATAACAATCCTCGCATTCTGATTCTAACATTCAATATCACACTTAAGAACTTTATTCATGATAAGATGAATAGAGTTAATGAAACATTTCCGATTGAGAATTTCATTATTATAAACTATCATCAGTTTATAAATGCAGAACTAAATAACTTGAATGTAGAAGTCGATATACCCGAAGGATTGGCCGATATTTCTGAATATCTTGAAACTAACTATTATGGAAATATTCAGTTATTTGAAAAACACAAATCTGAAATTGTAAAATATGATGCAGTTTTGATTGATGAGATTCAAGACTATCATCGTGTATGGATGGACATTATAAAGAATTATTTTCGTGATCCAGAAGGAGATTATGTTTTGTTTGGAGATGTAAAGCAGAATATTTACGGTCTGGCAACGATGAATAAAGATGTTGTTACAAATGTAAAAGGGGTAAATGAATTAAAGTATTGTTTTCGCTCAGATTTTAAAGTACGCGATTTGGCTCAATCTTTTCAACGTAATATTTTTGTAGGCAAATATGACATTGATGATTTCTCCGAGAATGGTAAATATACATTCTTTGGTCAAGAAGAAGAGAAAGAAGGTTATATTAATTATATGTATTTACAGAAAACTAATCCGGTATCAGCTCTATATAATATAATTCGAGGTAATATTTTAAACAAAAATATGAATATATCTCCTAATGATATTACGATTCTAGGATATACGACTAACCTTTTACGTTTTTTTGATTTATATTATCGCTATTCTAGTAGAGAAAGGACAAATTCAATGCTCGAAACAATAGAAACGATGTATATGACTCATTTGAATTATATTGGAAAGAATAATGATAATAATCCAAACTCAAATTGGTTTAATAGTATTACTGATCATCTTAAAAAGAAACTTTTCCCTAATAGGAAACAACTATTTGATAATGATATTATAAAGCTTAGACAACATATAGCCATACTTTTTTCTATATTTGATTTATATAAAAATTTTAGAAATTTATTTGATGCTAAACTTGATGAAGAATGCAAAAAATGTGGTATTACATTGAATGCTTTTATTGCATACAGAGAATACTATAAAGAGGATCTTGACAAATTCATTAATGATGTTTACTCTGATAACTACAAATATATTAGAGACAATAAAAAACTTCATTTCTGGATGAATAGTGGTACGATAAAAATTTCTACTATAAACTCATTTAAAGGGTGGGAAAGTGAGGTCGTGTTTTTGATAATAGAGCCTAAATATGAAACTTCAACCTTATTTAATATGTCGTTTGACGAGTTGCTATATACGGGACTTACCAGATGTAAGCGTAACCTGATAATAATAAATTTTGGTAATGAAGAGTATGATTTGAAAATGCGTCCACTAATAGCTCAATTTAAGTAAAAGAGATAGATATGCCAGCTAATAAAAATGCCATGACTCGTTATAAAATATTAGACGAGCTGCTGAGTAGTCGTTATCACAATTATTCACTAGATGATTTAACAGAAGAAGTGAGTAAACGTTTAGCAGATATGTATCCAGATACAAATGGAGTGGTTCGTAGAACAATAGAAAAAGATATATACTATTTAGAGTATGAGGGGCCATTTATGGTCGAAATTGAAAGATATACTGTACCTGGGTATAATAAGAAGAAACAGAAATCTTTTGTAAAACAGTGCTTACGATATGCAAATCCATCTTTCTCTATTTTCAAGAAAGATTTGACAGATGATGAAGAGTATTTGTTAAGTGAAGTTTTAACAATGTTGGGGCAGTTTGAAGGGTTACCAAACTTAGATGCACTTGAAGGGCTAAGACTTGGTTTTAGGAAAAGTTGTAAAAAAATTATTTCTCTGACTAAGAATCCATTGGAGAATTCAAATCTTTTTGGGGAACTATTTACGGCTATTTCTCGACATCAAGTAATAGAACTTCATTACCATAGATTCTCTGACTGTGATACCATATTTTCTTTGAATGTACATCCGTATCTCCTTAAAGAATACAATCGAAGATGGTATCTTTTTGCCGCTGCTGAAATAGATGAAAAACTACTCTGTTTTAGTTTAGACAGAATAGATAAAATTCTTCCATTACCGTCTCATAAATATGTGGAGTATGAAGGAGATATTAATGAACATTTTGATGATATTATAGGTGTAACATTGTATTCGGATTCTCCAATTTATAATATATATTTTTGGGTGAGTGATTACTCCATGGAATATGTTGCAACAAAACCTCTTCATGAGTCTCAAAAAAATATTCGAGGGGAACAAGAATCTATACTTCGGAAAAAATATTCATCCTTAGCAGGAGGAAGAATATTTCGGATTGACTGTAAGTTTAATTATGAACTTATAAGGGAGTTAGCTTCTTTTGGTAAAGAGCTCATTGTTCTTGAACCATCAAGAATACAGAGTGAAGTGTATTCTAGAATATCAGAAATGTATGAAAGATACAAATGTATATTGGAAAAATGTTTATATAACTAAAACCTTATCTAACATCATGCAGTAATGTTTTTTAGGCTGTAAAAAAATTCTTAGCTCCTATAACAAGATAAAGAATCCAGAAATATAGACAGGAAAATGTAATAAACGTGTGATATTTACAAGTTCCTTTTTAGTTATTCAGATAGAAATTCATATCTCTGTGTTAATATTGTAATATATTATTTATCAATAACCTTCGAAAGGCTACATACGTGGTGAGCTTCATGTCAACAGATTGCGCCTAACTCTTCATCAACCGACGCCAATTTATTCTAAAGAGTCTGGAGCGCCATCTAATGGTCGGTTGAGGTTTTCCAATACTTTTCCTTTCTACAGAAGCTATGTGGCTGGCAATGATTCCCGGATTACTTCCATTTTCTACGGCTTGGCGAAGCAGGTGTGCAACCTCTCTCTTATCGGTATATTGAGCCGGGCGGAATTCACTAACCTTTCTCAGTACATAGGAAATATTGCTGGTGTAGCCTACAAATGTGTTGTCGGCCCAATAGGTCACATTCTTGAGTGTACAGTGACCGGCGAAAAGAATCACATTGAATATGGGTAAGTGAGCCAATTGCTCCGACTGCTCTCGAAGAGCTCTTATGTGCCCGGCATTTTGCATAATCGGGTTATAGAAGCGATACTTTTCTTTTCCATAATTCAGAAGTTGAGTCCAATATCGCTGTTTTTCATTGCCGAATAGCCAGCCACTATAATCTTTTACCTCTATGGCGATTAATCCTTGCGGTGTGGCGACCACAACATCTATTTGAGAGAACTCTCCATTTCTCTTTCGTAGGTAAAGATCATGAAATATAGCTTTGGGATGCACACCCTGCCGCAGCATTCTGACTACCAGACGGCGTTCTGCTCTCGTCCCGCGATCGGGAGAAGAGACGGAGCATAGTAATTTCATATTTTGCTGGTGGTACGAATATGAAATTACAATACAACCAAGTATCAGTATGACGACTATATATTCCATAACATAAAGGATTAATTTATTCTTTGTGCAAGATTCTCATGACTGTATTGATCGGCTGCAAGTTCGGTTGCGCATAATTGGTAAAAGTTTTCATCAGATGGATGAATATTATATACCTGGATATGAGGATTTACACTCTTAAATTCTAATATATGTGTTTTGATTTCTTCAGAACATTTGTAGCCCAAATATATTTTAGTAATCATGAATGGTTGAATATCAATAAACACAGCTTTATGAGTAGTTAAAGATTCGTCAAACCAAATTATTCTCCACTCTTTTTCATGTGCATAATCCCATGATTTTGTCAGTAAGCCACTTCCGACAATTCCCCTTTCTGCTGTATATTCTTTCTGATATTTAACTTTATCCATTAAAGCAAATGGATTGCTGAAATCTAGTTTGGAGAAGTCATATTCAATGCAAATTCCTTTATGAAAATCGCCATAATATGACCATTTTGATGCATTTGTATAATATTTGTCTTCATTATTTTCAACTATGCCAAAACACCCGACACGCAAACCATTGAACAAATCAATGTCTTTTATGCCATTTTGGGGATTTGTTGCAATAGGACAATCCATTGGATCGTTAAAATCAGATGGATGTTTAAGCATGATTTTATTCAAGATTGAATCAATGTTATCCATCTTCACCCCTACAAATTTATAAAATCTATGAGCTCTATATTGGTTTCGTCTACTGCCTTCTATATGTTTTTTAATACTTTCTGTAAAATAATATCTTGATCCTCCGATATTTAAAGCACTGTGTAAAAACGCTTTGAAAAAGTAACAATGAGCTAGATCACAAAGAGATTCTTTTTCCCTATCAAAGTAGAAAATGGCTTGATTAATCCAATCAAGTGCAACTTGCATATTGGTGCAATAAGTTTCTTGTGCATTAGACAAGCAAATTTTGCCATTATCCTTATTGGTATTATTCCAATTTAGTTCTTTCATATTCTTTGCAAATAATTGGGTATTAGTGGTTGATAGTCTACGATTAGATTCTTTATTGTAGGCGGTATAGAACGGACATCTTACTAATTTATTCCGATGACCATTTGATCGTTTTATTCAGCTTTACCAAGACTACAAAAAGGAAGCTTATGGTTTAATGCAAATATATATAATTCAAACATAAAAGTTCGATGGAAACGAATGTTTTCTGAAGTGAATCATATTATCAACATAAAGATTTTCTGATTGATTGCATTGGATGTTTCGTGGGAATAAGAGAGCAGATTATAATCGTAATAGATACGGATAATTGCCACAACACATTCCCCTTGTATATTTTATTTCCCTCCCTGCGAAGGTAGTCCCGTGTCCAATGTACCCGGACAAGGTCAGGCCCCTGCGGGGTTGGTTGAAAGAAAATCATCCTCGCCGGTGGCTGCGGTATTTTCTTTCGCCAAACCTTGCAGGTACGGCCACGGGACAGTCAGGCAGGCGAGAAATAAAAAATACCGGCTCCCGGAGCCGGACGTGTTTAACAGATAAAATACAATGAGTCATGAAAATCCTGAATGAAGAACATTTCCAGAATGTAAAACGCTATGCCGAATCCATCGGTGACACCTCACTCCAGAACTGTCTGGACCGACTGAAGAGCTGGGAAGACAATCCCGACCATCCAAGCGAGATTTCGCTCTACTATGACCATGCTCCTTATTCGTTCGGTTTCACACAACGCTATCCCGACGGAAGCATCGGCATTGTAGGCGGGCTGCTCTATCACGGCATACCGGACCGCTCTTTTGCCGTAACGCTGCAACCGTTCCACGGGTGGCAGATGCATACCTGAAAAACTACAGACAATCATAGTATTAACTTTATAAAATTCAAGATTATGGAAGCATTAGCAGTATTGGAAAAACAACAACAGTTTGATTTTCAGAACAACGGAATCGAAGTAATGAATTTCGAGACACTCCAACGTACCTACAAGGAGAATGATATCTACGGCAAGCCTGTCCAGGGCATCTATCATTACCAGGTCCTGCAGCGTATGATGGGCATTTGCGAGAAGTATAATCTCGATTACGAGGTGGAGGAAATCTTCGCCGCCCAGAACAGGAACAAAACACAACCGGGGGTGAGTATTCTCCCACAGGTGGAACAGACACATGGCGAAAAGGCAGTGGAAGCTCACATCCTCCGACGCATCTTCGCTACCATCCGTATCAAGGACTGGGAAACGGACGAGCTGACGACTACGCTGGTTGTTGCCTACCATCAGGACGGTATACAGGCGGCTATCGGCCCATGCGTGAAGATATGCCATAACCAGTGTATCCTCTCGCCGGAAAGGAGCATCTGCAACTACGGAAAAAACAAGGTGACAACGGAAGGGGTATTCGAGACGGTGGACGGATGGCTGGCAAACTTCGAGGTGAATATGAACGAGGACATCGCAAGGATTCAGCGACTGAAACGCAGAATCGTCTCCCCGGAGGAAGTGTATATGTATATCGGGCTGCTGACGGCCCTGCGTGTCTCCCATGACAGTTCGGACAGGAGCCTGTCATCATCCGTGGAAACTTACCCGCTGAACCAGAGCCAGATTTCCATCTTCACGGAAGAGGTGTTGAAACTGGTTCGCGAAAAGGGACAGATTACCGCATGGGACTTATATAATGTAACGTGAGTTCGATATAAAGATTGAAATTATCAGTTTGAAAATTAGGAACATAGCGATAAAAGCATTAAATTTATAGTGCTCAATTATAACATTTAAGCGACTACCACTATGTTCTCAGAGGCTAAAGTTACGGAGATTTTTTGTATGGCGGATGATTTTTGCAAGGAATTTGCCAAAACACAGGAAAAATATATGGTTGAAGACAAGAATCATAAGCATCGGAATAAGCCGAACCGGATGAGTGATGCGGAAATCATGGTCATCCTAGTCCTGTTCCACTCGGGAGGCTTCAGATGTTTCAAGCATTACTACAAAGAATATGTATGCAAACATCTGACGCATCTCTTTCCCAGACGTGTGTCCTATAACCGTTTTGTAGAACTGGAAAAGGAAGTCCTGCTGCAGCTGACCATTTTCATCAAGGAAGTCCTGTTGGGTACTTGTACCGGTATCAGCTTTGTGGATTCCACACCGCTGCGTGTATGCCGAAACCAACGCATATTGATTCACAAGACTTTTAAGGGTCTCGCCGAACGTGGAAAATGCTCCATGGGATGGTTCTTCGGGTTTAAGCTTCACCTGATCATCAACGATAAGGGTGAAATTCTCAATTTCATGTTTACTCCGGGAAATGTGGATGACCGTGAACCGCTGAAACAGACAAAGTTCCTGAAGAACATCAAGGGCAAACTGTGTGCGGACAAGGGGTATATCGGGCAAACCTTGTTCGAGAACCTATTTCTTAACGGCATACAGTTGATAACCAAAGTGAAGAACAACATGAAGAACTCCCTGATGAGCATAGCGGACAAAATCCTGCTGAGAAAACGTGCTTTGATTGAAACAGTCAATGACGAGTTAAAGAACATCGCCCAGATTGAACACTCCAGACACCGTTCCTTCAATAACTTTATTGCCAACTCGCTCTCTGCCATAGCTGCATACTGCTTCTTTGAAAAGAAGCCCGCCATTGACGTACGTTTTGTCAAAGACGGACAACTCACGATGTTTTAATTTAGGTGATTATTTACGACAATACCCTAAATGAGGTTATCTGATTTATAATAACTGAAATCTTAAACTTTGATAAAAAGCGCAATATTACCAACTATTATACGTTATATTCGCAAAGTTATAAAAGAAAAGCTACTGTCATAGTGCCAAAATGACAGTAGCTTTGATAAGAACTCATGACCTTGTTGCAGCAAGGTTGGAGTAGGAACATTAATAATTATGGTGCTGGTACTAAAAGGTTTTCATCAACAAAGAAGTAGTCAGTTCTTTGGTTGCAACTACTGCATAATGGTATAATATACATCTTATGCGTATAATCGGAAACCTTTTGTACATGGCATCCATCAAAATCTTTTTTGTAACAAGCATTTTTACAATCTCCTGCAGGACAATTATACTTTGTATTGGCATCAAGTTTAATTCCACTTTTACCTTCCCAGTATCCTATCCACGTGCTATAAGGATATGGAGGTTGTAAGTCAGCTGTATTTGAAGCATTTTTAACTAATATACTCATATACAATTTGTTGTTAAGTTAAACATGTTTATTCCCCTTTTATTCGGAGGATGAAGCTCCGCCATCTTAATCGTCAGGAAGATTGGTTGAAAACTGCCGTTGTGTTCAGAATTGAACTTTTAGGCTCAACGGTATGCCGATGGCACTAAATTAAAATTAACAAAAAACGTGCCAAAAATATTAAAAGATTGAGATTATAGGATTTCAAAGTTTACATATATAAATCAAAATGAAACTATGAACAGAACTACAATTTCAATCGAAGTACAAGATGAAGGTGATAAGGAAGCTACTATCATTGTCAGAGGAGAAAGAAACAGTCAGATAATGTTTGAAGAGGCTTTTTCTTATAACGGAGAAGAAGCATTCATTACGGCTTTATCTTTTAAAAGAACGATTTATTAAAACATACCCTCTCCTTGGCGAAAGTTTAGGTATTCTTTGTCTTAGCAAGCTATTCAATGATATTACGATACGGAGTAGAATGAAAGCTAATCCCGATTATAGAAATAGAAAGAAATGAGAAAAATTAGTAAAGTCAGAGGCAGAAAGAGCATTATTGGTTACAAGTAAATCCGTTTGAAGATGACTACCCATTCTAAACCACGTTCAGTTTGTTCTGGGCATTCAGCAACTTTATACTCGATAAAATTTCTCTTCATAGGCAACACCTCCTTTCCTTGGTATTCTTTTGGAAGAAAAATCGGGGTTGTATGGGAGAATGCCTCTGACTTTTTATACAAAACTTTTTAAATCAAAGATTATGTTAGATTCATTAGAATTACATGGGCGTAAGGAAATAGAAGATTTTTTCCGAAACGAGCCTGAAGGTTGTAGGCTTGATGAGTTGGTAAACTTCCTATTATCACAACCCGATGGTTTTACTCTTGGACTTCCCTCTCATTATGTTTTTGACGGTCATGAGGTAGTTGTTCATCGTAAAACACGGGAAGTAGTGATTTTCCACACTTGATACAACTAAAATAGCCTATTTCAATAATTCTGGGTGGAAAGAAATGATTATCTGTTCCGCAATAAGGACATTTTACAATAACTTCATTCATAACTATCAGCTTTATTTCTACAAAGATACGGATATTATTCCTATCTTTGCAAAGTCCCATTGGACAAACTTTTTAATAAAATAAGGAAGTGCCTTATACTCGTTGAAATCGCCAAATTATCAAGAAGTATATACGAGGCACAGAGGACAGCTCATATCTTGTGGGTTGCCTTACTGTGTGTATATACAGGTGTTTGGCGATACCTAACGAGTATGCACGGGGGCAGCCCATTTCCTTTAACAACTAACATTGTTAAATTTCTCCTATGGTTGCCGTGGAGAACTCGTTAAAATTCGCCATTATGAAAAAGATTTTCTGTTCCTTAATGTTAATCTTCTGCATTAACATCGTGGCTTCCTCGCAGGTCATAGAAGAACCTATCCCGAAGTTTGCCGAAAAGTTATTAACCCTCAATAAAGCATCGTCTGAGAATAATATCACTAATCATGGTTTTAGGGTGCTTACTTCCGACGAACTTATATCTTTAGGTTACGATGAAGAAAGCCTTGGAAATCTTATTGTAGGTATTGGAGATAGCAGAATAACCTGTAAGATTCAAACTAATCTTACTGGACGATACGTTGAGAAAGTTATCGTTGGTGGAGTTCGCTACCTAAATGCCCGATATATGGCAGATGAGTACCTAACTGCAGGATATACTATGGATAAAGAAAAGAGTAGAGGAAATGAAATGATATTTGTGAAGCAAACGGATAAATACAATTATTTTGCTTTTATAGAATTTATAGTCAATCCTAATATGTGTATGGCTAATGCTACATTCAAAAGAGTGGCAAGAAAATAGTTAAGAGAAGGCAGGATTATTTCTTGCCTTTCTTTTTCTTCTTAATATCGTATTTCAGAGCCTTCTGCATGAGAGCAGAAAAATCCACTGGAACTTCTGCTTGCTTCTTCAATTCTTTAGCAGGTAGAAGTTCAATAGCCATTGCCTTTTCCATGTCTTCTATTGTTACTTGCTTCTTCTTGCTCATTTTATCAGACGTTGAAACGTGATGCGATAATTTGAGTTACAAAGTAACCAATCAAATCGTGAAACGTCATCAAAATCTCTCGTATTATAGCGAAAGCAGAACTCATTAACATATCGTTGAAGATGTTTCTTGCTTGTGTGGTTATATATTCCCGTCAAGCCACGTTTCAGAATGCTCCAAAATCCTTCAATGTTGTTGGTATAAGCATCTTCATCAACGTATTGCCCATGTCCGTGATCAACGATGTAATGCTCATAAAGTTTGCTAATGGTTTTGTATCCGCACCATTCATCTGAGAATAACGTTGCTGTTCTTTTTACCGTTTTTAGGATAGGTACAGTCAATGATTTATAAGAAGTGTCACGGACTACCTTACAAACCAGTTTTCCTCCACGCTGAAGCATACCCATTACTGGAACTTTATCTTTAAAACTCCTACCTTGGCTATTCTTTACCCTCTTGCTACAATGCCGGTTTTTGTTCTTACCCCCAACAAAAGTTTCGTCTAATTCAACTTCTCCATCAAGTTTCTCTTCCAAAATAATACCAAAACATTCACGGATACGATGATTCATAAACCACGCAGTTTTATAAGTCACGGATATTCTTTTGGATAGTTCAATAGATGAAATACCTTTCTTGCGTGATGTAATTTCATAGATAGCTACAAACCATTTTCTCAAAGGGACTTTTGAACCTTCAAACAACGTCCCAATTCTTACGTTGAAATTCTTACCAGTATTTTTGCAACGGTACATTCCATCGCCACGGTTATATACTTTAGACGTGGGGTCATATGGAGAAACAGGAATACCGTTTGCCCAACGTTGTTGCTCAAGATATTTAATGCAGCTTTCCTCCGTAGGGAATGACTCCAAAAGGTCATACAAGGAGTTGAATTTACCAATATTCATATTACCCAACAATAGTGTGTTTGGTATATATAACTTTGGTTAGAAAATTTGCTTGGGGAACAGTTATCTGTGGATAGCAGGTATAAGAAAAAGAAGCGTTCAGATATGGACTAATTATTTAAAGATACGTTCATAAACAGCTATCCAAGCCAGACCTTTGCCATATACATAGCCTAAATAGCTGCCACGGTATTCCAACCAATAATTCATTATGATGTATTTATGAAATTGCCCATATTTGAACGCTTCTTCTTTTATACCTTATAACAGGTTGCAATGAAAATTCAATGCAAAAGGAGAAGAATTTTTCAACATATAATAGAAATACCGCCCAAAACTTCTGTTCTGAACGGTATTATTAGCAAAGTTAGTTAGGGTATTGTCGTAAATAATCACCTTAATTTATATCGAACTCACGTTATTATACAGTCCGATAGTTTACCCAAGTATCCCGATTGCTCTTGATTTGTCAAGTTATAGTTTTTGTCGTTTTAATATTCAAAGTGTTTTGCCCATGGAAGTTACGAAAAGAGTGTAATTTATTGGAAATGAGCGTAGGTTAATTGCTCTTGATAGTAATAGGTTACGATTTAGTTAGTTATCTACTGCATTATCCTTCTGCGCGTTGCGTAACCTTCAAAGAACTCTTCGTATGCAAAAGTAGCTATTTAATTCGAGATTTTGATATAAACTCCCGTTTTTTATCCCCTCATTCATAAGAATTTTCCGTAAAAGCGGTATTGTCCGTCGGCACACCATTGCCCAAAACGAGTTTGGAACAAACGTGTGCCGACTACCGCATAGCTGGAGAAAAGGGCATTGCCTCACGCCTAAACGATGTTTAGACAGATGAAGCAATGCCCCTTTCTTTTGCGCCTATGCCAAGAGGTGCTTTTACGGGTTTTCAAATGATTTTTCTTTTTTCGCTGTCTCTTTTGCCGGAAGCGGAAAGTGAATGCAGAGTGTGTCAGCCTGCCCCATGAATGAAACAGGCGCCCACACACAGCCGGACAAACCGGGAAGAATGATTGTTGCCACCCGGCTGAACAAGTTCCGTCGGATCGGAAACAATCATACTTCCTTTGTTGTGGTTTGCCCTTTTCACGCTTCCGGTGATGTCTTTTTCCTTTTGGTGATTCTTTTTTTTACGGATTTTCCCCTGAAGTTTTTTTCTACACAATCTGCCTCTGTTTTCGTTTACCTCCATTTTGCGCCTTTCAGTAAGCCGCATCAGTCAGTCATTTTCGTTCTGGGCGCAAAGGTAATTCCGGGATTGGACGGGAAAGCAAGGTCAAGCCTCCTGTTTTCGGTAAAAATCTCCAGCCCTGCGGGTAGTATTTTGACCGAAAAACCTTGCATTCCCTAATCCCTACCTTTTCAAGCACCCGAAACGAAAACGACCGATGCGACAGAAAGACGCATAAAAAAAATGTCGGATAAACGAGAGGCAGATAAGATAGTTTGAAACTCAACTCCCTCAGCTCTTGAATCCGCATTAAAAACAAAAAAATCAAAAACAGCGAAGATATGACGGCAACGGCAAATTTCAGACAAATGGCGCAACACATCGGGTTGGCGATATGCGGCTTGATGATGCGCACCGCCTTCGGGGTGTTCGGCATCCTTTGGGGCATCATCAGAGAGATTGTAAACGGAGTGTTCCGAGTGGCGATAGGTGTAATCGTGGCTATCCTTTCCACCATTGCCTTCTTTGGCTTCATCCTTTGGTTATTCACCCTTTAACCCTTACCGACATGGCAAAAAGAAACAGCAAGACGGCAGCGCAGCAGTGCAGATATTACGAGGTGGACAACATCTTCGTGTATATGGTGGAAACGTACATCAACGGCAATTTTGAAACTTTCCGAAGATTGTACCACGAACTGAACAAGGACGCACGGAGGGATTTCATGGACTTCCTTCTCAGCGAGGTAGAGCCGACCTATTGGAGAGAGATACTGAAACAGATAATCTAAAAATGACAGCGATATGAAAGGAACAGACCATTTCAAGAGAACGATATATATGTACTTGGAACAGCGTGCGGAGGAAGATGCGCTATTTGCAAAGAAGTACCGCAACCCTGCCAAGAACATGGACGAGTGCGTGACCCACATTCTGAACTATGTGCAGAAAAGCGGTTGCAACGGTTTCACGGACGGAGAGATATTCGGGCAAGCCATCCACTACTATGAGGAAAACGAGATAGAGGTGGGCAAACCGATGGACTGCCAAGTGGTTGTGAACCACGTTGTGAAACTCACGGCAGAGGAAAAGGCGGAGGCACGTCAGAACGCTGTCCGCAAATACCAAGAGGAGGAACTCCGCAAGTTGCAGAACCGCCACAGACCGTCAGCGAGAAAAGAAAACCAACCCCAACCCTCATTATTTGATTTAGGCTTATGAAACCGAAGACCAAGATACAGAAAGAGGTGGCAAGACTTTCCGCCAACCTTCGCCCCATATCAGCGACACAAATAGATTGGGCATACCGCCACTGCGTTGAGCATATCGGCTACCGCACCAAGAAAGGGAACATCACCTGTTCCGACTGCGGTCACGAGTGGCACAGCGACAGCGGACTATGCGACACCCTTGAAGGCTGCACCTGCCCCAAATGCCATGCCGAACTCAAAGTGCAGGACACACGCAGACGCATCTACAAGGAAACGCAGAATTTCAGCGTGATAACCACCTGCAAAGGGTATCAGGTAATCCGCGTGGCGCAGGTCAGATGCGAGAGCAGGAAAGGCGAACCGATGCGTTTCTACTGCCACGAGGTCGTGCAGCGTTGGATTTCACCCGACGGCAAGGTTACGGACATGGCGTTGCTCCGTGGCTTCCTTTTCTGCTATTGCGATGTGTGGGCATTAGGCAGCGATATGGAGGTAAGACCGCACAACAGCCTATACGATGATGTGGTGGCAAGAAGCTGTGCATATCCAAAGATGAGGATATTGCCCCAACTCAGACGTAACGGCTTCAAGGGCGATTTCCACGGCATCTCCCCCGTGCGTCTTTTCAAAGCCTTGCTTTCAGACCCAAGAATTGAAACCCTTATGAAAGGCGGTGAGATTGAGGTCATGAAACACTTTCTTTTCAATACCCGTACTGCCGATGAATGTTGGGCATCATATCTGATTGCCAAGCGTCACAAGTATCAGATAGACAACCTCTCAATGTGGTGCGACTATCTGCGTATGCTCAAAAAACTCGGTCAAGACCTCCGTAACCCGAAGAACATCTGTCCCGAAGATTTCATGGCGGCACACGACAACGCAACCCGAAAAATTGAAGCCATACACGAGAAGGAAAGAGCCGCAGAGCAACGCCGTTGGGAGATTGAAAGGCGTGAGCGTGAGCAACAGCGACAACTCCAACGAAAGAAAGATGCGGAGGATTTCATCGCCAACAAATCCAAATTCTTCGGCTTGGTAATCACGGACGAGGAAATAATCGTCAAGGTGCTTGAAAGCATAGACGAGTATTACAACGAGGGCAAGACGCAGGGCATCTGCGTGTTTGGCAGTGGATACTACAAGAAAGCCGACACCCTCATACTATCGGCAAGGATTGGCGATGAGATTATTGAAACCGTAGAGGTGGACTTGCGAACCCTCGAAGTGGTGCAGTGCCACGGCAAGCACAACCAGGACACCGAATATCACGAGCGCATCATAGACCTTGTGAACAAGAACGCCAACCTTATCCGTGAGCGGATGAAAGCGGCATAGCATAACCCCTAAAACAACATTGATATGGAAGTAAGAATTGAAAGTATGATTTGTGTGTGGGATGATGCAATCCCCACGATGTTCCTTGAATTTGTGAACCTCCTCACTCTCACAACGAGTGAGGGGGAATTGAGAAAGAGCGTAAAGGAGTTTGCCGAGAAGCACGAACTTGACAAGTTTTTCCTTTACGGCTTCGGCTCACACCATTTCTACCTGCACCAACGCTACACAAGCAACCCCGAAATGGTGATGAAGAACAGAGTTCTGTCAGTACATTTTTAACCATCTAAAAAGCAACATTATGACAACACGAATGACCATCAACGGAGTAAGCACCTGCGCGGAAGCAGGTACGGAGAAATACGAGCGTTTCCAATCGGGTATCGGAAGACGCAGGCGGACACTTGTGCAGTACGACTACCGCCACCCCATAGACAGAGAATTGTTCTCTTGTGTCAAACCCACGTTGGACGAGTGCCGAGCCGCACGGGACAAGTGGCTGAACGCAAAGAAGGGAAAGGAGGACAGACTATGAACACGACCTATCAAACGCTGATAGTCAAGTTCAGCGAACCTATCACGGCATTGGACGGTATCTTTGACGATACCGGAGCGTGGGGAACGGACACCCTCAAGGGGTGGATAGATGATTACGAAAGCACACGTTTCACCGCCACCGACAGCCATACGGCAGTCATCACGAGCGAGTACAATATGGAATGTGTGAAAGAGTGGCTACAACGGCAGACCCCCATTTCCGAAATGCGAGAATTTTGAACGGGATGGCGGTGTCCGCACCGCCAATACTTAAAACCCTAAAAACAAAAGATATGATAGCCAAGACGATATTACAGCAGATAGGCGGAAAACGCTTCACCGCCATGACAGGTAGCCGTGATTTCATAGATATGGGCAACGGCTTACGGATGAGCCTTGCAAGGAACAAAACAAGTGCCAACCGCCTTGACATCATCTATGACGAAGGGGCAGACCTCTACAATATGCGCTTCTACCGCAGGACGTTCAGCAAAAAGACCTTTGAGTGCAAGACAAAGGACATTGCCGTACACGAGGGTATCTATTTTGATATGCTGGAGGAAATGTTCACGATGGTGACGGGACTTTACACACGCTTTTGAGTGGCGGGGCGGCGAGAGCCGCCCTACTTTCTTTCAGTGAGCATGATGGCGGACAAAGAAAGTAGCAAAGAAACCTTTGTCCAATCTGCGATAACTAAAAAATCCGCAAGTAAAACTTGCGGAGGCTATATATTGGGTCGTTATTTTTTGGTGGAGGGGAATGATAATCTCGAACCGTTGAACTACACATTTCTGCTTCGTCTCCATTTCCCCCAACGATTTGATACGTTCAATCATTTTTGTTGTTGAAATCGTGGAGAAGTGAATAGACAGTATTACCCGACAGAGCAACTATGACAACGTAACGCCTTTACAAAAAAGTCGGTACACGAAACCCATAGACTAATTGTCTTGACCTAAAAGAGATTGGAATTTTCAGGACTGCCTATCACTTAGATAGAAGTCCAAGGTCTGCTGAAATACATAATTCAAAAATTGAAATTGCTTGACTGCAAATTTAGTAACTTTGCTTGACAAATTAACGAGAAAGAAGAGAAAATGAAAACCGACCGCATAATCGAGTAGACGGCTCCGCCAGTAACTGACGGAGTGCGCCTCTCACACCACCGAGCGTACGGGTCACGTACTCGGCGGTTCGCAAAGAGATGGGTTAAGTTGTAAATGTAATTCAGTTAAGGAAACATATCCTCTTTTCTTCAAGCGTTGTAAAGTAATGGTAGTGCCTAGAATAGGACTTTGTGCTATTGCCCAACCGCCTTTCCGTGTTCTGCTCCAAGCGTAGGCATGGTCTTGGTCTACACCTAATCGAATCAGGTTTTTCCTTTTCCTTTCGGGTTTTTTCCAATGATGCCAAATGCAATAGCGCAGTCGGTTGCGAAGCCAACCATCTAAATCTCGTAATTTGCCCAAAATACTCGTGCCTTGGAAATAGTTCAACCATCCGCGTTGCACTTCTTTTATCTTGGCAATACGCTCTTCAAATGTGGCTGGTGTGGTTTTTCGGGTGATTGTTTTAAGTCGTTCTTTTAGTTTCTTCCATGCTTTTTCCGATACAATAAGTTGGTATTGATTTTTACTTCCTTTCTCGTACGTAGGTACGAATCCGAAACCCAAAATTGTGAAGTGGATTGGTTTTCTGATACCACTCTTTTCTTCATTTATAGTTAATTTGAGTTTGTTTTTCAAAAACTTTTCAATTACCACTCTTGTTGCCTTGGCTTGATTGTGGCTTTTGCAATAAATACTAAAATCATCCGCATAACGTACAAATTTGTGTCCTCTTCGAGTCATTTCCTTATCCAGTTGATGTAGTAAAATGTTCGACAATAATGGACTTAAAGGGCTTCCTTGCGGAACGCCTTTTCTTCTCTTTCGTAGCTTTCCGTTGATTTTAATAGGTGCTCTGAGCCATTTGCGTATGAGTTGCATGGTAGCTTTGCATTTCACTTTTTGATAGATTAAATTCAGTAATAAACAGTGGTCAACTTCATCAAAGAAGTTTTTCAGGTCAATATCCACAATGTGGTTTAATCCTGAATGGATGTAATCCCGAGATTGTCCAACGGCTTGTCGGGCATTCTTGTGAGGTCTAAATCCATAGCTGTAATTACTAAATTCGGGCTCAAAAAGTGGTGCAATAGTTTGTGCTAAGGCTTGTTGCAACACACGTTCTGTAGTGGTGGGAACACCCAATAATCGAGTTTTCCCATTTCCTTTCGGAATTTCAATACCTAAAATGGGTTGTACTTGATAGTTGCCTTGTTTGATTGCTTCAATCAGTTGTAGTTTCTTTTCAGAAAACACCTTGCGGAGCTCTCTTATAGAAACACCATCAACACCCGCACTACCTTTATTGGCAATCACGTGTTCCAATGCTCTTTGAAGATTAAACGGATGTACTACTCTTGTTATCATTTTAGTTGTTTTTAACCTGTTTTCGTTAAGTAGGGCTACTATGTGTTCCGTTACCTATTGAAAACCTCTTTACGTTCAGTCCTTCCTTGTTTGTGAGACCTATGCGGTATCTATTCGCACCTCGTTTGCCCTCAAGTACTATGACCTCTGCTGACTTCTTGGATTGATTAACTCGTAATCGCCAAGACCTCCCCTGGTAAATGCTTTTTCCTTCCGTCTATCGCCGGTACATCTACATAACAATAATCTGATTTAATAGCATGTTCAGAACACTGTTTTGGACTTCGTATTGCTGTGGATACTCATCCTTATTGTTATGCCTCTTATGTACTTTCTGTTCGTCGGTACAGACTTTTGCAGTTCTGCTTCCTTCAGTGCATACCTCACGATAAACCACCTTGCAGCTTGCTAACGATTCGGGGTTTCAATCCGCTCGTAAGGGACTTGCACCCTCTGGAAAAATAACACCCCGAAAACTTGGTTCGTAAAACTAAATTTGTATTTTTGAACTATTTGAAAAGCTTTCGGGGTGTGTCCTGCATATGCAGGGCACACACATATGGTAGCCGATAATTGCCGGCTTTCGTGCCAACTTGATACTTTGGTGCTTTTAACGAACCGAAGTGCTAAATTGATACGAAAGTGCTGTAAATCCGGCAACTACGGCTACCATTTTTCGTTATGCGGCAGCTTAAAAGACGACACCAAACCAGAAAAATCATCTTGACAACCACCCGACTTTGAACTACGAAGGATGAAATTTTTCAGGGACAACTTCCAGCATTTCCAAAAAACAGTTTACCCATTGACTTGGAGACAAACAAACAATTTGAGCATTAAGGTTTAAACCGAATTTTTCCGAAATTGACCTGACCTGACTTTTCCTGAAAATCGACTTTAAAGCTGTTTTTACAGATAAATCAGGTTTCTCTAACAGACAGGAAATAAATGCTAAGTATTTGGCTTTAAACTTAAAATCAAAAAATAACTGTTTTCTTTTAATGTTTAACAGGGCTGATTTGACAGTTGGCGGTGGAAAGAAACTTTCAGGACCTACCTCATAGACAAGTTTCAAATCAAAAAAAGTATGATAGAAAACGGTATATGGATTGTAAAGCTTCCTCGAAAATAACTTTTGTGCAGGTTCTAACTGAAGGACAATGGAACCTCCCAGAAAATTTCCAAGACTCTCAAACATCAGGATTTTGAAAATATCGGAAGTAATGCCATAAGGAATATTTGACACCACTTTGAAAGGAAATTTCGGAACTGCAAAATTCCTAAAATCACAACCGACAACTTGAACATTTCGGGCATCAGAAAATAATTTTCGTAAATGTTCAACCAAAGCTGTGTCGTTTTCAATAGCAACAACATTGTTGGCGATTTTTAATAAATGAACAGTAAGAAACCCCTTGCCTGCCCCAATATCTAAAACCGTATCCTGATTACTTATATTTGCTTGTCTTATTGCATCTTTTATTAGCACTTTATCAATAGTAAAGTGCTGACCCGTAAAACGAACGGGCAATTTCTTTTTTGTCATTAGTAACTTCTTACAGGTGAATACTTGAATTGTTCCTTTCTGAATTTTCCTAAACCTTAATTCCGCAACATAATTGATAATTATTTTTATAAGTTCCTGAGCAACATTTTGTTGCCCAGGTTTTTGCCATGTCAGCGTTTTCACTTACCTTAGTGTTGCGAATCCAAAGACAAAGAAAACCGCAACAGGCATGGCAAAGGTAGCAATAAAATCCGAAAGACTCACTCCTTTTGGAGGCATATTTCCAATCATGGAGCAATTTACCTCCCTTCTCTCCTCTACAATTGACTCAACACTTGGGTTGAGATGCAAACTCTATGGTTATCAATACAGCGAAATCATCCGCTCCCTCCTATGCGTTTACTTCTGCGGCGGTTCTTGCGTTGAGGATGTCACCGCCCACTTAATGAGTCATCTTTCCCTTCACCCCACACTCCGCACCTGTAGCGCCGACACCATCCTTAGGGCAATAAACGAACTGACCCGGGAAAACATCTCATACACGTCTGATGCCGGAAAGTCCTATGATTTCAATACGGCAGACACACTCAACACATTGCTCCTGAATTGCCTGTTGTCCACAGGGCAGTTGAAAGAGGGCGGGGAGTATGACGTTGACTTTGACCACCAGTTCATTGAGGCGGAGAAGTACGATGCAAAGCCCACGTACAAGAAATTTCTTGGTTACAGGTCCGGTGTGGCCGTTATCGGCGACATGATTGTCGGCATAGAGAACAGCGACGGCAACACCAATGTACGCTTTCACCAGAAGGACACGCTAAAGAGGATTTTGGAGAGACTTGAAGAGAAGAAGCTGACAGTCAAACGCTTCAGGGCCGACTGCGGCTCATGCTCTGAAGACATTGTGGATGAGGTCAGGAAGCATTGCAGGACATTCTACATACGCGCCAACCGCTGCTGCTCGCTCTATGATGACATCTTCGCGCTCAGAGGGTGGAAGAAGGAAGAGATAAACGGCATCGTGTTTGAGTTGAACTCCATTCTCGTTGAGAAGTGGAAGGGCAAACCGTATCGCCTGGTAATCCAGAGACAGAGACGCATGGGCAGTGGACCGGACCTGTGGGAGGGGGAATATACATACCGCTGCATCCTGACCAACGATTACGAATCATCCATGAGGGACATCGTGGAGTTCTATAACATGCGCGGTGGCAAGGAACGCGTCTTTGATGACATGAACAATGGGTTTGGATGGGACAGACTGCCTAAATCCTTCATGGCGGAAAATACCGTGTTCCTGCTCCTGACGGCACTGATACGCAATTTCTACAAGGCCATCATGCAAAGGATTGAAGTGAAGAAGTTCGGGCTCAAGGAAACCAGCCGTATCAAGACGTTTGTCTTCAAATTCATTTCAGTACCTGCCAAGTGGATTAAGACCGCAAGGCAATGTGTGCTGAATATCTACACCGACAACCATGCATATGCAGAAGCCTTCAAAACTTCTTCCGGATGATTTACATCACTTGATGGCCACTGATTGCGTATTGCCTCAAGTCGCTTTATGGGGTAAGGGGATGGTATGCGCATTGAAACGGACGCGAGGACTTAATGGTTATCTTACGAATCAAAAGTCCATTTCTCTTTATGTAGGTAGCACTTCGGGAATGGAGTTGCGGATTTAAGGCTAAATACTTTCTTCATAATTTCGCTATACTTTTTATGGTTAATAACTATGTTTTGTATTGCTCTCACAACACTTACAACTTGAAGTGTTATTTGGAAACCGATAGGCAAAAATGGCTCAACGATGTCAATTAACGAGAAAATCCTACGATAATCTATCAAGTGATAGAGCAAAAGACGTGCCAAGTTAAATATGGCACGTCTTTTGCCAGTTTTGTCAGTCCTTTTATGGGATATACAACAGCGCAAACTCCGCCTTTCTCCGTTTGAGCAGCATGGCGTGGCGTTTTCCTTTGTAGTTGCAGAAGGCTATATACTCACGGTAGATGTTCCTGTCACCAGCTTCCAGCTTCTTGATTAAGGTGCTTTTGGGGATTGTTTTGCTGCCTAACAGCTTCGCCGGTCCCACATTGTAAGCTAACGTGCCAAGCAAAATCGAATCAACCCCGAATTTACGGAACATGGCGACAAATTTGCGCAGGTCTTTCCGCAAAAGTTCATCCGCATCCCGTTTTGTCATGGTTCGTGCCGAATACTTCTCGTTTGGCAAAAGTTTGTGACCCCAACCGACGTATGGGTAGTGTTTTTCTGAGTGCCAGCCTTCAAAGTAGCGGCAGCATAAAAAAGCACGTTCCATAAGCGGCAGTCGGTAGATTGCCGCCTGCCCGTCCGTTCCCTCTTGGCGGCTGATCTGCGCGGACACAGAACAGACCGTCAGAAGTGAACAGAGCATTGTCATGAATACACGCATCATTTCAACAAGGGGCTGAAGTTGCCGATGGGAACGATGGTAAGATCGTCGTCCTTTACATTCCTGTTGTTGAAGTCAAATTCCAGTTCGTAGGAGTTGCTAAAGTTATCCTCCACCACCACGATGAAATTATGCGCCTCATCACCCGCCGCCGTGTAGTACAGGCGGAATTTTTCGTTCTCCAGCAGGTAGCGGTCGTTAGGCAGGAAGGTGATGCCGTTATCCATTTTGAGCGAGCCTTCCCCCTCGAACTGGAAATAGCGGATGGTATAGAGCGTACCCGAAAAGTCGCCCTCCTTTTTCAGTTCACAGCGGATTTCCACTGTCTGCCCCTTTACTACCTTGTTCGGCACGGGCATGACCTCCACCGTGAAGGGATAGGACTGCTGGATGTCCATGTCATCGTCACATGACACGAGGGTGAATGACATGGCGGCTATCAGGCATAACGCCACTGCCTTGAATATTGATGTTCTCTTGTTTCTGTTGTTCAGTATGTTCATTGTTCTTCGATTTTTAGATGGTTGTTTTTCTGTTTTTTCGTTGTCAGTTGCAGGTACTCGTTCAAGTCCTTGCAACCGTCATAGAGGGAGGAACGGTCGGTGACACGTTCCCCGTATCGCATGGTAAGTGCGGCAAGCGTCCGCCGTCCGGCTTCGTCACGGTCGAGGAAGCAGCCGATGCGCCCGTATCCGTCCAGCAATCCCGCCGCCTTCTCCACGTTGGCGACTGAGTTCAGCACAAGACAGTCAGCGTTACCGGTTACACCAAGCGTCACGGCAGAGAGAAAGTCCATGAAGCCCTCGAACACGAGGCACTCGTCAGCCGGGATGTCATTCGCCTTTACCAGTGATACAGACTTCGGAGGTATGCAACCCTTGAAATATCGGCTTCTGACTTCATAGCCACCTGCCATGTTCGGAAAGCCAACGGCAAAATACCGTTTTCCACGCACACCGTAGTTCAAGCGGCAGCAGTGACGGGATGCGATGGCGTAAGGGATGCCCCGTTCCTCTAAATACTCCGTCAGCAGTGAGCGGAGCAGCGGAGCGACCTCCACATCCTCAAAAACGGATTCGGTCGGCTTCGAGAGATAGACGGGCTTTTCCCATCCGGCAACCGTCATATTGGCGGCTTCCGCTATGAACTTCGCTTGCTTCATGAAGTCATCGCTTTGCAGAAACTCCCCGGCAAGCGTGAAGATGTCGCCGCCCTTGCCCAAACCGAAGTCGTACCAGAGCTGTTTCGCCACGTTCACACGGAAAGAGGATGTGCGCTCGCCCCTGTACGGGGCAAGATACCACAGCTCGTTACCGCTCCTTCTGACAGGCTCATGCCCCAGCCGTGCGAGAAAATCCGCAAGCGGCATCCTTCTGACAGCATCTATTTCCGTCCTTTCCATGCCCGTGTCAGTTGATGATGAACTTGATACCGACCCCGAACTGCGTGTGGAACTTCCGTGTGTCGCCACCCCAAAGGCAACGCTCCCGCAGGTTGGCAAGCAGGGCGATACGGTCTGCCACGTAACACTCCACATCGAGCGTCAGCGCACCGCCGTAGATGAAGGCGTCCCGGTCGTGCAGCGTGGAGCCGTCATGCAGCACCTTCTTCCCCCAATTTACCGCCTCATATCCGGCGAGAGCCGAAGCCCCGGCATAGACGAAAACAATCTTTCGGGCGTCCGACAGTATCTTGAAGTAATAGCCGCCCTCCGCCGTGAACTGCGCCACGGGTATCTTGGTGTCCTTGTAGGGATTGTTCTTCAACAGGTATTCGCCACCGAACACCCACTTGTTCCCCTTCTTCGTGTAGGTGGAGAGTGCCGCCCCGAAGCTGTACCCGCCGTCCTTGCCACCGGGATTGAAGCCGTCCGCCATGTTCGCTCTTACCTCGATGCCCTGCATCTTCGGCAGGCATCGCTGGGCGTGCGCCTGCCCCGTGAAAAGGGCAAGCGACGCGATGATTATTGCGATGTATTTTCTCATGGTCAGCGCACTTGAAGTTCGTTGATGGTACCCGCGCGTACCAAATCCTCGTTCTCGATCACGAAGGACTGGTGACGGCCGCCGTTCTTCTCGTTAAGTTCCACAATGAGGCACTTGTCATCGGGGATGGTGAACTTCGCCATAGTGAAGACCGTGCGCTCACTCTTTTTGCCCGGCACGAGTGTGGCGTAGTTCTGCGCACGGAGCGGCAGAATGATCTGCTCCTGCACGGCGGTACGCTTCGCCACCTTCTTGTCCACGATTTTCCAAGTGATGTAGTCCACATCGAAAGGCACGTTGCTCTGGTTCCTTATCTCCGTGTGGAAATAAAGCAAGCCGTTGTGCGTGTAGATGCCTTTCAACAGGTACTGGATGCCGAAACGCTTGCAGCCGATATGCTTCACCTCGCGCTTGTTCTGCTTGTAAATTGACTTCATGATAAGTCGCACCAGCATCGGGCTTTCGCTGCCCAGCTCTTTCAGATAGATTTCCTGCGCGTTGTTCGGGCGGTTCACCGTGCTGCCGTCATGGATGAAGTCGCACATCTCCACGTTGAGCAGCAGCGGTTCGGCGGCATACTTCACGTTGAAGGTGTAGAAACTGCCGTCCTCCGTGATGACGGACATGTTGGTTTCGTTGGGGAAGTTCCGCACGGTAGCCTTCACGCGGATTACGTTCTCCGCTCCGTCTGCTTTCCCGGCAATTAGGTCGGGCGAGCCTAAATCTACATAGCGCACCTCCGCCGGAAAGATGATGTGGACGGTCTTGTCGTAGGTCACTTCCAGACCGTGCGGCGGTATCATGCGGTCGAAGGTCAGCTTGCGCGACAGCCCGTGATACAGGTCGCCGTCCGCCTCCTTCTGCGGGTAGACCTCCTTCGTCAAGGTCGGTTGTTCACTTCCGTTGGTCGTTTCAACGGTTACATTCTCCTGCGCGTTAGCAGTTGCGATGCCCATAGCGAGGGCAAACATGATGATTACTTTTCTCATTACTTTTGGATTTTTAGTGGTAATTTTTTTATTGTTCTCAATCTTTTTCTTGGTAAAGCATGACCCTGTACCCGGCTTTCAGATGCACCTTGACGGTTCGCATCTTCTTGGCGATATACTGGCTCGTGCCTTGTATCAGCCCCTTGCCCAAGTCGGAGGCAAGTTGCGCCCCGGCATTGGTGGAGATGTTGATGCTACTCCCCAACGAGCCACCCATGTTGGCGGCGACCTCCCTGACGGCGTTCATCTCCATCGAGTTCGGGATGAAGATGCCGGGCTGTCCGTCCGTGTCATAGACCGCAAGCTCCACGGGGATAATCGTGCCGTCGTATTCCAGCGAGGTAATCTCGATGTCGAGCCGCTCACCCTGTATCTTGCCCGTGCCGACCACCACCGCACCCCGGGGTATTGTCCTGCCTGCCACCGCCATAGGCTCCAGCAGGCGCAGCCTTACCGTCTGCCCGTCCGTCACGCTCTGCGCCCCATGCACGCACGCCGGTATGGTGTTCCTGTCCAATACCTCCGCCGTGCCGACAGCCGTGTTGAAACCCCGGTTGCGTTCCTGCGATAAGGCGGCGACAAACTCCGCGTTACTCATAGGCTGTGAGAGTGAAGAAACTACTTGATGCTCCACCTGTCTGATAGGCATTGCCTTGTTCTTCTTCCCTTTCTGCACGGTAGTTGGCTCTGCCCTCTGTTCCGCCGATGGCTGTCCTCCGTTCTGACCGCCCATGTACTTTGCCGCCAGCTCGTAGGACTTCTCCATAAGAGCCACCTGCTCGTCCATAGAGGAAGCCTTGCCCCTCTCGCTTTCCAGTTCCGACTCCAGCGATGCGATGCGCTCCAACAATTCGTCCATCTCCGCATTGTCGTTTTTCGGCTGGTCGTAGAAGTTTCCGAGCGTGGCGTTCAGGTCACGGTAGGCGGCTGCGGAGGACTGGATGGTCTGCGGCGTGGCTGGCTTTGCCCTTTCTTCCTTGCCGCCCGGATTGGCGAGGTCGAAGTCCACTCCGTTCTCCGTTCCCGCTATCTCGCGGTCGAACATGTCGCCCAGCTGCCCGATGGCACGGTTGCGGCTCTCCTGACGCTCTTCCATCTCCCCATGCTCGTAGGCTTTCAGCTTGTCGCCGATAATCTGCCGGTTCGCCTTGTCAGCGTCGGGCATCTCGGTGTTGTATCCGTCCGTTCCCGGCGGTTGCTCCTTGCCGGAGGACGGGGCGAATATCAGCCACATCGCCCCGATGAACACCAACACCATAGCGGGCAGCACGATCATCTTCTGCCGTTTCAGCCGTTGCGCCTCTGTCAGCGGTTCGCGCTCCTTTTTCGGTTTCCCCGTTTCGGGAGCAGCTTTGTTCTCTTTCGTCGGTTCATTCTTTGTCTGTTCCATATAAATAAGGTGTTAAGTGATTGCCTGTTTCCGCCGGGGTCGGCAGTTCCACCCGTCCGGCGTGTCCCGTTTCCATATGTGAGCCGTCGTTCCTGCCGATGTCATAGACGGCTCTGCCGAAGGTGTAAAGGGCAAGCACCGCGAAGGCGGCGAACATCCCCAGCACGATGCGGCGGCGTGTTTCCGGCGGCAAGCCGTCCAGATACCCTTTGAGACTTGCCGCCAAGCGTTTCCGTTTGTCGTGGAGTTTCCAATACATGCCCCACATTGATTTTCTGATACTTTTCATGTCCTGTTACCGTTTGATAGTCTGTAAATCCTTGTTCTCAATGATGGTGAAACCCTCGATGGTAAAACCGTTCGGGTTGTCATCCGACCGCGATGCGTTCAGCAGGCGGCAGGTGGTCACGAGGCTGCGCTCGGTGACGTTGCTCTGCCGGATGATTTTCTGTGTGGCGTAGGTCACGGCACGGTAGGGATAGGCGTTGAAGTCGCACACCACGCTGTCCACCTTCAGCACTTGGTTGATGTTCCCGGCGATGATGCGGTTGTAGTACCCCTTCTCCGCGAAGTCCGAATAATAGTGGTACACGCTCTTGTCCGCCAGCAGCAAGGCACGTTTCACGTTGTGTTCAATCGCGCTTTTTTCAGGTGATAGCGTGAAGAACATCTCGTGGAAACGGCGCACATGTTCCCGTGCCTCCGCCGGGCGGTTCTGCGACAAATCCTGAGACAAGGCGAGCATCAGGCTCTTGCCGTTGTCCAGCACATAGATTTTCTCCCGTTGCTTCTCTGCGAAACGGTAGGAGTTCCACACGCTCCACACCGTCACCACGGCGCACAGCGAGAGGAAGACGATACCGAACAGGCGTATCTGCCTGAACGACGATTCGATGTTTCTAAGTGATTTGAATTCCATTTATATTTTCCAATTTATGATTGCACATTGATTATTTCAGCAATTTGCCGACACGTCCGACTGCGTTTCCTGCGGCTGCACCCGCCACGCTGCCCGCCATGCTTCCGGCTCGTCCCGCCATCTGGTTCACGTTGCGACCGTAACCGCCCATGCCTCCGGCTTGGATAATCCAGCCCGCAACGGTGGGAATGGTAAAGTAGCCGATGATGCCGATGCAGAGGAATACGATATACACCCCGTCGCTCGAATCCAGCGAGAAGTTCGGGTCTGCCTGCATCCGCTCGATGTCGTTTTGCAGCATCAGAACCTGTATCTTCGCCAGTATGGTGCTGAACATGTCCGATACCGGTAGCCACAGATAGACCTGTATATAGCGGCATATCCACTGCGTGAGCGTGTTTTGGAAACCGTCCCATACCGACAGGGCGAAGGCTATCGGACCGAGAATCGCCAGCACCACGAGAAAGAAGGTGCGGACGGTGTCTATCACGAGGGCGGCGGCTTGGAACAGCAGTTCGAGTATCTCGCGGAAGAAGTCGCGGATGCTCTTCTTCATGTTGTACATTCCCCGGTCGATATACATTCCCGCCATCGTCACCATGTCGGAGGGCGACCAGCCGAGTTCCTCCAGTTGCTTGTCAAATTCCTCGTTGGACACGAGGTAGGCGGTTTCGGGGTTGCGTACCATCGCCTCGTATTCCAGTTTGTCCTTCTGCTCCCGGTATCGGTTCATGTCCAGCGTTTCCGCCTCCAGCATCTTTGCCGTGCCCTGTACGACGGGTGAGAGGATGCTGTTTATCGTGCCCAGCACCACAGTCGGGAAGAACATGATGCACAGACCGATGGCAAAAGGACGGAGCATCGGGAATACGTCTATCGGTTCAGCTCTCGCCAGCGACTGCCATACCCGGTAGGCGACGTAGAACAGCGCACCCAGCCCGGCGATGCCTTTCGCCACACCAGCCATGTCCCCACACAGCGGCATCATCTGCTCATAAAGTGAACGTAAAATCTGATGAAGGTTGTCGAACTTCATAGGCTACCAGTATCTTTCGTTCATGTTCCCGTACAGCCCCATGATGCGGTCGAGGTCGTTCTTCTTTTTCGCACGCAGGTAACTCACGGAGATGTTCTTGTTCGTGTAGTAGCTCACGAGGTTGCGGTAACGCTTCATCTTCGAGTGGCAGCGTTCCACCACGTCCATGCGCTCCTTGTCGGTCATGGAGAGCGTGGTGATGTTCACCACGTTCCTGAGTTCCGTCAACACTTCGTTGCTTTCCTCCAGCAGTTTCGTGTAGCCGAAAGCGATTGCGGAAAGCTCTTCGGGTCTGAAATTCCCGTCACGGAGCATCCGTTGGAAACTGTTCACATAGATGTCTGTGATGTCGCCCACCATCAGGATGGTCTGCTGCACCTTGCGGGCGTCCTTGACCAGATTGTTCACCGATTTGAGGGCATCGTAATACTTCTTGCCCTGCTGATAGATTTTCACCGTCTCCTGAAAGTTGCTCACCATGTTCGTGGCGGTCTTGGAGGTATGGATGATGTTTTTGGAGGCATTGATGATGCCCTGCGCTAGATTGCCCGGATCGCTTACGACCCACTGTGCGCTTGCCCTGCCCGCGAAAAGCAGGCACAGGCAGATAATCATTGTTATTCTTGTTCTCATGTTACTTTGGATTTTAGTGGTTGTTATTCTTCGGTCGGATGTCCCGGCTGCGGCTTCACCCGCACATAGTCCCCGTTTGGCGAGAAAGTCAGCACATCCGTGGCCTCGTTGTAGGACACGTCGATGCGGAAGCCGGTGTTCATGAACAGGTTGCCGTTCTCCTCCTGCAAGAGATAGGTTTCCGGCTTGAGCTTGCGGCGCAGACCGCTACGACGGAACACCGTCACTTTGTAGGCTTCGCCCTCCTTGTAGATAAGCACGTCAGGTTTTCCCTCCACGCTCTCCCAGTTCCCGCACAGCATGTCGCGGCGGTTGTCGGCCACGTCGCAGGATTGCAGCATCATGACCGCCAATCCGATAAGGCACTTGCTGACTTGCAGCATTTTCACTTTTGGTAAATTCATACGCGTTTTTCTTTTTTGGTTGATACATTCTGTTTTTTAGTTATTCCTTGTTTCTCCGCCTTTCGGCAAGCTGCCGGATGGCGGCTTCGATGTCGTCGCCCAGCTTCTCCGCCAGACGGTAAACCTCCACTTTTTCCGTTTCCTCGGTGGTGTACGCCAGATACTCTTCCGCGCTGACCTCCGTGGCATAGACCGCCGACTGCGTGCCGCCCAAGCCTATCCACACCTCCTTGTAGAGCCGTGAAGGGTTGTTCGCCATGTTGATGGAGAGTATCTGCGACTTCTCCTTTTCCGTCAGTCCGAGCAACGCCTGTATCTGGTCGAACTTGTTCATATATTTCCTTTGGTCAAGCAGGATTTTACAATCCGAGTTGTTGATAATGCTCTCTTTGACCACCGGAGAACTGATAATGTCGTCCACCTCCTGCGTCACCACGATTGCCTCGCCGTAATATTTTCTGACCGTCTTATACATATAGCGCAGATATTCAGCCATGTTCGCCGATGAGAGGGCCTTGCCGGGTAGGTCAGGGGCATTACTGCCCCTTTCCCCCCTCAGAACCGTACATGAAAGTTTCCAATCATACGGCTCAAGCAGTGTTAAATTTCTATTTAATAGAAACCAGCTCATAGTTACATCTTATTAGTTTGAATGACTTTTCTTCTACAGCTGTCATGCAGCAGGAAATTTACTTTCTTGCCATTGACTATTTGTTGGGAAGTTCCCCAAGGATGTTCCTTGTCTATGGGTTTACCACATACGGGACATAAATGGTTCTGTCTTTCCCACATGTACAGCAATGATTTTCTACCGTTGAGCGACTGTAGCATCTTGTAAGTCTTACGCTTTTCAAAATACTCTGTCCATTCGGGGTCAAAGGGATTTGCTTCACCTTTTACCTTGACATATCGGGTAATCTTTGTGTCATACAGCCTTTTCAGTGCAATCCTGTCATCAGTCTTGCCTTTCTTGAAGTTTGCCACGAAGCACCAGTTGCGGTTTTTTACCCGTGTAAAGTATCGGTCGGCAATCCAGTATTTGCCTTTCTTGGGGTGTCGTCTCTTAGCCCATTGCCATAACTTTTCAAATATCAGGTAGTCAGCTTTTCTGAATGTGTCAGAAGCCACACAATTCTTATAGTAGTTTACCCAGCCTGTTATCACAGGATTCAAGAGCCTTATAAGTGATTCCTGTTTGCTTCCTTTATTGGAATCAATGATTCCCCGGATTTTCTGCATGAATTTCTTCAGGCTCTTTTTGGACGGTTTGATTAGAAGCACTCCTTTGTATTTTCGGATATTGTACCCAAGAAAATCAAATCCGTCATCAATGTGCGTAATCTTTGTTTTCTCTTCCGACAGGGTTAATCCCCTTTCCTTGAGAAAGTCTACTACTAACGGTTTGATTTCTTCCAAAGCTTCCTTGCTTCTACCCGTGATGATAAAATCATCCGCATAGCGTACAAGATGTACTTTGGGATAGTAGGTCGTTTTCCTGTTTACAAATTTCTTGTGATACTTCTCTGCAAGCATAGTTTGCAGCCCGTCCAGTGTCATATTCGCAAGAGTTGGTGAGATGATACCGCCCTGTGGGGTACCCTCTTCCGTGGGGAATAGCTCCTTGTTGAAGACAAAACCGCATTTGAGCCATTTCCGCAGCATCACTTTATCCATAGGGATATTGTTCAGTAGCCATTCGTGGCTGATGTGGTCGAAACAACCTTTGATGTCACCCTCCATAATCCATTCGGGAGAAGTTTTCTTTGCAAGGACACAAAAACATTGTTCCCTTGCATCTCCAGTACTTCTCTCTTTACGGAAACCGTAGGAATTACTGTCCGCAGTTGTTTCCGATACAGGTTCCAACGCAAGCAGGTATAATGCCTGCATAGCCCTGTCTTTCATCGTCGGGATACCTAAAGGACGTAGTTTCCCATTACTCTTTTTGATATTGACCCTTTTTAACGGCTGGGGCTTGTAGCCTCTTCTTTTCAGTTCACCGATAGCCTTGAATCTGGCATTGGGAGTTGACCATTTCACCTTGTCAACGCCTGCGGTGTCACTGCCACTGTTTGATGTAACACGCTTTACGGCTAAAGCTTTAGCGTAAAACGAATGCGTTAGCACCCATTGCAAAGATTTCACCTTGCCGTGTTTGCCCGCCTTTTGAGCTTTTACAATACGTGCTTGTAGCTTATTAACCGCTATCTCACACTTGTTCCAGTCTATGCTTTCCCAAGTGCTCCATTTCCGGTCAGTAGATGCACACGATGTTTTAATCTCGTTCATTTGCTTTTCTCCTTTAATAAGTTCTATAAGTTTCTTGTAAAACATCCACCATGCGGAAGTCTGCCCACTTTCGTGTGAGGTGATGTTTCAACCTCTATCCGTTCCATTACAGAACGGCATTCGCTTTCTCCGCATTCCTCTGCCCGCACTCCATTCGGCTTCACTTACGGTCTGCTTACCTGCTGTTAACAGGAGAAGTACGGGTTTACCATGTTTCTTGTATATGACAAACGAATGGGTTAGAATCCGTCTATCCGCCGGCAGTCGTTATGTCCGTGTAACCTTAGCATGGAGAAGGTTATCCGACTGCATCCCTTTTGGGTTAGAGCCCAGTATCATTAGCAGCTCATTCGAAGTTACGACGTTTATCAACGGTTCACATTACGTTATTCATACCATTCAGCCTAGCTCCCCTGTCGTTCGATACTAACGGCAGTTGTCATCCCCTCACGGTTCAGACTTCTCCTTTCGGAAGGGCTTCATTGTTGGTTCTGTTACCGCACGGGTTCATTGCTTAATACCGCACGTTCCCATAGGCTACTGTTGACGGAACAACAGGTTCAATCGTTCTATTTCCAACTCGTGGAATGAAAGTTGAACAATCATATACAAGACTTACATGTCACAGCCAAGCCTCTTCCACGATAAGCTGTTTCCGCACGCCTTTCAGCCGCCGCATCTTGTTGATGAAGGCTTCCATGATGATGATGGTCACGACGGGGAACAGTTCGCGGTTTTCTTTAATCGAATCTATCTCGAAGACGATGAACCGCTTGCCGAGCAGGTCGATGTTCTCCGTGGAGTTGAGCAGGAAATCGTAACGCCCGCCCCGGTAATACTGCCGCATGGTGGTGAGCATGTTGTCGATGTTGAAGTCGGACTTCTCCACCTTGATGTCACGCTGTGCCAGTTCCTTGCGGTAGTCGTCACGCATATACTCGTAGAAGGTGTTGAACGACGGCACGATGCTACGGTCGGATTGGATGCGCTCAATATAGGCACTCACGGCACTGCCCAGCTCGCCGCTCTCCGTCTTTGTCACCTTGTCGTCCTCCGACTTCCAGAGCGTCAGCAACAGGGTCTTGATGCTGTCCTTCTTCTCCACGTCGAAGATGTAATCGTCGGTGTAGAACGGGTTGAAGCTGATGGGCTTATCTTCCGTGTAGGTGAAATACACACCGTCCGCTCCGCCTGTCTTGCGTCGGATCATGCCGCACAAGCCCTGATAGGAGTTTCCCGTGTCCACCAATACCACATGTGCGCCTTGCTCATAATATTGGCGCACGAGGTGGTTCATGAAGAAAGACTTGCCGCTGCCCGAAGGACCCAGCACGAACTTGTTGCGGTTGGTCGTGATACCTCGCTTCATGGGCAGGTCGGAGATGTCAAGGTGCAGCGGTTTTCCCGTGAGCCTGTCCACCATCTTGATGCCGAAGGGCGAGAGCGAGCTGCGGTAGTTGGTTTCCTCTGTGAACAGGCACACCGCCTGTTCGATGAAGGTGTGGAAACTCTCTTCCGCCGGGAAGTCCGCCGCATTGCCGGGTATCGCCGCCCAGTAGAGTGTCGGGCAGTCGATGGTGTTGTGGCGCGGCACGCATTCCATGCTTGCCAACTGGCTGCCCACGTCGTTCTTGATATGCTTCAGTTCCTCCGCATCGTCGCTCCACGCCATGACGTTGAAGTGTGCCCGTACCGAGGTCAGTCCGTAGGAATGGGCTTCGTTCAGGTATTGGTCTATCCACTCGCGGTTGATGCTGTTGCTCCTTGAATAGCGAGATAGCGACTGCATGTTACGGGCGGACTTCTCGAACTTCTGCAAGGTTTCCTCACTGTTGTCTATCAGCACATACTGGTTGTAGATATGGTTGCAGGAGAGCAGAAGCCCCACCGGGGAGGCGAATGACAGTCGGCAGTCACTCCGGTCGGTGGAGAGCTTCTCGTAACGGGTGTCGGTAGCCACCTTGCCCGGCAGGTCTTCCGCGTCGGAGAGGGTGTGCAGACACAGGCGGTTGTCGCCGATGCGCATCTCCCTTGCCGAAAGCTCGATGTCCTGCAAGGTGGTGTCACCTTCCGGCATGAGCGAGAAGTAGCGTTCAATAAGTCCCGTCTTTCCCTCAGTACCCACAATCTCATCGGTGGAGAGGCGGCGCAGCCTGACAAGCCCGCTGTCGTTCATGATGCGCTCGAACTGTTCGCAGGCTTCCAAGAACTTGGTCGTGGTTTCCCTGTCCAGCTCCTTCGGGATGATATGTCCCCGGCACAGCGTGCTGAAATTGCTCTGCATCCGGTTACGCTCCTTTGTTGTCTTGGTCAGGTAGAGGTAGCAGGTGTGTTTCAGGTACGGACGCTCGTTGAAGTGACGCTCGAAAGAGCGGCTTAAAAAGCTCATGTCGTCCTTCTGAAGCTCCGGTTTGTAGCGTTCCTTGATGAACCAGTCCTGTTTGTGGACGACGGAGTAGTCCGGCAGCACCTTGATAGCCTTGCACCAGCAACTGTGTATCGCCTCGTACTCCGCACCCGTCACGGTGTAAAGTTCCGGTAGTTCCACCTCGAAAGCCACCGTGATGTCGGCGTCCTTTGAGATGATGCAGCCATGCTCCACCGCTAAAAGTGGGAACCTGTTTTCCAGTGTTGTCATTTTCGATGTATTCCTCATTGTCTTTCTTCCTTTCGTTGTCGTTTGAACAGACGGGTTATCCGCCGCCGGTTGATAAGGTATCGGGGATGGCTCCGTGCCGCTCCTAATTTCATCAGCCCGTGTTCACCGTACCGGGCGTTCAGCGCGAAGGTCTGCCATACAAGGAGGGAGGACGATGCCGCGCCGAAGCCGATACATATCCACTGGTCGATACCGACCATGTAGAGGATGACGAACAGGACGAAGAGAGCCAGCAGACCTCCGCAGAAGATGAAGAGGTACTGTGCCTTCAAGCCCTTGAACTCTACCGGACGGCCGATACCCTTGTTGATTGGGTATTCAGCCATACATTATTTATTAAAGGAAGAATGAGCGCAGGATGGTGGCGGCAACAATCAGGAAGATGCACGCGCCGAACCACGAGGCGGCTGTCTTGCTGGTGTCGGGGTCGCCCGATGAAAACTTGCCGTACACTTTTACGCCCCCGATAAGCCCGACGACTGCACCGATGGCGTATATCAGTTTAGTTCCGGGGTCGAAATAAGAACTCACCATAGAGGTGGCTTCGTTGATGCCCGCGATGCCGTTTCCCTGCGCGAAAGCGGAGGCGGTTGCGGCGATGACAAGTGCCGCGGAGAGGATTGCTTTTCTGTTTTTCAAGATGTTCTTGTTCATAAACTGTTCTTGTTTTTTGCCGTCAAAAGGGTGGATGGTCCTTTGTCGGGCGGTTGATACTTTGTTTCTTTACTTTGGTTTTAGTGGATGCCCGTTTGTTTCCACGGACGTGGGCGTGTCCGTTGCGGATGGGGATGCGCCTTGCGTTTCCTCGCCGCGTGGGTTGATGTCATTCTTTCATGTTCATTTCTTTTATTGTTGTCATACATAGTTGCGAATGTCGAACTCCTCGATGTTGTCCGGCACGACGAACTCCTTTTCAGATTTCTTCAGCCGAATCTCGATAAGCCCCTTGATGCGGATGCCTATCTCCGAAGAGCCTTCCATCATTTTCTCGTACAACTCCGTGCCCTCCATGTCGGTGAACACCTTAGCCGCCTTTTCACGTTCCGCCTGTGTCGCGTCCGGGTTTTTGGCGGTCTTGCAGGCGTCGTCAATCTCGTCAAAGCTGCTGCCCGAAGCCCGTGGCGTGTCCGAGGCGTCCTCTTCCGGTTCGTCGTCCCCGTATCCCAGTTCCTCCGGCGGTATGCTCGTGAAGGTCTCATCGAGTTTTTCCTCCGGGACTTGTGCCGGGCGGGATGCGTTTCCCGTTTTTCCGTCGTCAAAAGTAGCCTCTTCCTCCGACAGCTCAATGCCTTTTTCAATAGTGGCGGCTTCTTGCGTCGGTATGGCAGCGGTTGTCCGGGTGGATGCCATCCTGAAACGGCTCTTGCCGATGATGTCCGCCTTTTCCGCAGGGACTTCCTCGTGTGCCGCTATGCGTTTAGCCTCATTCCCGTCCAGTGACCGCCATAATCCGACAATGCCCTTGAAGAAGCGGACAATCCGCGTGTCCATGATGCGCTCGTAAAGGAGCAGGAACAGGAACCAGAGGTTGCAGCCGACCGATACCGCCAGCAGAATGTCTGTCATGCTGATTGTGTAATTCATATCCTTCCGTTTTTGGTTAGAATACTGAATTGTAATTTCGGGCATAAAGGCTCTTTATCGCATCTTCGCACTGGTTGAAGTGGTGCGTCAGCACATGGTCGATGTAAGCGGACAGCGTAAGCCGGTCATGCCCGATTACACGGGTGATACGCATGATACGCTCGTGGTACTCCGGGCGCACATACGCCATCTTCCCCTCACGTGCCTTTACTTCCGGGTCGCGGATGAACAGGCGTTCATAGTCCTTCTCACTGCATTTGCCGCTTACCGGGACAGGCGACAGTATTTCCACACTCGCCTGCACTTGGGTAAACATACCTCCGCAGTCTTGCTGTGGTCTTTTTTCATTCGGTGTCATTTCTTTTTCCATTTTCAAATCAGATCTTCACGTTGTTTCTTGTACAGTTCGTTGATTCTCTCCTTGTGCTGTTCCAGATGCTGGCGCAGCACGGTATCCACATATCCGCCTACTGAGATTTCCCCTCCGGCGATGTCGTTCACGATTCTGAGGATCTTGCCGTGGACGTCACGGCTGATATAGACACATTGGCGGGTCTTTATCTCGTTGCGGCGCAGGAATAGCTCGTTGTAGTCCTCGTCCTGCCTTTTCCGGCGTCCACTTTCCCTCTGCGCTTTTTCCCGTGTTACGGGTTGCACAGGAGATGGTTCCGGTGCGGCGGTGTCCTCTTCGGTCGGTGCAGCTGCGGGTACTTCCTGTGCGGGGCGCAGTGTCCCGTCCTGTGTGCGCCGCCCGATGGAGGCTAACAGCAGTTCCTCGTCGATGCCTTCCGTGTTCACTTTCCTGCTGCCCATGCTCACTGCGGTCTGATGATGTCGCTTATCTCTTCGGAAAACTCCCGGATGCCACTCCCTTTCAGCAGTGCCGTGTCCATCGGGAAGATGGTGGAGCGGAAAACGCTCTTGCGCTCTTCCGAAAGGTCACGGCGGAACTTCTTGCTGTCGGGCAAGCGGGTGGAAAGTACCGGAAAGCCCATTTCGGCTATCACTTCCTCGTAGATGCCGTACAAGTCGTTCCTCTCCCTGCCGTCCACCATCGTCCAGAACAGATGCAGCCCCTTTGTTTTCGCCTGTCCGGTAGTCATCAGCCTGTCGCGGAACATCGTGACGAATTTCAGGGTACTCTCCACGACAAAGCGGTCGGCACTCAGCGGAGTGAAAATGTAGTCCATCTGCGAGAGCGTCTTTATCACGCCGTTGCTTCGGAGTGTGCCGGGCATGTCGAAGAACACCACGTCGGGTTTCACGTCCTCAGTGGCAATCATCCTCTCGGCATCGTCGAGGGCGTTCACCGCATTGCTTTTGACGATGGTGTAGGCGTTCTTTTTGATCCGGCGGAAATGGTCGCAAGCGAGAGCCTTGAAGTAGGTGCTGCTGTCGATAAGCCCCATTTCGTGTTCGCGCAGCCCGTGGATGCTGTGCTGCGGGTCGTCGCAGTCCACGACGGCGACATTGTAGCCTTTCACGTTGTGCAGGTAGCTGGCGGCAAGTGCCGTGACAGTGGATTTGCCGATGCCACCTTTCTGTGTTGCGAATGCAACGAAGATTTCCTTACTCATAGTTCCATTTATTTTAATTGTTGATGATTTGTTTTTCTGTTTCCATACGGATTTGGCTGTCGCACCATCCGCTTCCGTGACTACACACGCAGGCGGGTCGTCGCGTATCCGGTTCTGTGGTGAAGCGGTGCGTCGGACAAATGGTGATTGACGACATTGCGTCATGAAGTCATTGAATCCATACGTCACCGAATTGTCGGAGAACCGGGTTTCCGACGGTTCGGGTATCCGTTTCGGCAAGTATCCGAAGAAGCGGATTTCCGGGTATTTGAATGTTCCGTTTATCATATCTTCAAATCGTTCGTTTCTTGAATCATGCTGCAAATAAACAAGTATATTTTGGAACCTGTATCACTTCTCCGGCAAGTGGCGGCACGTTGCGCCGGTTGGCAGTCATTGACCGGGTCAAGCATCTGTCCGATACCGCTTTAAGGGCGTAACTTTGCACCCGGACAGCAGGGTTCGCCGATGACGCGCGGCCCGGAGTCCTGAAAGGTATTTTCCCAATCCGTCCCCTGACGGATTTTTATGTTCACCTGAACATAGCAAGATGTCTTTTCAGCCGCTCAAAATATTTTGAGCAGCCACGAAAAGCACTTGCCCTTGCAGGGGGCGGGCTTTCCCTCCGAAGTCGGGAAGCCTTTCAGAACTGCGGTGCTGTAATCCGAAGCGGCGGCTTATGCCGTCAATCCGCTAAATCCAAAGTAATATGAAAGAGAAAAGGAAAAGCAAATCAGGGAGAAATCCCAAACTTGATCCGGCGGTGTACCGGTACACCGTCCGTTTCAACGAGGAGGAACACAACCGTTTCCTCGCCATGTTCGGAAAATCGGGTGTCTATGCACGGTCTGTTTTCCTCAAAGCGCACTTCTTCGGGCAACCGTTCAAGGTGCTGAAGGTGGACAAGACGTTGGTGGACTATTACACCAAACTGTCGGATTTTCATGCACAATTCCGTGCCGTGGGTACGAATTACAACCAAGTCGTGAAGGAACTGAGGCTGCATTTTTCAGAGAAAAAGGCGATGGCGTTGCTCTACAAATTAGAGCAACACACCGTCGAACTCGTGAAACTGAGCCGCCGGATTGTGGAACTTTCAAGGGAAATGGAGGCAAAATGGTCGCAAAAATCAGTGTAGGAAGTTCGTTGTACGGCGCGATTGCCTACAACGGGGAGAAGATTAACGAGGCGCAGGGGCGGCTTCTCACCACCAACCGCATCTACAATGACGGTTCGGGAACGGTGGACATAGGCAAGGCGATGGAGGGTTTTCTCACCTTCCTGCCACCGCAGATGAAGATCGAGAAGCCGGTGGTGCATATCTCTCTCAACCCGCACCCGGAGGATGTGCTGACCGATATTGAGTTGCAGAATATCGCCCGCGAGTATCTGGAAAAACTCGGTTTCGGAAACCAGCCTTATCTTGTATTCAAGCACGAGGGTGCGTCCGTAAAGGTCGCATGATAAATATCTCTTTGGCAAGAGATTAGGTTAGTGTTCCGAATAACACAATAAGTTTAACCCCTATAAAGACGCAAAAGCGGATTTATAGACATAAAAAAACGAGTATGTTATACAACCTATTCCCATCCGACTTACCCTGCGGAGAAATCTTTAGGGGGAACATAGCACTTCGGAAAAGCGATAAGTCAGCTAACTGTCATGCTGCTACTGAATTGCAAGGGAAAAAGACAGACATGAGGATGAAGCCTGATTGGTTGAACGATAATCCAATGGTCGAACTTGTGACTATGGCGGAAGACAGCTATTTACGCCATACCATGACACCAAGCCCAGTTCTTCGTATGGGCATGGCAGGAACTTGTCATGGCATAACCGCAATAAGCGGAGATAAGGATGAAAGTCGCATCCGACAGTCTGTTGCGCCAATAGTTATCATGTGTGCTAAACGGAGATTGCCTAAATCGAAATGCCGTAACACGGCTATGAGCAACGGCTCTGAATATTCGACAAGGCAACGGAGTGTCCATAGTAGTCTGAGCAAGGGAAAGCCTTGTACATGGCAAAGGGACACAGTTGGTATCTTCAATATGACTAAAGGATAACGTGAGAGACGTATGAGAAATCCAGAAGTCATATTGAACACTCTATGCTCACACAGTAAGGACAAGGACTACAAGTATGAGCGTATCTACCGTATCCTGTTCAATGAAGAACTGTTTATGCTTGCCTATGAGAAAATGAAGTCCAAACCGGGAAACATGACCGCAGGAACGGACGGAAAAACCATAGACGGCACAACACTCCAACGGATAGGTAAACTGATTGACAGTCTCAAAAATGAGAGCTATCACCCCAAACCTGCAAGGAGGGTATATATACCCAAAAAGAACGGGAAGAAACGTCCTTTGGGCATCCCCTCTTTCGAGGATAAGTTAGTACAGGAAGCCGTAAGAATGATTCTTGAAGCAATCTATGAAGGTCACTTTGAGGATTCATCACACGGCTTCCGACCACGCAGAAGTTGTCATACAGCACTGACAAGCATACAACTGACATTTACGGGCGTAAAATGGTTTATCGAAGGAGACATTAAAGGATTTTTCGACAACATAGACCATCAGACACTCATAGAAGTCTTGCGTAAGCGAATTGCAGATGAACGTTTTCTGCGTCTTATATGGAAATTCCTAAAGGCAGGTTATGTTGAAAATTGGAAATACAATCGTACTTATTCAGGAACTCCGCAAGGTGGCATTGTCAGTCCTATACTGGCAAACATATACCTTGACCAGTTCGATAAGTATATGAAAGAGTATGCACAGGCTTTTGACAAGGGAGAAAAACGGAGAACGAGAAAGGAGTACAATAGTCTGAACGCCAGGACTGTAAGTCTGCGCAAAAAATGGAGGGAAGAAACGGACAAATCCGTAAAATCCCAATTGCTGGACAAATTAAAGAGAATGCAGGAAGAAAAGTTAGCGATGCCATGCAGTGACGAAATGGATGAGAATTTTCGTCGTCTCAAATACATTAGGTATGCTGACGACTTCCTTGTAGGGGTAATTGGCTCAAAATCAGAAAGTGAAAGAATTAAAGCGGACATTGCCGCATTCATGCGTGAACGCCTAAAACTTGAACTTTCAACCGAAAAGACATTGATTACCCATGCACAGGAAGAGGCTAAATTCCTCGGATTTCATATTACCGTCCGCTCATTGAATGTACGCAAGCGTAACCGAAAAGGTGCGCTGAAGAGAGACTTCAAAGGAAAGGTAATGCTGAATTTATCATCCGAAACGGTTAAAGAAAAACTTCAAAATCTTGGAACTATTCGTTTTACACAAAAGGATGGTAAAGTTATTTGGAGACCTAAGATAAGAACGGCACTGACAGGAATGGATGCCGACAAAATGGTAGCCAAATACAACCTTGAAATCAGAGGATTCTATAATTACTACTGCATAGCCAATAATGTCTCGGCAACATGCGCAGACTTTGGTTACATCATGAAGTATAGCCTTTATAAGACTTTGGCGCGAAAGTACAACAGTTCGCTCCGAAAGATAATAAGGAAATACACTAAGGACAAAGTGTTCTCTATTCCCTATAAAGACTCTAAAGGGAACGAGAAGCAAAGAATCCTTTATCATGATGGCTTTAAACGCAAAACAGTAGGATTCCATGAAACCTGCGATAACATTCTATTCACCCATTATCCCAAACGCTCTCTCGCAGAACGCTTGAGAAATAATGTATGTGAAGTGTGTGGAGGAAAAGGTCCTTTGGTTATGCACCATATCAGAACACTCAAATCCGCCAATAAGAATACACCGTGGGGAAAACAGATGCTACTTATGAATCGTAAAACCATTGCTGTATGCGAAGAATGTTTTGCAAAAATCAAAGAGGCAGAGCAATAGAGTGCTTGCTAACGGAGAGCCATATACATGGGAACATGTACGTATGGTTCGGGGGCAGACATGGGGAAACCAGCCATAGGAATATGGTATGGCGCCCTGTGTCGAGCCTACACATCGACCGCCACCACCTGCACATCGTGACGGTCAACGTGGACGAGAACGGGAAAAGGCTCAACCGGGATTTTCTCTACCGCCGCAGCGACCGTATCCGCAGGGAACTGGAACAGAAGTACGGATTGCATCCGGCAGAACGTAAAAATCAGAGATTGGATAATCCGTTGCGCAAGGTGGCCGCATCGGCAGGTGATGTGAAGAAGCAGGTAGGCAACACCGTGAAGGCTCTGAATGGGCAGTACCGTTTCCAGACGATGGGCGAATACCGTGCGCTCCTTTCCTTATATAATATGACGGTGGAGGAAGCGAGGGGCAACGTGCGCGGACGGGAGTATCACGGGCTGGTCTATTCCGTCACGGACGACAAGGGTAACAAGGTGGGCAACCCGTTCAAATCCTCGCTTTTCGGGAAGTCCGCAGGCTATGAAGCCGTACAGAAGAAGTTTGTCCGTTCCAAATCGGAAATCAAGGATAGGAAACTGGCAGACATGACGAAACGCACCGTCCTTTCCGTGCTGCAAGGCACTTATGACAAGGACAAATTTGTATCCCAACTCAAAGAGAAGGGCATCGACACCGTACTGCGCTACACAGAGGAAGGGCGCATCTATGGGGCTACCTTCATCGACCACCGCACGGGATGCGTGCTGAACGGTTCGCGCATGGGTAAGGAGCTTTCGGCGAATGCCTTGCAGGAACACTTCACCCTGCCATACGCCGGACAACCGCCGATACCGCTATCCATCCCTGTGGATGCTGCGGACAAGGCACACGGGCAGACCGCCTACGACAGTGAAGATATATCGGGCGGTATGGGCTTGCTCACTCCCGAAGGTCCGGCGGTAGATGCCGAGGAAGAGGCTTTCATCCGGGCGATGAAGCGCAAAAAGAAGAAAAAACGCAAGGGCTTGGGTATGTAATCAGAGTATCAACAATTAAAAAATCAATGTATGTCACAACAAGAAGACGATTTGAGGGCATTGGCGAAAATCATGGATTTTCTGCGTGCCGTGAGTATCATTTTAGTGGTCATGAACGTGTACTGGTTCTGCTACGAAGCCATCCGGCTGTGGGGCGTGAACATCGGCGTGGTGGACAAAATCCTTCTGAACTTCGACCGCACGGCGGGGCTGTTCCATTCCATTCTCTACACGAAGCTGTTTTCCGTCCTTTTGCTTGCCTTGTCCTGTCTGGGTACGAAGGGTGTCAAGGGTGAGAAAATCACTTGGGGGAGAATCTGGACAGCATTTGCCGTCGGGTTCGTGCTGTTTTTCCTGAACTGGTGGTTGCTGCCCCTGCCGCTGCCGCTTGAAGCGGTGACGGGACTGTATGTCCTTACCATTGGAACGGGCTATGTCTGCCTGTTGATGGGTGGTCTGTGGATGAGCCGCCTGTTGAAACACAATTTGATGGAGGATGTTTTCAACAACGAGAACGAGAGTTTCATGCAGGAAACGAGGCTTATCGAAAGCGAGTATTCGGTCAATCTGCCGACACGTTTCTATTACAGGAAACGCTGGAACAACGGTTGGATCAATGTAGTTAATCCCTTCCGTGCGTCCATCGTGTTGGGTACGCCGGGCAGCGGCAAGTCCTATGCCGTGGTAAACAATTTTATCAAGCAACAGATTGAAAAGGGCTTTAGTCAATACATCTACGATTTCAAGTATCCCGACCTATCTACTATTGCCTACAACCATTTGCTGAACCACCCGGACGGCTACAAGGTAAAGCCGAAGTTCTATGTGATCAACTTCGACGACCCGCGACGCTCTCATCGGTGCAATCCCATTCACCCGGATTTTATGGAAGATATTACGGATGCCTATGAGAGTGCCTACACAATAATGCTCAACCTCAATAAAACGTGGGTGCAAAAGCAGGGCGACTTCTTCGTGGAGTCACCTATCATTCTGTTTGCCAGTATTATCTGGTATCTCAAAATCTATCAGAACGGGAAGTTTTGCACGTTTCCCCATGCTATCGAGTTTCTGAACCGCCGTTACGAGGATATATTTCCGATACTGACCTCTTATCCGGAGCTGGAGAACTACCTTTCGCCGTTCATGGATGCGTGGCTTGGAGGGGCTGCGGAGCAGCTCATGGGTCAGATAGCGTCGGCAAAAATCCCGCTTTCGAGGATGATTTCACCGCAGCTCTACTGGGTGATGTCAGACAGCGAGTTTACGCTGGACATCAACAATCCCGAAGAGCCGAAAATCCTCTGCGTGGGTAACAATCCCGACCGTCAGAATATCTACGGTGCGGCACTCGGTCTGTATAATTCCCGTATCGTGAAGCTCATCAACAAGAAGGGGATGCTGAAGTCATCGGTCATCATCGACGAGTTGCCCACAATATACTTCAAAGGGTTGGACAATCTTATAGCTACCGCCCGAAGCAACAAGGTTGCCGTGTGTCTGGGCTTTCAGGATTTCAGCCAGTTAGTGCGTGACTACGGGGACAAAGAGGCGAAAGTGGTGATGAACACTGTCGGCAATATTTTCTCCGGTCAGGTGGTGGGGGAAACAGCCAAGACGCTCTCCGAGCGGTTCGGTAAGGTGTTGCAGAAACGGCAGTCCATCTCCATCAACCGGCAGGATGTTTCCACCTCCATCAACACGCAGATGGACGCGCTCATTCCACCGAGTAAGATTTCCGGGCTTACGCAGGGAATGTTTGTCGGTTCTGTATCCGACAACTTCAACGAGCGTATCGAGCAGAAGATTTTTCATTGCGAGATTGTGGTGGATGCCGAAAAGGTGAAACGGGAAGAAAGTGCCTACAAGAAAATTCCCGTCATTACAAACTTCACGGACGAGGACGGCAACGACCGCATGAAGGAAACGGTGCAGGCGAACTACCGGCGCATCAAGGAAGAGGTGAAGCAGATTGTGCAGGAGGAACTGGAGCGTATCAAAAACGATCCGGTGCTGTGTAAACTGCTACCAGATAATGAGACTGTCTAACAAGTCCCCAAAATTGAAAATTATCCCTATCGAAGTTTGAAGTGACCCCCAAAAGTTGGATACAATTTTTTTGGGGGGCACTTCAGTTCTGACGGGTAAAATCGTAAAATTCGGACTTGTTAGACAAATACTTACGCGGTTTCAACCTCAGGTACTGAATCTATCGAATTGACAAATTTAACCAATTGCGGATCTGAATCTTTTTGTATGAGGTTTCGGAGACTCTTTTTCAATTCATAAGCATCATCCCCTGCTGTATTTATTAAATCCATATAAAAATCTTTGTTTTGCAGAATCAATGAACGGCATGCCCCATCGGAAATTACAGGTTTCACTATTTTATCAATAACGTCTCCAGCTTGACTTTTCAAATTACCATGCGATCTAAGCCATGTTTCGAAAAATTGAAACTTTATTGCATTGATAGTCTTTTTACCGATGCAGAAATCATTTCTTATATCGGTAACTGTCGATTTAATTTTTCGTTTATCCAATCTTTCAACTATATTCTTGAAACAATTAGGGAAAGGATTCAAACTTTGAGTTCCAGAAGCAATATCCATCAGAATCTTTTTGCCAAATTCAGTCAAGTTATCTGGCAAGGATTTGATTTTAGCCAGTAAATGTTTTATTGCGACAAACCAATAATATGATGTATGTGCTGTTCTTTGGGCGTATAATGTATCAACACTTATTTCAGACAACGCTTCGAACGCTATTTTATTGATATGATCGGTCAGGACATTGCTTATTTTAGTGGTCAAATCGTAAAAAGATGCGTCAGGAATTACATCTTTAATATTGTTCTTAGTGATATACTTATCCAAATCGGTATTCCACTCTGCTAAATGCTCGATAAATACCTCATCCGTTACACCTATTCTGTTCTTAATATCTTCAAATTGGGGCAATATGTCTGAGAGCAATAATTTATAGCCAAGTTTATGATTTACCATGTATTGTAGTGTTTCATTTAATAGCGGTATATTCCATCCCACACTATTTACTAATAAGTCTCCATGATCCACATAATAGTCCATGAGTTCTGCAACATATTTTATATCTCCACCCTCTATTAAGGAAACGGAATGACCATGTGCCAATTGCATGGCGACTAAATCGTAATATCCAGACTCTTTAATGTTTCGGCCATCAGTTTCTAATTCAGAATGCAACTGATTTATGTAGGTTGAATCTAACGTTACAGGTAAAGGTCTTTCTTCGTCAGATGCCAATAAACGATAGGTTGTAAATATAGCCCCTATATTATCTTTATTTACATTCTGTTCATCAATGCAATTCGTGATCGCTTGCAAAAGCGTTGGAAACGTATAGGTAGAATTATCTTTTAACGTTTTTACAATATCTGCATGGTCGAAATTATCGGGTAGTAAGTTTGCCAAATAATTATCGAGCGCCTCCGAATTTGTTGCTACTTGATAATATTTATATGCTTTAGTTGTCGCGTTATCCCGATAGGCAGCATCTGTTGCATTTGCAGCTTGAATATAATCGATAAATGTATTTGGCTTGACTGTTTTTGCTTCAATCAATGACGTAAAATCGCACGCCAACTTATTTTGCGCAATAAACCTGTCTATTGCATCTAACGTTTTGAAATAGTCGCCGCCATTGAAGTCATTGAACCGAACTATCTTCTTATATAATTGAGCAATCACATGGTTTTGGCTTTCCGTGTCTAAATGCAACAGCAGTTCTTGGTATTCGACAGGGAACACCTGCTTCTCTATGGATTCTTTTAATTTCAATTGTGCTATTCTTTGCCATACACGCAGAATAACATCGCTCTTTCGAGTTAATTTATGCAAACAATGTATAATCTTATCGATAAGCGCATTGTCCATACATTGTATAACTTCTTCTAATACAGTGTCAAATTGTTTATTAGTCTCTGCATATTGATTTATGTCGTGGTCTTCTTCTCCGTTGATGCAGCCTTCAATATATTTTTTCAATGGAATTTGTCGAGCATCTTCAACATCGACACCATATACCAAAGCTGCAATTTCGCGTTGTGTTTGCAGATCATTGTTAATTATTGTTTGAATGCCATTCAGATAGTCGCCGGACAATATTTGTTCTACTGGATTTGCCAGAATATCCGTCTTCTTCAAACAGAACAATGCTATGTTTATCATCAAAATTTCGTTACACCACTCTTGTTTAAGAGCGACCATCTCATTGATATATGATATAATTTCCCTAACATTGGCATTAGGATTTACCAATCTGAATATCCGATTTATAGTTTCTTTCGCTTCATTTTCTGTTTCTCCAAATGCTTCAACAAACAGTTTGTTGAATATACTTCGATAGTCGGTAATAACAGGAGGAGCAACACGATAAACAATAGGGAAAGTTTTATTGATAAAATACTTGGTCAGTTGTTTCGTTTGTTCGTCGGTCTCATCTCCGAATGCACAAGCTAAATGTGTTTCATCGAAAGGAATAACAGCCCAAACATTTTCAAAACCGCTATCGGCGAAGAACGTATGGATAGAAGACCATAATTCTTTTACTTTTTCAGCGGGGAGACGATCCATGTTGTCAAAAACAAGGACTAATTTACGTTGTCCTTTTTCCTTGATAAAATCAGAAATGTCTTGCATCCATGTTTTGAACTCGTAAACCGTTGGTTCGTCTTCGCTCAAAGTCTCATAGCAAACGTCCTTTTCGACTTTATCTTGATAAATAGCTAACATATAACTCCATCCATATTTATGATCTTTGCTATATGCCCATTTCCAAACGCACAATGCAATAAGAACTGGCAGTGCAGCTATGATAATAGACAATAAAGAAAACCACCATGTTGTGGGTGTAGGTTTTACTGCATACGCAATAAATGTAAATATCGGAGTTAAAACTGCAACCAAAAATGCCGCAACCATACCATTACTGATAAGGGGATATTTTTCGGTTACGGTCTCCGTTTTACGGGCTAATAAATATTTCAGCTTTTCAGACCATGATACGGTTTTCGTACCTCCACCTTTGACTTTTATTGTTGCATTTCCAGATAGGATACCATCATCAATAAGTTTGCTTGTAAGCAATTCCAATATAGAGCGGCGTTGCAAGTCCTCTTGATGTCCCCATGCGTCATACTCAAAAAAGTAATAGTCGTCTGATAATTCACGTTCCAACATTTTAACCACGTTGGATTTTCCAGATCCCCAAATACCTTCGATGCCGATAATTCGAGGTAAAGTACATTCCTCATCCAATGAATCATTCTGACAAAAATGGCGAGCAATAGTTTTTGCCAACCTTTCTTGCGAACCTCCATCGAATTTGTCAATACCACACGGTTTATTTTGGATAAACCGCGGATATTGCTGTTTGGATTGTAGTTTTGTTTCCATATACGTAATTTATTGATTATACGAACTCCAAATAATTCTCCCGATTTACCACATGAAACTCGGCATAGGGATAGGCTTCTTGGAAGGCTTTCGGTGCGGCCGGCATTTTATTTCCCCACTTGAACTCCAAGGCGGTAAGACTGTCGGCACTCTCCTCAATCAGGTCGATTTCCTGTTTGTCGTAGGTGCGCCAGAAATAGAACTCCCTGTGCAGTCCCTCATTGAAGTTCGCTTTGCGCCGCTCTCCGATGATGTAGTTCTCCCACAGCGCACCGACATCCTGCCGAATGGCCAGCGGTGAGAAAGCCCCGATAATGGCATTGCGAATGCCGTTGTCGTAGAAGTACCACTTGCCAGCTTTTGTAACCTCCTTGCGTAGGTTACGCGAATAAGCCCCCAGACGATAGATAACGAAGACCTTTTCCAATAGGTCGAGGTATTTTTCAACGGTCGTCTTGCTCATGCCGAGTTGTTTACCTAACTCTTCGTAAGAAACTTCGCTGCCCAACTGAAAAGCTATCAATCGCAGTAGATCGCGCATCTTGCTCGAATTTTTTAAGCCGTCAATTGCTAAGATATCTTTAAGCAGGTATGCACCGACAATATCACGTAGGTAGTCTGTTTTACGTTCATAGTTCTCCATCATTACTACTTCGGGATAGGAACCGTAAATCAAGCGCGCTTCGAGGTTCTGGCGGGTTTCAAGTGCCGTTTCCGTCTGTGCGATTTCCCGTTGCGAGAATGGTGTAAGGAGAAATTGCGTACTGCGGCCGACCAACGGTTCACCAGTCTTATTCAGCAAATCGAATGACGAAGAACCACTTGCCAAGACACTTATACCCGGTATTTCATCAACTATCAACTTCAGAATACTACCGATTTGTGGTATGTTCTGTGCCTCATCAATAGCCAGCAAATCAATACCATCCAATAAATGCCGATAATTGGCTATTGAGCGATTCTCCAATAGTGCTAATGTGTCGTAGTCTTCGCCGTTGAGCATCATCGTCCTACCTGAATAGTTGTCCACAATTTTACGCATCATTACCGTTTTACCAACACGGCGAGCACCAAAAATCAGTACTGCTTTATTGGGCGCGATTCGTGCTGTAATCTTCTCTTGAAGTATTCTATTTACTGTTTCCATACCTTATAAAATATAATGCAAAGATAATCATATTTTTTTAATTGGCGAATTTTACAAAAAAAACGGGCTATTAAATGGCGATTTTTACAACCACAATCTTATGGAAGTTGTTTCATTGTTTTTAGTAATGATATATGTTCATACTATGATGACTCAATAATTTACCAGACATACGTTTCTGAAATTTGTCCTTATAGGAATGAAAAACTCACATATATTGTGCTAATTAATATATAATTAAATGAAAATAAAAAGACAGGATACGAGTATTCCTGTCTTCTCATATGTAATGGATATTTTTTTATTTTCTCATCCGCTCCAACTCCTCATCACGCAACATTCTCTCGTTCAGTTTTTCCTGCATCCTGTCAATGAAATAGGTGCGGCTTTCGTTCTTCCGGCGTTTGATATCAGTGTAGAAGCGGTAGCAGTCTTTAGAATCAACCCCGAATATCTTATAGAGAAGTGGGGCGAGCTGTTTGAGCGGCATATTGCCGTTGTTGATGCAGCCCATCACGTCTATGCCGTAGATAAGTTCCACGAGGTCGATGGCATTGCCCGTCCATTGAAGAAGGCTGGCGGTGGTTTCTGTTGCGTTGTTGGCGGATATTAGTGGTGGCACTTGGGGCGTGGCAAGGAATTTCTGCATCTTTCTTACGAAAGACAGAGCCTTGCTGACGTAGGCGGCAATCTCTCTTTTTTCTTCTGACAGATTACGTACGGGATGGTGCTGCAACTCGATTTCGATGTAGGCAAGCGCGATGACGGTAAGGTTCATGTCCATGCCGCCGTTGCACAGTTCGATCACTTGGGTGGCGAAAGCCGTGTATGCCGTTTCCATATTGCAGTCGCCGGCTTCGTTTATCAGGCGGAAAAAGTCGGTTTCCGCCAGCAAGAAATAATTCATGGTTCTGTCAATTTTGAAAATTACACTTTGTTTTCTGCGTGCGCACATGAATATAATTGGCAAAAAACGCGGCAGAAAATAAAAAATCCAACACTCAATTTTACAAAGTGCTGGATTTCAGAGGTATAAAATTCAGTATTTTTTCACAAGGACAAATTATCTCCGACTTAAATTGTTTGTAATCGGAACATTTATTCTATTCCTGAAAATAGAAATGTATGCTTGCCGCACATTTTGGCTATCTTGCTTTTTTATCAAGGATATAGATAATGCGACATACACCGTTGGGATAGCTTTTCAAAGAGGAAAGCGTCCAGTGTTGCTCTGGCAGAGCCGACTTAAAAAAATGTCGTCCGCTTCCGGATATGAAAGGAACGGTGTATAGTATGATTTCATCCACAGCGTGCATCCGCAGCAGTCCGTTTATATAGTCTGCCGTGTCCGGTGTGGCTTCCGCGAGGTAACGGATGTTTGTGCAGTCTTTTCTCCATTCGTGCAGCATTGAAATGGAATAGTCCGGTGTCACACGGTAAAAGGCTTTCTTCCTGATTTCATCAAGACCGCAACGGTCAAGGCACAAATCCTGATGTGCTTTATCATATAACTCTGAAGAAAGACATCCGTCCATCGTCAGTACGGCGAGAATCTGAACTTTACCCATAATCGTTTCCTTTCGTTAGGCAAGGGTAAAAAAGTAGCGTGCAATTCACACTACCTTCAAGCGATGGCTCTGGTAAAGCCTTTACGGAGAGTACGTGAATGCACGCTATGCGTAAGCATAGCATAAGCATCACGCAATCGTCTCCGTAGTTCCAATTTACCAGATTTTCGCTTGAAACGCCTTGCGGTCTTATCCTATATGTTGGCGGCGAAAAGCTCCTGCCAATCGCCGTTTTTCTCAAATGTTATGCAAAGATAGCCAAATTCAGTGAATTACGGGCTATGATTGCTTGAATTTATATTTAAGTCCATACTCTTCAAGTTTGCTGTATAGTGTTGTCCTGCCTATGCCGAGCAGTTCTGCGGCGACACTCCGGTTGCCGTTTGCCTGTTTCAACGCACGCAATATCCGCTCCTTATCCTCCGCGTCATTGCGCAAGGCGAAGCTGACAGTAGAGGTCGGTTTCGTCACGGCAAGTTCCAGATGCTCTTTCATGACAACACCTTCCTGCGCCTGCAATACAGCACCCATAACTTTCTGCCGAAGTTCCCGCACGTTGCCCGGCCATGCGTGTGTCAGCAACGCTTTACGTGCTTCGGAACTGAACCCGCTCACGCTACACTCCAGCTCTCTGTTTGCCATATCACGGAAGAACTCTGCCAGCGGCATAATGTCTTCTTGACAGTCACGCAACGGAGGAACGGTTATCCCGAAGTCGTGCAGGCGGTACAGAAGATCCTGCCGAAAACGCTTTTCATTCACCGATACCTCCAAATCTTCATTGGTAGCAGCGATGATGCGGACATTGAAATTCCGGTCTGCCTTGTCTCCGACCGGGCGATACCGCCTCTCCTGTATGGCACGGAGCAACATCTGTTGGGTTTCCAACGCGAGGTTTCCTACCTCGTCCAGAAACAACGTGCCGCCTTCCGCCTCATGGAAATATCCTTTCTTGGCATTGTCCGCACCTGTAAATGCACCTTTGACGTGTCCGAAGAAAGCCGACGGTGCAAGCTCTTTGGAGAGTGAACCGCAGTCCACCGCCACAAATGGCTTGCCTGCACGTTTGCTCTTGTCATGCAACAGGTGGGCAATATGCTCCTTGCCCGTGCCGTTCTCACCAAATATCATCACGCTCATATCGGTGGCGGCTACCAGCCTTATGCGGTGCATGATTTTCTGAAAGGCGGAACCTTCACGGGCGAATATAGGCATACGGCGTTGTCCTGCCTGACGTTCTTTCAGTATGGAACGGATCAGGGGGACAAGTTTATCCTCCACAAGCTGTTTGGGAATATAGTCTATCGAGCCGAGTTTCATGCTTTCCACGGCGGTATTAACTTCGGCGTAGTCGGTCATAATGATGAAGGGCTGCATCTTTCCCTCCTTTCGCATCCAGCACAAAAGGTCTATGCCACTGCCGTCAGGCAGACGCAGGTCGGCAACCACGATATCATTATCTGTTGCCTGTTGCAGATGTTTCTTCGCGGTTGAGAGGTGGTAAGCCTTCATATTGCGGTAGCCCTCCCGTGACAGCATATTGCAGACATATTCGCAATACACGATGTTGTCTTCCACCACAATTATTTTTGTCTTATTCATCTTCGTATTTTCTCCTTTCCTCTTCTGCCAACCGTATTATTTCCACTCCCTTATCCAGCACGGCAGTCACGGCATGGCTTAACGCTTCACCATCCGGGAGAGCATCGCCACGAAGCAATCCGTAAAGTACATTCAGCGGTTGGTCGGCACGGAGCACCTCCCACGAACTGCGCAGGTGGTGGATCAGGGAATCCAGCTTTTGCAGGTCTTTTTCTTTTGCTGCATCCCGTACCGCCTGCATTTCCTTTTCTGTTTCAGTTATCAACTTTTCCAGCATGACGGCTTCATTGCCATAGGACAATAAGGCGGAAAAGTCCGGTTTCCCGTCCGGTGTCGCTTTTATGGCACACCTGTCGGAAACCTCCATCAGTTCCGATATGGAGAACGGTTTGAACAGGCATCCGGCAAAGCCTTTTGCCAATAGTTCCCCTTTGTTACAACTGCCCGAAGCGGTTGCCACAACCACCGGGATTGTTGGTGAATTGCCCACGTTGGACGAACGCAACAGTTCCAGCAATTCGAAACCGTTTATATCGGGCATATTCAAGTCTGTCAGCAACAGGCTGTATTCTTTCTGGCGTATCATTTCCATCAGTGCCGCAGCATCGGTGCAAGTGTCGCAGTGTATTCCTTCTTGGGAATACATCTCTTTCAGCATCAGAAGTAATACCTCATCATTGTCAATGGCGACAACATCATGGAATTTATTGTTATGATAAACAGGTGTATTGCTTGTATATCCAAGCTGTTCTTCAGCTTCCTGCATAGAAATTTCAACTGTGAAACGACTGCCTTTCCCTTTCTTGCTGTCTAAACGGATTGTTCCGCCAAGCATCGACACAATATTACGCATTATGGCAAGCCCAAGCCCGAAACCCTCCTTTGCGGCGGCATTTGATAGACGTTCAAACGCACCGAACGCTTGTTTCTGTTCCTCTTCTGTCATGCCTGTACCTGTATCTTCAACGACCAGTGTCAGAACTCCATTATCATATTCAGTAATCAAAGAAACACCGCCTTCTTCTGTGAACTTGACAGCGTTTGACAGCAGGTTATTCCCGATTTGTATTATTCGCTCTTTGTCGGTCAATACAATGGCATCGTGTCCAGTCTTCACGGACAAGGACAGCCCTTTGTTCACGGCAACAGGCATGAACTCCGTTTCAAGTGTGTGCGTGATTGCTGAAATCCGGCAGGGTGACAGACGGGGCTGTTCCTTGCCGTTGTCCAGGCGGAAGAAGTCAAGCAAAGTGTTAAGCATATCCCGCATACGGTCGGAGGATTGCAGTATGTTTTGGATATACTGCCCGGACTTATCCTCACACTGTTCTTTCCGTATCAGTCCGGCATAGCCTGTTATTGCTGTCAGCGGTGTGCGCAGTTCATGGGTGATAGTATGTACCGCCTTCTTCCTTGACGTTATCAGTGCCTCGTTCCGTTGTACGGATTGTTCCAGTTGCCTTATCAAATCAGTTGTCTTGTGCTTGTATTGTTTAATGCTTTTTGCATCACGATGTATGATGATGTAGGAAATTAACAACAATAGAAGAACGAATCCCATTAAACCGCCTACTTGCATAAATGACTTTTCACGCATGGCAACTATTTCGTTTTCCCGGCTTTGCAGTTCGGTTTGTACCTTTTCTTCTATTTGGCAAATCAATTCTTGCAGTTGTCTGTTAAGTTCTGCATTACGAGCTGCAAGGCTGTCGGCTTGTTCCGACAATTGGCGATCCTGCACTTTCTGTTCGCTGATTACGTTTCTATTGACCGAATGAAGGATAGTGGTTGATACTGCTGGAGTTACTTCCTTTTTTTTGCCGAATATGCCTAAGAAACCTTTTCGTTTTGGCTTTTTGGACTGTTCCTGCACACTTTTCTGTACAATAACCGGAATTTGATTGGCTATCTTCTTGTTAATAGATTGTTGTTCATCCATTAACCGGACTATCTGGAACATCTGTCGTTCCTTATCCTCTAAAAGACTGCGCACACTATCGATGCGCTCTGCTGGATAGGTGGCCTTGAAACGGCAGAGCATACTGTCCATTGCCATACGCCGTGCATGGTAATGCTCGATATCTTTATCGTTCCATTCCAGTATTGTTTCACCCAATAGAGAAAATTTTATCATTTGAATATTGATATTGTTTATTTCTTTTCGGAGCTCGTCTATTTTTTTATTGCCAAGTTCTAATGCTTCTATCTCCTGCCATTCATAGAGGCTATTATATGCCATACATCCGATAAGAATGGAGATAAGTATATATCCCAACCGTATTGCCTTATAGAAATTTCCTGACCGCTCCATTATTTTAATGACATTGATTTTTGGAACATGAATAAAAGTTTATCTTTTTCGTTCATGCGGATATTATCAGAATAACCGTCTTTTGTTATTTGATACCCACATGGCTTAACCATAAAAATGCCTAAGCCCTTAGTGTACGAACTTACTTCTGAGGCATAGTCTTTACTTGTATTTAATGGAACTTTCCCTTTAATATGACACCACTCATTATTACAACTGATGTCTTCAATCTCAGACATCAGTTTTTGCAAATCTGTAATAGCTTTGGAACTCGCTACTTGGGGTATCTGCAACTCAAAACAGAGCATCGGTTCGAGAATGTCCACACCTGACTGTTGCAAAGCCAGCCTGAAGACATAAGGGGTCAGCTGTCTGAAATCAGCAGGTGTACTTACCGGGCTATAATACTCGGCTTGAGTAAAAGTTACTTTCAGATCTGTCACTTCCCATCCATGTAAACCAGATTGGCAAGACATACGAATCCCTTCAAAAACGGCATTTTGAAAAGAATGGTTCAGATAACCATAGGAGATGTCACTTTCGATTTGCAACCCTGCCCCTAACGGTAAGGGTTCAAGAGTCAGCCCTATTGTGGCCCAGTAAGGGTTGGGTGGTACTTCGATCTGAATAATCTTATTGACCTTTTTTATAGGTCGTTCTTTGTAGATAGTCTTGATCTCATCAAAATGGACCTTTACGGAAAATCGTTCTTCCAGCAATGTCTGTATGATTTCCTTTTGGGTCAAACCATATAACGAGATTTCCAATTCATCACTATATGAGTTTATGGAAAAGGACAAAGACGGGTCTTCAATCCACAATGTATTCAGAGCGGATATCACCTTGCTTCTCTCTTCGGGCTTATTTGGCCGGACGGAGGATTTGAGAGCGGGATGCTGATGAGATAATCCTTGAATCAAACAAGGTTTAGCACCTAAATAATCTCCGATTCGAAAATCTTCTATATCTTCTACAATCGCGATATCATTGGCACCCACTTCATCAACATTTATCTCTCTGCCCTGATAAATAGTCTTTAGATTTTTAATCTTGATGAATTTTTCCGAATCGTTGATTCTTACAACGTCTCGAAGTCTCAGACTTCCGTCAATTATTTTAAGAAAACTTCTTTTATGCCCTTTGGGGTCATGCTCTATCTTATAGAGATAAGCTGAAAGTCTGTTTGAGACCGATGCCGGAGGAAGTATAAAAGAAGAAATGGCGTCCAACAACTCATTGATACCGATATTGAACATTGCTGATCCATGTAGCACCGGATAGACTTTGGCTTTTGCCACAAGAGCGATTATCGTATTCCAATAATCAGCCGGTGAAATTTCGCTATCCGCCAAATATCGTTCTAATATATCGTCGTCATGGTTGCATACAAATTCTTTGTATTCTTCCTTTATATATGTTTGGGAGCAAACCGGATAAACCGATCCATCGACAACAGTTTGCATAAACAGGACATCTTGCGACAGATTTGTTTTTATATCCATATACAAACGCTCCAAATTCACACCGGCACGGTCAATCTTATTGATAAATATAATTGTCGGGATTTGCAGCTTTTGTAAAGTACTGAACAGCAACTTTGTCTGCGCTTGTATGCCTTCCTTTGCGGATAAGATGAGGACTGCTCCATCAAGCATTTTGAATGTCCGCTCCACTTCCGCAATAAAATCCATGTGTCCCGGAGTGTCAATGATATTGCATTTCACTCCATTCCAGATAATAGATGTCGTAGAAGCCCGGACAGTAATTCCTCTACGTTTCTCTATATCCATAGAGTCCGTTATGGTGTCACCATTATCCACACGGCCGCACTTTTCCGTTGCTCCACTGGCAAACAGCAGATTCTCGGTTACGGAAGTTTTTCCTGCATCAATGTGAGCAAGAATTCCTAAATTTATAATATTCATTTGGATTAAGCAATAATATACTACAGTAGATGCATTGTCGAAACGCACCTTTTAATACCTCCTCGTAGCATATGAGAACTACAGGATTACTAACTCGTATTAATATGTATATTATTACTGCCGCATAACGATTACAAAATTACACAAAAAAATATATCTAACAAAAGTGGGAGGATTTTTTAACTTTTTACCATAGACATTTTATTAGGGAAGCGTAGGTTCAACTGGCAAGTACAAATAAGTAGAAATGTTTGAACAACACCGTTTTAGGAAGTTGAAAAATCAAGTTTCTCTCTCGGTATAGCGTTTATTTTGGCCAATATCTTCTTTAGTTTAGCATTTGTGTATTTCCCATTCGTGTTCTATTTAGCTCCTTATTATGAGTATGTAGCAAGTTACTTATCAAATTCAGCCTCTTTGAGGGTCAAATATGGTTTTGCAAATGGTGACTGACAAGACATAAACAAGGTCAGCAGGAATTTTTTACATAAATGGACATGAATGTATATAACCTAAAATAAGAATAAATTTTAATAAGGGCTGCCCAAAAAGAAAAAAATGCAGTTGCCATCCTATAGATACTTGCAGAAAGGATAAAATTTACTTTTAGACCTTTTGGGATAGCCCTTATTAATACTTCAGATAAAATTCCTTAGGTTATATTTTCAATCCTTTGGACCGGGTTTCCTCCTTGGCATACAGTCCCGGACGCCCGATTATGACATGGTTGGCAACGATACTATCCGCCGGACTGCGTATCTGCGGCGGTGCATTTTCGGGATATTGCGCCTGCCTGTTCCTCACATCTTCCGCTTCCGGCTTGAGCTGTTGCCCTTCATTCTCCTTTTCTGCGACTTCGGGCGTGGGTGGCGCAAGCTCCAGCTGAATTTTTCGGTCAAGGGCGGCAAGTTCGGACTTCAACTGCTTCAGCTCGTCCTCCTTCTTCCACACCTTACCCGCTATCTCCTGTAACTGCGGTATCTCCATCTCCAGCACCTCGTTCTTCGCCTTGTACTGGTCGATGATGGAGGGTATCCTCTCCATCGCGTTGAGGAAGTTGCGGGCGGCGGCCAACGGGTCAGCCATCGCCAGATGCCCGTTGTTGTAGGTGTACTTGTAGTTCCCCTCGACCACGAAGCGGTTGTCGGTGAACTCCAATCCCTCTTTGAGTATCCTTTCGCTCACCACCTTTATCGGAAAACCGTAAAGTTCACCGACCTGCGTGTACAACCCTCCGGTCGTGGCATTCTTGGCTATCTCCTGCAAACGCTTTCCGATGACCTTCTCATCGGCGGAATCCACTCCGTCCACCTTTATTATATTAAGGCGGTTGCCCTCCTTGTCGGTCTGCACCACCGACAGGAAGCGGTTCCAGTCCTCCGTCATGGCATCTATGAAAGCCGTGTTGTTGCGCAACTCGCCGGTCTTTGACTCCAGCTTGAACTCCGAATCACGCTTGCCCTTGTTGAACGACTTGCGTTCCCCTTCGAGCGATGCGATCCGCTTTTCCAGTTTCGCCTTGTCCAACAGGTCGGTATTGCCGGAGAGCAACGCCATGTATTCCGAGAAATTCATGCCCGATTTTTCGTCCATTGCCCCCTCGTCGATGGTACGCGCACCCATCGCACCGCTTTTGAGCTGGCTTATGAAAGTCTGCTTGCAGTGCAGGAGGTTGAACTTGTAGCTGTCCAGTGACTTCTCCACCGCGTAGATGATTACATCCACGTTGTTCCCGGCGAAATGTTTGGCAATCTCATTACCTGCCCTAACTCCGCGTCCGTCACGCTGTTGCAAGTCGGACGGTCGCCACGGCGTATCGAGATGATGGATAGCCACACACCGTTTCTGGGCGTTCACACCCGTTCCGAGCATAGAGGTAGAGCCGAACAGCACACGCACCGTCCCGGCGTTCATGGCGTCTATCACCGCCTTCCGCGCCTTGTCGGTCTTGCACTCCTGAATGAAGCGCACCTCGCTTGGCGGTATACCGTAGTCCTCCGTCAGTTTGCGCTTGATTTCCGAATAGACGTTCCACCCGTCGCCCGGCTGGTATGTCCCCAAATCAGAGAAAACGAACTGCGTGCCTTTCTGGGCGTCGTATTTTTGATAATACTCCGCGATCATCTTGGCACAGTGACTCGCTTTGTTGTCGGGATGATCTTCGTAATTCGGGTCTATCATGCGCATGTCGAGTGCCATTTTCCGGGCATAGTCCGTGGCGATGAGCATCTTCGCCTTTTCTTCCGTTTCCGAAAGCGGCAGCCTGCCCAACAAGGTGGCATCGCCCGTCTTGGCGAACTGCATCAGTTTCTGTATGAAGTCCTCCTGTTCCGGCGTGGGCGGTATATGGTGCAGTATCTCGTTCTTGGCAGGACGGTCAACGCCCACATCCTCCGCCGTGCGGTAGTCCGTGATTTCATTATAGAAGGCGGCAAGCTCCGGCACTTTGATGAAGTAGCGGAAACGCTCCTTCTGGACCACATTGTTCGTCACGTTAAATTCAAAATCCGTCGTCTTCTTGGCAAATATCGCCGCCCAAGCGTCGAAACACCTTATGTCCTGCCGTTCCAGCTCCTTCGGGCGCAGGTACTTGAACAGCAGGTACAATTCAGTCAGTGAGTTGCTGATAGTCGTGCCGGAGAGGAAGGTCGCACCCAAGTCTTTTCCTGTGCGCTCCTGTATGGTGCGTATGGCAAAGAGCATGTTAAGTGCCTTCTGGCTTCCCTCGCTGTTTCCCAATCCCGCCACACGGTCGTGGCGCGTGTTGAAAGTCAGATTCTTGAACTGGTGGCTCTCATCTATGAAGATGTGGTCGATGCCCATCTGCTTGAAATCCACCACGTCGTCCGTGCGTGACTTTATGGCGTGTTCCACCTTCTCCAGCTTCGCTTCAAGGTTGTGCTTGCGCTTCTCCAATCCTTTCAGCATCGCCCGCGACACGTTCTTTCCCTGCTGCCGTAGCACTTCGAGGTTTTCCTCCACCGTGTCAAGCTCTGCTTGCAGGATGCGCTGCTGCAATTCCGGCGACTGCGGTATCTTGCCGAACTGGTCGTGCGACATGATGACGCAATCGTAGTCGTTGTTCTTTATATTATTGAAGAAGCGCACACGGTTGGCGGTCGAAAAGTCCTTCTCCGAAGCGTACAGAATACGTGCGTTGGGATATGCCGCCTGATAGGTGGCTGCAATCTCCGCAACGTTGGCTTTCAGCCCGATAATCATCGGCTTGTGTGCCAAATTCAGACGCTTCATCTCATGCGCGGCGATGCACATTATCAGCGTCTTACCGGTTCCCACCTCGTGGTCGCAAATTCCGCCGCCGTTCTGTTTCAACATCCAGACGCAATCCATCTGTGAGGGATAGACGCTCTTGATACCCCGGCTTGCCAGCCCTTTCAGGTTGAGGTCGGGAAAGGTCTGATGGGAGCCGTCGTAGCGCGGGCGCACGAAACAGTTGAACTTGCGGTTATACATCGTCACAAGCCGCTCCTTGAACTGCGGCGACTGCTCTTCGAGCCATTCGGAGAAGCCGTTTCGTATCTCGTCAATCTTGGCGTTGGCGAGTTGTATTCCCTCGCTGTCGCGCATCTTGATGTCGTTGCCATGCTCGTCCTTGCCGATGGACTTCATCATGTCAGGGCAGGTGTTGTGCAGGGCGTGTTTTAGGAGGTGCATACCGTCATAGTTCCGGTAATACCCCTTCACCAGAAACTCGTCCGTGATTTTCATGGTGCGGTAGCCGCACACCACCGAAAACTCGTCCATGCTTGCGGAATAGGCGATTTTCACCTCCGTGTCGAACAGCCGGCTCATGTAGGCGGCATAGACACCCGTCGGAATCCAGCGTTCCCCGAAATTGAAGTCCAGATCCTCGAAGGCGATGCGCTGCGGCTCGGCATCTTTCAGAGCCTCCAACGCCTGCTTCACCTCCGGCATACGCTCATTTTCGGGATTGTCACCCATCCATGCCTCTATGCGTTCCGCTTTCTCTATGACATTTCCGGCGATGAAACGGTCTTTGATTTCGTAACCGGTCACGAGCGGATTGTAGTAGATGCGCCCTTGCAGGGCAGTGAGCAAATCCTCCGCCGTGCTGTCGGTTATCTCCCGCATATAGTCGAGATTGACCGTACCATATTTGTTGAGCGACGCAGACAGGGCTTCTTCGGGAGAGCCTACGTTGGCATGGCTCTCCACCGCGAAGGAAACAGGATGCTCGAAGATGTCCGCCTTGACGAACTTTCCGTTTTCCATCCGTTCCAGCGAAAGGATGTCGCGCCCGCCCGCATCCATCATCACTAACTTCACGTTCTGCTTGGCGTTGAGGTTGCCGTAGCGCATGACAAACTCATCGTAACAGGTATTCAGATGCTCTCGCCACGGAACATTTGCCTCGCGCCGGAGCGATTCATAACGGTACAGACGCTCGTAGGCGTCACGCAGCGACACATACAACAACGCCTTTTCCTTCTGGTATCCTTTCAGGTCGAGCGGCTGGAATGTCGCCCCGTATGGCGTGATGTCTTTCAGGTAGCCGATGTTATGACGCCCCCGGTCAGCCACCAGCGACCCTTCGCGCAGGTGCATCTCCGGCGTGCGGTGGTAGGCACGCGGAGAAAGGTCCACGACTTCCTCCTTCGGCTTTTCCGCTTCGATGTCGGGGAAAAGGAAAGTCCCCACCGCTTCCGATGGGGTATCTGTAACGGCAGGTGCGGCGACTGCCTCCGGCTGTGTTTCCTCCTGTCGTGGCTGCTCACGGGAAGTTTCCGGCACGGCTTTCACTTCCGTCTTTTCCGCCACTTGTTTCTCGTTATGCTGCCTTGCCAGTTCCCGAAGTTCTTTCCTACGCTCCGGCGTCAAACCCATCATCATTTCATAGAAACCGTTGATGGGAGGATTGGTATCCCAGTCCAGTGTGGCATAGATGTCGTCCGGGTCGGCAGGCTTGGCGGTGTTCTCCGCTTTCACCTCCTTATTCTCCATTGCGGGTTTTGCAGTTGGAGCTGTCGGTGTAACCGTGACTTTCGGTTTGGGCGGAGTGGACTTTGCCGTAACTGCCTTTTTCACCGTCTTTTTCTTTTTGGAGGTTTTCGGTTGGCTGACCTCTTCCGTCATCCCCCAGAGGTCAAGCAGGGTGAGCTGCACGCCTGCGGAATATTGCGGGCGCGGTTCTATCTCCGGCTTTTCATCTGCGGGTTGCGGCTTTTCTGTCGGAGTTTCCACCGTCTGCGCCGAGGATACTGTTTCCAATTTTATGGCAGGACGCTCTACTTTATTTTGAACGGCAACTTTTTCTTCCGTTCCTGCCTGCCGGATTGAACCCGAATACAAGCGCATGGCAAGCCTGTAATGGAAATCCTCGTCGAGCATACGGCGCAAATCCCCGGCGATGCCTGCTGCCTTGCCCTCGTGCAGATAAACCATAGCGGGCTTCCCGTAGGGGTCTGTGTCAAGTTTCGCCATCGTATGCACGATGCGTTCCGGGTGGTGGATGAAATAGGCGTTGTCGGTCAGGGCGGTTTTCGTGTCCGTCTGTATCACGGTCATCAGCCGCTCGTCCTGCGACATTTCCTTCTTGCTGAGGTTCTTTTGCAGGACAATCAGGTCACTGCCCACCTCCGTGCCCGCGTTGTCCGTGAACAGGTTGTTGGGCAGGCGTATCGCGGATACCAGATTGGCCTGACTGAACAGCTCGTTACGCACGGAGGTCTTGGTGCTATTCAATACCCCTTGCGAGGTGATGAACGCCACGATACCGCCGTCACGCACGGCATCCAGTCCTTTGAGAAAGAAATAGTTGTGGATGGTTTTCTGGGCGGAGCGTCTGCCGAAAGAGTCGCTCCGCTGAAACTCCGCGTCGAACACGGCAATGTCACCGAACGGAATGTTGGACACCGCCAAGTCGAAATAATTGTTGAACGGTCTTTCGATTTTCTCAAAACCGCAGGTGCGCATTTTCTGGTCGGGATAGAGATGCCTCAAGATTGTACCCGTGAGCAGATCCTTCTCGAAAGCCATCACATCCGCATTGGGGCTGTGCCGCAGCATGGAATCCACGAACACGCCGACACCTGCCGACGGTTCGAGCATACGGGCGGGGCGGACGCTGTAATCTGCCAGCACGTCCGCGATGGTGTCGGTTATCTCTTTGGGGGTGTAGAAAGCGGTCAGCACGGACGCTTTCAGCGAATCCACAAACCGCTTGTACTCTGTTTCGTCCTTGCTGTTCTCACGGATAAGCCTGTGCAGCTCCACCGTCGGGGCGAACAGTTCGAGGTCGGATTTCGCCCACCGGACGGCATCCGTCAGTTCCTTTGCAGGGTTGAGGATACATTTCAGACCGCCGAAACCGCAGTACCTTTGAAGTATGGCACGCTCTTCGGTTGTCGCTGTCCTATTTTCCCTGTCAAGGATGAATGCCGTCCGTATCGCCTCGATGTTGTCCCGCAGTTTCTGTTTGCGGTTAAACGCCATATTCGTCTAAGTAAAGGACGGTTGCTCCCGTCAGCTCCGTGTAGAGCAGGTCGTAATCGGAAGACAGGGCGAAATTGTCATCCGAGAGGTCATAGACGGAGAACACGTTGCCGACAAGCGGCAGCAGTTTCAGGACAAAGGCTTCACGCTTCTCTTCCGGCACTTCATCGGCAAACTCGTTTTCCACGACTTCGCGGAGGATGGCGTAACGGGAATAATGCAGCCCGCGCAGCAGCGTGTCCATCGCCAGTTCCTGCGCACCATCGGCGGGATAGCCTTCAAGCCGTGCCCTCTCATACGTTTCGGCGGCACGGTCGGCCCGTTCCCGTATGAAAGCGGTGTCGTCAGCCTGTTCAAACTTGTTCGTGCGGAGATAGTCCAGCAGGTACAGACCGTAATAGGAAAAGTCGGTCTGACCCTCGTTTTTCTTCTTGTTGTTCATTACTTTGGATTTAGCGGATTGATAATTAACGGGATAATCGGTTGGAAAAAGGAAGAAAAAGGCACTCGGTATCCCTCCGAGTGCCACCACTAAATCCAAAGTATGAGTGTAATCCGGTATCGAAGAACAATTCATTACTCTGAACAAGTGGCAAAGTTAATACTATTTCTTCCGTCCTGAAAATTTCTTGTCCTTTTTAGCCTCCGGGAACACAAAAGTCGTGTTATATTCCCCGTCAAAGGCGACAACAGCATCGAAACTCTTGCCCTGTTTGCTCTTGAACCCTTTGAGCAGCTTGGTATGCCCTTCGGTGAGCAGGTCTTTGATTTCATCGTCGGACAGGGTGCGTCCCGCTTTCAGCCGGAACACGGGCAGTCCGCACTCCGTGTTGTCGCAGCGTACCACCTTGCCGTAGAACCGCATCCTGCCCGTGCCACACTTGGGACACGCGCAGCCGGAGTCACGGCTGCCGAAGAGCTTGTCGCACGAGATCAGTTCGGAGGTTATCTCACGTGTGTACGCCTCTATCTCCTTGCGGAAGGTGTCGTCGGACAGTTCCCCGCGCTCGATACGCGCCAGCTCCTTTTCCCATTCGCCCGTCATGGCAACATCGGCGATGCGCATCGTCTTGACGACGGAATTGAGGGCAAGTCCTTTTTCGGTGGGAACAAGCGACTTCTTGCAGCGTTCCATGTAACCGCGCTTGAAAAGCGTTTCGATGATGGAGGCGCGTGTGGCGGGAGTACCGATGCCACAGTCCTTCATCGCCTGCCGCAGTGCGTCGTCCTCAATTTCCTTGCCCGCCGTTTCCATTGCCGAGAGCAGGGTGGCTTCGGTATGCAGCGGCTTGGGTTTGGTCTTTCCTTCGGTAATGGACGAGCCTTTCGGTGTCAGCGTGTCGCCTTCCTGCCAGCCGGGGATGGTAATTTCCTCTTTTTCCTCGCCATAGACGGCACGCCATCCGGTTTGCTTCACGACGCTGCCTTTTACGGTAAACTCCACTCCGGCACATTCCGCCGTGACAGTGGTCACATCCTTGACGCATTTCTCAGAGAATGCCTCGACCATGCGCCCGGCAATCATCTGATAGATGGTATTGTCCTCTTTGGAGAGGAAGAGCGGTTTCTCACCCGTGACGAGCAGGGCATGGTGGTCTGTCACCTTGCCGTCGTCCACGCTGCGGCGTGTCGGGGCGGCTTTTGCCCGCACCTTGTCTTTCCATTCGGGCTGTGTGCCGATGAAAGCGAGCAGTTTGGGAATTTCGGCAAACACGTCTTCGGGGATGTAGCGGCTTCCCGTTCTCGGATAGGTTATCAACTTCTTTTCGTAGAGTTTCTGCGCGATTTCAAGCGTCTGTTCCGCCGTGAAGCCGTGCTTGGCGTTGGCTTCTTTCTGGAGCGTGGTCAGGTCGTAGAGCAAGGGAGTTTCCTCCGTCTTCTCCTTGCGCTCGGCTTTCGTGACAGTGGCGCAACCTGCCGCCTTTACCTTATTATATAGTTCCATCGCCGGTTCTTTCTCTTTCCATTTCTCGGAGGATGAGAATTTCACGACTTCGCCGTCGCAACCGTCCGTTGCGATATGGAGCTGCCAGAATGCTTCGGACGTAAAGCGGCGGTTCTCCCAGTAGCGTTCACATACCATAGCCAACGTTGGTGTCTGCACCCGCCCCACGGAATACGTGCCGTGTCCGGCGGCGATGGATAACGCCTGTGTGCCGTTGATGCCCACGAGCCAGTCGGATTCGCTCCGCGCTTTGGCGGCGAGGTAGAGGTTGTCGTATTTGCTGCCGTCTTCGAGTTTCCGCAGTCCCTCGCGGATAGCTTTGTCGGTGAGAGAGCTGATCCACAGGCGCACGAAAGGAGTGGTGCAACCCGTATAGTGGTAGAGGTAGCGGAAGATAAGCTCTCCCTCGCGTCCGGCATCGGTCGCCACGATGATATGTTCGCTTGTGTCGAACAGTCTTTTGATGACTTTTATCTGCGACACCACGCCGCTGTCGGGCTTGTAACCTTTCTCCGTCCTGACCTGACGGGGGACGAGCGTGAATGTGTCGGGAATAATCGGGAGGTTGTCACGGACAAATCCGCGCACGCCGTAGCCGTCGGGCATGGCAAGCTGAACGAGGTGTCCGAATGCCCATGTCACGGCATAACCGCCTCCCTCGAAATATCCTTCCTCTCTCTTTGTCGCGCCCACGATGCGGGCGATTTCACGTGCCACGGAGGGCTTTTCTGCAATGATTGTCTTCATGTCTTCTTCTTTTTTGTTGATACTTTGGATTTTATTTTGGATTCAGTGGCGGACACGGGATTACATTTTCATGCCCTTGCCCGTTTTCTTCTGCGGCTTCTCCTGCTGCTGTTGCTGGCGGGCGTCCTTCGAGTTGGTCTGACCTTTCTGCAACGGCTCTCTCAGATTCTTTGTAGCCTCGTTGGTCTTGCCATCGTTGTTCACCGCCACCTGCGTGCGGCTCTCGTTGGACGGAGCAACCTGCTGTGCATTGTCAGGGTTCGTGTCGTAGCGGTACGGGCGTCCCTTCTCCGGGTTGAACTTGATATACATCGTGGCATGGAAGCCCTGCTTGTCGGTCACGTTCTCCAGCTTCACGGCTTTACCCGCCACATAGTCGGCTTTCTGCTGGTCGGTGAAGCTCACGCCGCTCCATTTGCTGATGGGGCGGATGCTGCCGTCCTCGTTCGTCCACGTGTTGCGGCGTTGCTCCTTCTTGGTCTGTGCGGCATTTTCCCCGCCCTGCGCCTGACTTTTCGATGTGTCGCCTTTGGTTTCCTGTGTCTGTGCGGTACGGGGCGACTTGCCGGTTCCCGGCACGAACTCCACGCCGCGCTGCTCCACGTTCACTTGCAGGGTGGTGACGAACTTTCTGCCGTCGTTGCGCTCGATGAGCTTGTCGCGTACGGGCAGTCCGGCGCGGAGCATGTCCCGCTCCTGCGTGGTGATTTCCGTCTTGCCGATGCGCTCCGGGATGCGCACCCTGCTTGCCGGAATGTCCGTGATTTCATTCGTCTTGCGGTCGATGCTGATGTAGGAGGGGATGATCTCGCCCGTTTCCCTGTCCACAATGTCCACGACCCTACCGAGATTGCCCGTTTCGCGGAGGTTCTTCCGGTCATTGTCGGAGAATTTGTGTTCCTTGTACTCATCCAGCTTCTGCTCCTTGCGGATGAAGTGCGGCACGAGGCTGATGTTTCCCTCACCGTCCTTCTTGAAGGAGAGGCGGGCGTCCAGCTCGAATGATTCGCCGCCGAAGGTCGGTTTGACCTTTACCAAGTCGGACTTGCCATAGTTGAGCATCTTCGTAAGGTCGCCGGACTTTTCAAGGTTGTCCCGCTTTACGCCCCATCTGTCCTCCAGCTCCTGCCAGTTGATTTTACTCTCGTCGATGGGCTGGTAGCCACGTTTGCCCTGCATCTGTTCGGATTTGTCCTGTTGCTGTTCTTTCCGTTGTTCCATGTTCTCCTGTTTTTGAGGTTCTTGTTTCTCTGTCTGTTGTGCTGCCATCTCTTCCTGCACCTTCTTCTCATAGTCGGAGGTGTCCACCTTGTGAGGGGCGAGCAGCTCCTTGTTCGCTTCGGGGTCTTTCAGCAGTTGCTTCATCACCTCTAAGAGATTTTCAGCTTGGTCTGCCGCAATGCGGTAGAAACCGAAGCGGCTGGGTTCCTTGCACTGCCGGAAGAAGTTCTTGAAGAAGTTGTCCAGCACGTCGCCATGTCGGTCGAATTGCAGGAAACTCTGCGCGTTCTCCGCTTTTGCGGGGGTGCGCTTGGGTGTGCCGTCCGCGTTCAGCCCGGCTACCACGCTGATCTCGCCTGTCTTCTCGTCACGGACTACCAGCACGTCCTTTTCGTCTTTTTTCTTTGCCATCTGAAAAATGTTTTAATGGGTTATTTATGAAAGAAATTATGGATACGAGCCTTGTAGAAGGCTATATCTTCCTTTTTGAAGTCCTTGATATGGTTGGAAAGGAATGTCAGCACGTCCTCCTCGCTGTAATAGGTCTTCTTGCCCAGCGTCTTGTAGGGCAATGCGCCTACGCTGCGGTAGCGTTGGAGGGTGCGTTTGCTTATCTGGAGCAACATGCACAAATCCTGATTGTCGAAAAGGCGGATGCTTTCCGTGATAGTGGGCTGTTTCCCCTCAGCCTTCATCGCCAGCAGCAGTTCGTCCTGACGGTCGAGCCGTTCCATCAGCTTCTGCATCCAGCCCTCGAAGTTGTTTCGTGTGAGCAGTTCCATGACCTATGTCCTCCTTCCTTTTGGTTTGCCGCCCGTGCGCAGCGTGTGGTTGTGGAACAGGGTGTCTATTGTCCCTTCCTCGTTCCTTACTGTGTTGTCCTCCAATAGCCGCAGTATCTCGGAAAGGCGGTAGCGGCAGCTTCCGCGTACCACCACATACTCGATACGGTGGTCGGTGCGCATACGCTGCATGGTGCGCTTGCTCACGTTGAGCATCTTCGCCGCCTGTGCCGTGTCAAGCAGCTTGTCTTCGGTTTCCCGCTTCCGTTTCTTCTCGTCCCTTGCCTCGCGGATGTACCCTGCGATGTTCGCAATCTGCGCCATCATCTCCTTGTAGGCGGAACTTTCCATTGTTATCACTTTCATGTTCAGTCCTTTCTTTTTGTTTCTGCGACAAAATTCGGCAATAAACAAAAGGGGCTTTAACAACTCACTACGTGACTCACGTAAGATTTTTGCGGAAGATGGCTCCGTAACCCGGTCAAACGGCGCAACAGGCAGCCTTTCAGCGGAAAACGATACGTCTTGTATGCCGTTTCGTTACCTTTGCGGCAAACTCTAAATGACATGAATATGGAAATAGTATCTATCGAGAAAAAGACTTTCGAGATGATGGTGGCGGCATTCGGCGCACTCTCGGAGAAGGTCGCCGCCCTGAGGCGCAAAAGCGACACGGGGCGCATGGAAAGATGGCTCACGGGCGAGGAGGTCTGCGGGCAGTTGAGAATAAGCCCGCGCACGTTGCAGACGCTGCGTGACAGGCGGCTTATCGGCTACTCGCAGATAAACCGCAGGTTCTATTACAAGCCAGAGGAGGTGAAGCGGCTGATACCGCTTGTCGGCACGCTCTATCCGCACGGCAGATGATTTGATTTATTCACCCACTGAATCCGAAGTTATGATGAACGAGAACAACGATGTTTTTACGATGGAAGACGAGCCGATAGCCTCTGTGGTGCAGGATATGCGCAAAGGCTCGAAATGGCTGTCCGCATTTCTGGAAAGCTACCGTCCTCCGCTGGACGGGGAACGTTACCTGACGGACGGCGAGGTGTCGGAACTGCTCCGTGTGAGCCGGCGCACCTTGCAGGAATACCGCAACAACCGCGTGTTGCCCTTCATACTTTTGGGAGGGAAGGTGCTTTACCCGGAAACGGGGCTGCGCGGGGTACTGGAAGCGAACTACCGCAAGCCGCTGGAGTGAGGCGGTTTCATGAAAAAGTAAACGGGTGACACCTTTTGTGGTGCTACCCGTTTACTTGTCTTATGGGGTATGTGCAATCAGCAATACCCGGCTTTTCCGTTCTGTATGAACATCACGTATGTCTGCCGTTTCTCTTGTGAGAGTGCCTTTCCCACCAGCCATGTGCGGAACAGGTGGGTGTTGTAGGTATTCACCCTGAAAGCGACCGGGATGATGATTTCAAGGGCGTACACGTCCGCGTGCAGCCCGTTTTCAAGCTGCATGTAGCGGCACACCTCGTAGTCGTTCAGCACGTCCGACTTGCGGACGGCTCTGATGGCGGCGTTCACTGCCGGGACGGTCGTATGGAACAATCCGGCTATTTCGGTGGCGGTCATCCACACGTCGTTACCGGTTACGCTGACTGCCTTGTCCTCGATGATGATTGTGTCACGTTTCATGGCTTTTCTTTTTAGATGGTGCAACCTGCAAATTCCTCGACGCCGTTCAATCTTGCGGCAAGGTTCTCCATGTCCTGATTGAGCTTCTCTTTGGTTATCTTTGCGTAAATCTGCGTCGTCTTTATGCTCTTGTGTCCGAGCATGGAGCTGACCGTTTCGATGGGAACACCGTTGGAGAGGAATATCGTCGTGGCTGCCGTGTGGCGGCTCTGATGCCACGTGATATGCTTGGTGATGCCGCAACGCTTGGCGACGGCACGGATACCGGCAAGGCACGTGTTATAATGCGGAACGGGAAATATCCTGCCGTCCCCGCACAGTCCCCGGTATTTGCCGATTATGCGGTTGGCGATGTCGAGCAGGCGGATGTTGGACACCACGCCCGTTTTCTGGCGGTTGATGTTTATCCACTCGTGTTCGTCGAAGTAGGTGCGGATATTCTCTTCCGTAAGGTTGCGCATATCCGCGAACGACAGCCCCGTGAAGGCGCAGAACAGGTAGAGGTCGCGGTACAATTCCTGTTTGGCGTTTTTCAGTTTCCCCTCCATCAGCAGGCGGATCTCATCTTTGGTCAGGAAACTGCGTGTTGTTTCCTCCTTCTTGATTTCATACTCGCGGAACGGGTCGCGCGTCAGCCACTCGTTGTTGATGGCGATGAATACCATCGTCCGTAACGGGCAGACGTACAGCCACACGGTATTGGTGCAGCAGTGCTTGTCCGTGCGCAGGAACATCTCGAAGTCGGAGATGAAAGCCGGGGTAAGCTCTTTTAGGGCGATGTCCTTCACATGGTAGCGGATGTCGAGGAACTCTTGCATGTGCTTGTAAACGGTGCGGTACTTCAGCAGCGTGCCTTTGGCTTTCATGCCTGCCTCCACCTGCTTCTCGTAGTCCTCGTTGTGCTGGCGGAACACCTGCATCAGCGTGTGGTAGCGGTGTTCCAGTCCGAGAAAGGCGTTCTTCACCTTCTCCGCCGTGACGAAGTTGTCACGCTCCATGATTTCCTGATAATGCCTGTTGATGCGTACCCGCATCTTGTCAAGCATACGGTTCGTTTCGAGTGCCGCCGTGCTTCTGCCCGTGACACGTCCACCTTTGGTGTCCCACAGTTTCGGATCGACAGTCAGTTTGCAGCTGAACTGTGTCTGGCTGCCGTCCACCGTGATGCGTCCCATGACGGGAACTGTCCCGTCCTTTTTCACTACCTGACGCTTGAGGTAGTAGATTACTGAAAATGTACTCTTCATTGTCCTTAATTTTTGGGTTTCAAAATTAGTTGGTGAAGAGTCCGGTGTTGGTACGCAAAACGGGGAGGAACGGCGCAATCTTTTTCCGTAACCTGATTTTTCGCATGAGTTATGGATAACTCACTATTCCTTAGAGCCTTGTTTCGCTATTCGTACCCGTTTGTCGCATTTTCGGGCATGGTTACGAACAAGTAACGTAGCGGCGTCAGGATTTGGCTTCGGCAGGGATTGTAATGGCTTCACGGATTATCGCCACTTCAACCAAAACCCTTGTAACTCAATTCTATCACTATATCTTTCCGCATTTCACTTTTTTGTAGTAACTTTGCATAATAGAAATACAATTGGCAATTCTTTATATTATAAATAACAAAATTGAATTCAGAAGAGGCAAATATCAGCAATTGGATACGACCAAACTCGGAAAATATTACTATTTTTGTAGCCTTAAATATGCTGACTTCAAAATATTTATGGGCAAAATATTAGAGTTTATTCAACAACACAGTGCCGGCAAATACTTTTGCTATGGCTCTAAAAAAGTTTCGTTAGATGACAATATAAATGATGTCTTGTCGTTTGACGACAAAACTGTATCAGAAGCAAAGAAAAGTGTGTTCGCTGAAACTGATTCCACACGCATACATATGGTAACTATTAACCCTGTCTTTATACAAGGTTGCACACCGATATTCCGATTCTTTTTAGATGGTTCTCGTAGAACATACAAGGTTGACGACATTGCAATTGGAAAAAAGATTTTTCCAATAGTTGCTGGTCAAATTATTGTTGGTTGCTGCGAACGCAAGGATAGGGAAACATTCAAACCCTATTTGTTACATCATCGCATAGTACTATCAATGCCTACCGACTTTGATATTGATGATGAAAACAACAATAATAATTTTTGTAAGTTGTATTGCGAGAATGTAAATTCTCATCTGTCTTCATTTCCTTTTCTTGCTGAGCATAATATACGTCTACATGATTTGTTTTTATATGAAACAGATGGCTTTACAGAAGAACTAGGTAAGAATAAATATCTAAGTAGAGCTGTTGCAAAAATTCAAAATGAAATGACTGATGAGGAGCAAATAGTAGTAAACGATCTTTGCGAGAATAATCTTTTAGACGATGATAATTTTTTGCTTAAGGATGGATCTATTGAATATAATCCCCGATTTTCTAATATGGATATGAGTAAGTGGAATCTATTGCGTTCTAATTATAAATATGTTGTAGGAGTCTCTAAATCTTTTGACCCAGAATTAATTCCTGATTTTGAAGGACATAAGTTGTCAAAAACCATAGCGGGGCTTAAACCTTTTCAACGAACAAAAGTTTACCGTTACGAGTCGCAACACTCTGGAGGTTTTTTTGCTGTTTGGTATTTACGCTTACGTAACAGCGATTTTAGAGAGACTAACTTTTCGGATATTGTAAAATGCGAAATGGTTCTTAACAACGAGAGCGATCAAATCCGAACTGCTCTTATTGATTTAATAAGTGCAAATATAATTAGGGAAGCGTATCCAGTATGTTTTGGGAATGATTCACGATGGGCAAACCATCTTTATCCCATATATCTCACAGAAACATTCTGCAAATCGCACTATGCTAATAATGAAATAATCTATAAACTCTTTTAATTATGAGTACCAAAATAATCGGGAAGGTATCTGCTACAGAGAAGTGTCCTTCTACAATAGACGATTTCTATTTTTGGACTGACAAAAAAGAAATATTAAGTCCATTTGATATCGTCAAAGTCGATCATGAACAAGGATCAATAACATATGGTGTTGTTGAAGAAATCAATCACGTAACTGATGCACCGAGTCATTTCACAAGTTACATTTCCAGTGATTTTGGAAATATTGAATCTGACCCAATCGGAAATATGATGCGCCTTGGTATGAACTATGTAAAAGCACGCGTGGTTTGTAATACGGGAAATATTTATACCTTAAATCCGCAACTCCATTCCCGAAGTGCTACCTACATAAAGAGAAATGGACTTTTGATTCGTAAGATAACCATTAAGTCCTCGCGTCCGTTTCAATGCGCATACCATCCCCTTACCCCATAAAGCGACTTGAGGCAATACGCAATCAGTGGCCATCAAGTGATGTAAATCATCCGGAAGAAGTTTTGAAGGCTTCTGCATATGCATGGTTGTCGGTGTAGATATTCAGCACACATTGCCTTGCGGTCTTAATCCACTTGGCAGGTACTGAAATGAATTTGAAGACAAACGTCTTGATACGGCTGGTTTCCTTGAGCCCGAACTTCTTCACTTCAATCCTTTGCATGATGGCCTTGTAGAAATTGCGTATCAGTGCCGTCAGGAGCAGGAACACGGTATTTTCCGCCATGAAGGATTTAGGCAGTCTGTCCCATCCAAACCCATTGTTCATGTCATCAAAGACGCGTTCCTTGCCACCGCGCATGTTATAGAACTCCACGATGTCCCTCATGGATGATTCGTAATCGTTGGTCAGGATGCAGCGGTATGTATATTCCCCCTCCCACAGGTCCGGTCCACTGCCCATGCGTCTCTGTCTCTGGATTACCAGGCGATACGGTTTGCCCTTCCACTTCTCAACGAGAATGGAGTTCAACTCAAACACGATGCCGTTTATCTCTTCCTTCTTCCACCCTCTGAGCGCGAAGATGTCATCATAGAGCGAGCAGCAGCGGTTGGCGCGTATGTAGAATGTCCTGCAATGCTTCCTGACCTCATCCACAATGTCTTCAGAGCATGAGCCGCAGTCGGCCCTGAAGCGTTTGACTGTCAGCTTCTTCTCTTCAAGTCTCTCCAAAATCCTCTTTAGCGTGTCCTTCTGGTGAAAGCGTACATTGGTGTTGCCGTCGCTGTTCTCTATGCCGACAATCATGTCGCCGATAACGGCCACACCGGACCTGTAACCAAGAAATTTCTTGTACGTGGGCTTTGCATCGTACTTCTCCGCCTCAATGAACTGGTGGTCAAAGTCAACGTCATACTCCCCGCCCTCTTTCAACTGCCCTGTGGACAACAGGCAATTCAGGAGCAATGTGTTGAGTGTGTCTGCCGTATTGAAATCATAGGACTTTCCGGCATCAGACGTGTATGAGATGTTTTCCCGGGTCAGTTCGTTTATTGCCCTAAGGATGGTGTCGGCGCTACAGGTGCGGAGTGTGGGGTGAAGGGAAAGATGACTCATTAAGTGGGCGGTGACATCCTCAACGCAAGAACCGCCGCAGAAGTAAACGCATAGGAGGGAGCGGATGATTTCGCTGTATTGATAACCATAGAGTTTGCATCTCAACCCAAGTGTTGAGTCAATTGTAGAGGAGAGAAGGGAGGTAAATTGCTCCATGATTGGAAATATGCCTCCAAAAGGAGTGAGTCTTTCGGATTTTATTGCTACCTTTGCCATGCCTGTTGCGGTTTTCTTTGTCTTTGGATTCGCAACACTAAGGTAAGTGAAAACGCTGACATGGCAAAAACCTGGGCAACAAAATGTTGCTCAGGAACTTATAAAAATAATTATCAATTATGTTGCGGAATTAAGGTTATACTCCCGTATTGGATAGTAGACGTGTTTCTCTTTGCGATGAAAATGATGTAAAGAGAGCCTTAGGATTAAGCGATGATGAAGTTAAGAATCCATTAGTTTGTGGCTATCTTCAGATGTACAAAGGAGATGCTGCTATAAAAGTCAAAGTCGTTCTCAACTCGCATTTCCTTATTGGTCCCGATGGCGCACACATCAATGTTTCTGGTATTTCAGGACTTGCTGCAAAAACGTCTTACTCAATGTTCTTACTCAAAGCTATTCAGGAAAAGTTTAGAACAGAAAAGGGGGAAACAGCTGCATTCGTTTTCTTTAATGTAAAAGGTCGTGACCTTATGGCAATAGACGAGCCGAACAAAGAGCTTCCACAAGCAGATATAGATATATATCGCAATACCTTGCAATTATCCGCACGCCCATTTGAAAATGTTACATATTACTATCCTTACAGTAAGGATAAAATGACAGAAAATGTTCAATCTTATGCACAGCCCTCGGACATTCGCTCTCAGATAGATGCAGGGAAAGCATTTATCTACAAATTCACATTTGAAAAATGTCAAGACAAACTAGACCTATTGCTAGCCAATGAAGACGATGCTACAGGTACCCTCGAAAGTTGCGTCAATTTTATCATAAATCAAGAGGGTAGTTTTAAAGGGGTTGAGAAGTGGTCTACATTTAATGAAAAGCTTTCAGAATATACACAAACGTCATCTACAATAGGAGCTAAGAAGTCTGATAAAGGAGAAATACTCGTAACCAGTTGGCGAAAATTTAAGCGCTGTATAAGCAAAGCTATTCAAAACGATGTTTTTGGTAAAAGCATTGTGGATGGTGAAGTTGACCTTACGGAAGAAATCTCAAATAATCTTCGAGATGGTAGAGTAATGGTTATAGATATCGCTCGCTTGGATGAAAATACGCAAAGCTTTGTATTTGGTAGTGTTGCAAGAGCTATTTATGACCTAAAGCTTGGAGCAGATCGAACAGACATTCCTGACAAAGTCATCCTTTTTGTCGATGAGCTTAACAAGTATGCGTCAAATGATGTACCTAAAAACTCTCCAATTCTTCGTCAACTCCTCGACATTGCAGAAAGAGGTCGTTCATTAGGTATTATCTTATTTTCTGTTGAACAGTTCAGAAGTGCAATTCATGACCGTGTAAAAGGGAATTGCGCTACGCATGCATATGGACGTACTAATGCCATAGAAGTATCAAAACCTGATTATCGATATATTCCAAAAGTGTACCAAAACATGATGACACGTTTAACTCCAGGTGAATATATTATTTCAAATCCTGCATTACGGTCGCTGGTAAACATTAAATTTCCTCGAAACGCTTACAAACAATACCCTAATGGATAACACTACTAATACATATCAGCCCATAGTTGGAAAGAATCTCATTGAAATACTTATGTTTTCAATGTATTCTGATTCTCTTATCATCTTTAGAGAGTATGTCCAAAATGCTTTTGACGCCATTGTTGAAGCAAAAAGACAAGGTATTTTGTCAAGCATAAAAGAAGGTCAGGTCTCAATTACGATAGACCCAGCTTCTCGGGAAATACATATTCTTGACAATGGCATTGGAATCAATGTTTCACAAGCGCAACCAATTCTTCTGAATATAGCAGATTCTCATAAAGACGGCATTGGTTTGGCTGGACAGTATGGCATTGGTCGCTTGGTGGGAGCAAAATATTGTAAACGCCTTATATTCAAAACAAGTGCAAAGGGAGAGAATAGATATACAGAAATTACTTTTGATAATGATTTAGCGCAAAAAATTATATCGAATAAGGAAGACAAAAGTACTGCTACCCAAGTGATTGACAGAATTACATCTGTAGCTGTTGGTGAAGAAGTTCCTGATAAGCATTATTTTGAAGTTAGAATGGAAGAAGTTTCTGAACGTCATAGAAATCTTTTGAATGTAGGTAAGGTTTCTGAATATCTTAAAGAAGTTGCGCCGATTGACTATATGTTAGAATTCAAAAACATGCTCTACAACCGATATCTCCCTATTCAATATAAGAGTCTCAATGAAGAATTAGACCATATTCGTTTAACTGTGAATGACGAAATTGATATAAGAAAACGATATGGTTTGACGATTGACGGCACTGGTGATGAGATCTCATCTCTCCAATTTTTCAAGTTCGAAGATAGCGAATTTGGCCTATTAGGTTGGGGGTGGTATGCAATAACTCCCTTTACAAAAGCCATTCCTGCCTCAGATGTTAATAAAGGTATTCGTTTAAGAAAAAGGAATATTCAAATTGGTTCAAAAGATTTGCTTAATCAATACTTTAGAGAGGCACGAGGTAATAATTATTTTTATGGTGAAATACATGCGGTACACCCAAACCTAAGACCGAATAGTTCGCGTGACGGCTTAACTCACACCCCTGAAGCTATTAAATTGTACGAATATATCCAAGAGTATTTTTCGGATCTGCAAAAGCTTTACCATTTAGCAAACGATGTTAAAAATCTCTCCAGAGATATACATTTGTCAGGGATTTCCACTCCTCAATCCGATAAAGATAGAAAAGAAATTCAAAAGAAAATTTCGTTCTCAGTTGAGCAATTCGACAAAATAAAAACAAAATATAAGAATGACGATAATATAGGAGAAGCATCAGACAAAGTTTTAGCTATTTATGGTGAAACCATAAAGAAAACTCTTGAGAACTTACCAACCGATATTTTACCGTCTAATGTTACTTCTTTAACAGATAGTGGCGATACGGTTAAGGGTGAAGCTACACCCATTGTTATGCCAACCACTGCTTTTATCCCGGAAGAAGCGACTCCTTCTGCTGTTACAGATATATTTGCACCTCTAAATAAAAAGTGTACTCCAGAAGAAGTTAAGCTTATTAGAAAAGTTTTTGCAATTCTTTCTCAAAATTGTCCTATTAGTCAGCGTACGATGTTTGAAACAATGAAAGAAAAAGCAATCAAACAACTCTGTAAATAATGGCACGTCCGAAAAAAATAAGAAAAGTATTACTATTAGAACCCAATTATGCAAATAAGTTTCCTCCTATTGGACTTATGAAAATAGCTACATATTATCGCAATTTAGGAAATTGGGATATTGTGTTCTATAAGGGTGACCTCAAAAGATTTATAGTTGAACAAATTAGCGAACATTGTATTGAAGAGCTAACTGAATTTTTAGTTGATATAGATTGGTATCTCAAAAAAGATGTCATTGTTGAATTTATCCGAACTCGAAAAAAAGAATATCTTGATACGTTAGTAGCCGGTAACGCTGAACTAAAAGATACAATTCTTCCTATATTGTCTTTTTATAAGGATTATTATTGGAAGGGCACGTGGAAAGATAACCCTGAATGGGATAGGGTTTATGTCACGACATTGTTCACTTTCTATTGGGATATTACTATTGAAACCATTAATTTTGCTAAACTTCTTGTAAAGAAGAAATCTGATTTAATGGTTGGTGGTGTTCTTGCGTCCATTCAGCCAAATGAAATATATCAAGCCACGGGAATTAAACCATATGTAGGCGTCCTTCAGACACCTGGACAACTCGACAAAGGTGATACTCAAATAATAGACCAGTTACCTCTTGACTATTCCATTCTTGACGAGATTGATTATAAATATTCAATGTCAAATGCTTTTTATGGCTATACAACTCGTGGTTGTATCAGACATTGTTCTTTTTGTGCAGTTCCTATTTTAGAGCCGAGCTATCAATCATATATTCCATTAAAAGAAAGAATTAACCTTATTCGTGAGCATTTTGGAGACCAAAAAGACCTTTTGCTTATGGATAACAATGTTTTAGCTTCTAAAGAATTTCCACAAATAATTCAAGATATAATTGATTGTGGATTTGGTAAAGGAGCGATGTTTACTCCACCGAATCAACTTGAAATTGCTATTAGAAATCTTAAAGTAGGCATAAACGACCGTGCATATATACGCAAAAGCCAATCTTTGATAATGGAGTTTTACGGAACGCTTAAGGACGAAGAATCTTTTGAAGTTTATAGGATAATTTCCAAATATCATATTGGGAAACTATTAACCTCAAAGAAAGAAAACATCTTATTAGCGTACCAACAAATAAAACCATATTACGACAAACATTTCAAATCGAGTTCTCAGTTAAGGTTTGTTGACTTCAATCAAGGAGTAGATGCCCGCCTTTTCAATGAGGATAATGTCAAATTATTATCTAAAATAGCTATTCGTCCCCTACGTATAGCTTTTGATAACATCAAGACTTTGCCATTTTACGAAAAGGCTATAAGGCTAAGTGTTAACGCAGGACTTAAAGATTTTTCAAATTATCTTCTTTACAACTTTGACGATAAGCCTATAGACCTATATCGCCGCTTAAAAATTAATGTAGAGTTTTGTGAAGAATTGAATGTAAGTATATATTCTTTCCCGATGAAATACCATCCCATTAGACCTGACAAAAATGGCGATGTGGATTATTCTCATAACAGAGACTTTATTGGGAAGTATTGGAATAGAAAATACATTCGTGCAGTACAAGCCATATTGAATAGTACGAAAGGGAAAATAGGGAAAGGTAAGGCATTCTTTTACAAAGCTTTTGGAAATGATGAAGATCAATTTTTAGAGCTCTTGGAAATGCCTGAAACATTCATTTTATATCGATTCTTCTTTGAATGGTTGGATAATAAACCGGGGGGATTTGGTACTGCTCATTGGCGAAAATGCTGGAACAGATGTATGTCTGAATCATCTGATACAGAAAAGTCGATGTTATTGGATATTATTCATCAAAACAAATTTAATTCAGTTTCAGAGCTTAGTGGTTTGTCGCAGCAAGGTCAAGAATTACTATTATATTACACGAACTTCCGCAAAGATATTATCACACCAGGAACTGAATTATATCGTTTGAAAAAAGAATATGATAGTAATCCTACGATAAAGTTAAAACGAAAGCTTTAAACATGGATACAACAAAATCATCTCAGACGTTCATAGACCCTATCAAAGAGGGTATGTTATCTGTACGTGCGCTTAATTGTTGCAAAAGTATTGGAGTAGAAAATCTCTTCCAATTGTTAGAATATGCAAAATCGAATGATTTGTATCATATTCGTAATTGTGGGCCTAAAACAATTTTAGAGTTACAAGACGCTATAAATAGATATAGCTCTGATACTCTGATAGATTCAGATAACCAAGATGACGCATTATCGAACTGTTTATCTTCACCAGTAGAAAGAATATTTGATGACTGTGTATTAAATTGCAAGGAAGATGTGCAGGAGCATTTTCTTAATGTATTTCCAAATGCAAAAACATTATATACGCAGTGTCTTTTAGATTATTCATCTATTTTTTTCCCTTTGCCGAATACCGTTTCAATAGAAACAGTATTCGAGTGCTGGCAATTGGGGTATGACATCTTTAACAAAACATCGCAAATTATACCACCAAACTTTATCAGCAAAGTTAATTCATTTGGATCCAAATTATCTAATTGTCTTGGCTTAATAAATGAACATTTTATTGGAGCTAAGGTCGAGTTTATATTATCTCGTTTGTCCGTGTCACTTATTGAAGTCCTTAATAATGAGTTTGAACGTATAAAAGGACAACTTTCAACGAGAGCAAGAAATATATTAGAAAAAGAACGAATAACCGCTAAAACGATAATACAGTTTTGTAATGGGCTTGTGGATTATCGTAATATTCGTTGCTGCGGTAAACAAACTGCGTCTGATATCATCGTTGCATACAGCTCTTTCTATGAATTCCTTATTCAATTAGCAAACTCTTCACCTGAAAAATGTAACGAAATAATCATACGAACTAAATACCAATTTCTTAATGATGAGGAGGCTAAAGAAATAATTCATTTTTATGAGGAATATGGTCATCTGCCATTTTTCAAATTAGTCTACTTGTATTTTACAAGATCGAATGATAGACAAGATGTTATTTATGATAGAGCAAAAGGTATTACTAAATCCCTACAATCATTAACTGATATTGCGAGTGAATTTTGTTTATCGAGAGAACGGATTCGTCAGATTGTGAGCCATTATTCGCCATCTTCAATACTAAATGATATTATGACTTTACTTGATGGTCAATTTTATCCGTTCTTAAAAAAGGATTGTATTAATCCATCAGAAGTATATCCTATTATTTCAAATACAGAATTTGCACAACTTAATGAATTTTCCGAAGATGCCTTTGTGGGTATATTGTCTCTTTCTAAAGAATTTAAGTCTTTAATTTTTGGGGAGAAAACGCTTATTATAAGTACAACGGCATTTGATTCATTCGATTTCGGAGCATCTATCAAGGATATTTCTAACACGCTTTCATCAAAAACGACAGAAGACGTAACATTACCGATAAGCATTTTTATTAATAATTACATCATTAACAATTCTTTTTGTTATCAAAAGATAGAAAATATTGTAGCTTATATAGTAAAATATATGTTTGAAATTGATGTTGAACAAAATAATAATATCCTGCTAAAACGAAATGCTATTGATGTCGAAGACGAATTCTGCAAAATCTTAGAAAATATTGGCAAGCCTTTATCTTTTGACGAATTGTGTTTGAGGTTATTAGACTCGCATCCTACAATATCCTATGCCCCAGGGACATTAAGAAGTTTCCTGTTTAATTCTGATAGAATCACAGCTATTGGTAAGACATCTATCTATACATTAAAAAAATGGAATGTTAGCAATTTAACTATACGAGGGCTAATTCATCAAATTCTTGAAGAAAGTGATACACCTCTTTCTCTTGACGATATTGTTGATTTCTTGGCTATCAAAGGACGGAACACAAATAGGAATAGTGTTAATAGTAATATTTTGCTCGATGACAAATATAATTTTGTGAAATTTGAAGGTGGGTTAGTAGGTCTTGAATCTAAGAAGTATGCTACATCATATATTCAAATCGATCGTTCATCTGTATCTCGTAAATCATTTGATGAAAGGATTGTTGATTATCTTGACTATATAGATACAAATCATCATATTCCTTTTGCTTCATCTGACGATGCTGAAGCATCACTAAATCGGTGGTATAATAATGTGCTCAAGGGAGTTCTTGATGTTACAGAAGAGCAAAAGAACCGTTTAGAAACAGAGCTTTCTAAGCGAGAAGAATATATAATGACTTCAAGTGAGTTCTCTTTTATTGAGAAATGTAAAGACTTAAAATATTTTGTAAGTTCCAAATATGAGCTACCAACTAATAAAACAGATGCTTTACTTTATAATTGGTTCTCGAAAATAAGAAAAAAATCATTTAAGCTTACTCCCAAAAAGGAGAAAGCATATAAAGATTTAATACAATTTCTATCTAATTACGGGTTTTACATAGAAAACTGACATCAACTCTTAGGTTTTGGATTCCATTTTTTTAGTGCTTGGGGTGTAACCAAGAATTGGTTTCGGGATACTACTGTTTCCGTTCCACGACTATCCCTTTCCTACGGGCTTGTTTGTCCCAGAATTTTGTAACTCAGACTAGTTGAAGCGGTAGACAGCAGATGATATTTTTTTCTTTCGCTTCGGTATCATACTAATGCAAGGACCTTGTTCAATATATTCTCTCAACGGACTATAGTCGGGGATTTCCTTTTCACCATCGTCGTCCCGGTTCCTCCAGGATGATAGTTTGGGGAATTGGGGTATTCTCGAACAGGATGCGGTTAAGCAGCCCATTTTTTTCGAACCTTTTTTCCAGAAGCTCGTGCACATGCTTGATCTGTGTGGCCCCGATGATGTTTATACATGGATGCTCAATGGAATAGGGTGCTTATCCTGGGAATGTCCAAAGCATCGTCTCTCCATGCAGTCAGAAGCTGTTCTATGAGCTGCTCGTTCGTATAAAGGTTGGCGGAATTGAACATCCCCATGAATTCGTTTACTAGAATGGCCATGCTTCTCGGGTTGTTGTGGTGGATCAGCAAAATCGATTCGGGAGAGACTTCCTGTTTCACGTTTGCTCCCTGCTTGACCAAATCTCTATGGTAATCATAAATCAGATATTGCAGATCCACCTTTTTGCTTTTGAATATCTATGGTAAAATTTTAGATTTTATTGCAAAACGTTGCAATAAACTATTGCGGCTGCAAGTTTTTTTGCAACACTCACGATCGTTTGTTTAGTCTTATTTTGATTTTTATTTTTCTGAGATACAGATAAATGTATATATATGTCTGTCTGTATGTATCGCTGTATTGGCCTGCGTTTTGGTCTTTTACATAATGAAACCTGTTGCGCAACACGGTGTAATTAACGGAATTATTACACTAAAAAAACAGAACTCATTATGATACAGATAGACAGGGAGACATTCCAGATGATGCTCCAAAAGATAATGGAACGGTTCGACAGAATCGAAGCCAGATTGAACCGTATGAATCGGCAGACAGCAGCCCTTGAAGGGGACAAGTTGCTCGACAACCAGGATATGTGCGAATTGCTTGGCGTTACAAAACGCACTCTTGCCCGTTATCGACAGAAGAAACTGGTGACTTACTATATGATTGATGGGCGTACCTATTACAAGGCTTCGGAAGTGGAGGAGTTCCTTAACCGGAAAGGAAAAGTTTTGCCCGCGAAAATAAAAAAGGAACTTGGGATTCAAACTTGATTCGGTGGCGTTTGTGCGGATATATGGATTCTGGACGAAATAACTGTCCGATTTATGAGATAGAAAAAATATAGTCCGTCTGTGGTCTGGTAAAAGATGTATGGATGAAGAAGTAGAAAGGCTATCTGGCGGTATTTGAATTTATGTATGATGAACGTATATTTTAAAGAAACGACCTTATTATAAGGCCGTTTCTTTGTTTAGATAAATATAAATTCCACTAATTCAACGAAATCTTATTCGCCGTCTCTCGCTTCTTGGAGTTAACTAAATCAGCATAGATTTGTGTCGTGGTAACATTCTTATGCGTCAGCATCTTTGATACTGTGTAAATGTCTGTGCCTAAAGAGATTTGGATGACTGCATACGAGTGCCTAAAGCAGTGGAACAGAATACAGGAAGCAAGTAGATGAAGGGATGAGAAAGGGAAACGTAATCGGTTGAATATGAGCAAAAGTTCTGTTTTTTGCTGAGATAATGGAAAGCAAAAATGGACAGGATATTGCAGGTATTCAGTTACCAGAATGTTAGCTCCCCAGTTACCTGAGCCGAATAGGTAACAGACTGAACAATACAGAATCTGTCACAGAGGCTATTATTCACTGTATGTCAGCATTTTGCATATCAAAGGACGCTTATAAAATAGGTAATTTTGCCATAAAAAAATAAGCGTATGAAAGTAGAAAAATTTAAGGTGCTGCTCTATCTGAAAAAGAGCGGTCTTGACAAATTCGGAAAGGCTCCGATAATGGGGCGAATAACGGTGAACAACACGATGGCACAATTCAGTTGTAAGCTGTCATGTACTCCGGAGTTATGGAATCCAAGAGAAAGCCGACTGAATGGAAAGAGTAAAGAAGCCGTTGATATTAATGCAAAAATTGACCGGCTCCTGCTTTCTGTCAATTCTGCATTTGATTCACTTGTAGAACGTAAGATTGATTTTGACGCGACTGCCGTAAAAGAGCTTTTCCAGGGAAGTGTGGAAACCCAGATGACTCTGTTGAAACGGCTTGATATGCATATAGAGGATATGCGTTCAAGAATCGGTATTGATGTGGCGAAAAGCTCCATGTCAACATACATTTACACCCGCAGGTATCTTGGAGAATTTATTCAAAAACGATTCAAGACAAGTGATGTCGCTTTTGGACAGTTGAATGAACACATTCCTTGGGAGTTTCAGAATTATATTCTGAAGGACAAGGGACTTGCGGTAGATACGGCAAGACATTATCTGGCCATCCTGAAGAAAATCTGCCGGATGGCATTTAAGGAAGGATACGCGGAAAAGCGTTATTTTGTGAATTTCAAACTACCCCAAGAGCACCGTAAACCACCACGGGCTTTGAGCCGCGAAGATTTTGAGAAGATCCGTGATGTCGTAATACCACCGGAAAGAGTCACTCATAACATAGCCAGAGATTTATTCCTCTTCGCCTGTTATACAGGAGTCCCATATGCGGATGCGGTTTCAATTACCCGAGAGAATATATACAAGGATGATAAGGGCGATTTGTGGTTAAAGTATCTGAGAAAGAAAAATGATTATCAGGCACGCGTCAAATTGCTGCCGGAGGCTATCGCTCTAATAGAAAAATATCGTTCGGATGAAAGGGAAGAGCTTTTCCCGATGATACACCATCCCAATATGCGACGGCACATGAAAGGTTTGCGTGATTTGGCTGGCATAAGCTGTGATTTGGTCTATCACATGGGAAGACATACCTTCGGAAGTTTGATAACCCTTGAGGCTGGTGTTCCCATTGAAACAATCAGCAAAATGCTGGGCCATACCAATCTGACTACTACCCAGCTTTATGCAAGGGTAACTCCTAAAAAACTTTTTGAGGATATGGATAAATTCATCGAAGCAACAAGTGATATGAAACTGGTATTATAAAATCAAAAAAGAAAGAATCATGAGAAGTACATATAAGCAACTATATTATATAAACCGTGGTAAAGTCAAATCTGACGGGACCACATCAATCATGTGTCGTATTACAATAGACGGAAAGGCTGTTGCATTATCGACCGGGTTATATTGCGAGCCGGAAGAGTGGAACAGCAAGAAAGGAGAAGTCAAAAACAACAGACTGAACGGAATGCTTTGTGAATATAAAAAACGCGTAGATGAAACTTATGCTGAACTATTGAAAGTGAATGGAGTTATCAGTGCGGAACTTCTGAAAACAGCCATGACAGGAACTGCCGACATCCCGAAGTACATATTACAGGCAGGGGAGGTGGAACGGGAAAATCTGAAAATCCGTTCCATTCAAATAGATTCAACCTCCAGTTACAGGCAATCAAAAATGTATCATTACTATCTGGGGGAATACATCCGTTCTCTGGGTAAGGAGGACATGCTTTTTACAGATATTACCGAAGAGTTTGGCGCCAATTTCATTTTGTATCTGAAAACAAATTACCCTCATAAACCATCATACCGTAACCATTGTCTTTGCTGGCTGAAACGTCTGGTCTATCTTGCTGTTGACAACGGAATCTTGAGATATAATCCTTTGGATGATATAAAATATGAAAAGAAGGCACCTACAAAGCTCATGTATATAAGTAAGAACCAGCTTCAGGAGATAATGAGCCATCCAAAACCGGATCCACTACAGGAACTTGCAAGAAGAACCTTTATATTTTCATGTTTTTGCGGTTTGGCTTACGTTGATGTACGCAATCTCTATCCGCATCATATAGGTACAACTGCGGAAGGACGGAAATATATCAGAACATACCGCAAGAAAACAAGCGTTGAGTCATTTATACCATTGCATCCGGTAGCTGAGCAGATTATGTCCTTGTATAATACGACAGATGATAGTAAGCCTATCTTCCCGTTACCCATACGGAGTATGATTTGGTTTGAGATACATGAATTGGGATTTTCGCTTCAGTTCAAGCATAACTTGTCATACCATCAAAGCCGTCATACTTTCGGTACCATGATGGTTTCTGCCGGAGTTTCCATGGAAAGCATCTCAAAGATGATGGGACATACAAATATCAAAACTACACAAGGATACGCAAAAGTTACAGATGATAAGATTTCAGAGGATATGGATAAACTGATAAAAAATAGAATTGATACAAAGATATTTACTCGGTAATAATCAAATCTGTATATTTGTGATAATCCACATAAAAGCGTAATATTTATGGATAGAAAGGTGTATTATATAAATATGCATAACAATATTAATAAATTAGTAGCATATAATATTAATATTGAAGGCGATTATTTATGTCCTTTGTGTTTGAATACCTACAAAGAACAGGATGTTAGGAATGTACTTACAGAAGAGGATGTTCCACAACATTCTTTAGGAGGGAAACGTATAGTTCTTACTTGTAAGAACTGTAATAGTACTTGTGGTTCAGAAATAGATATTCATTTATTAAATGCAATAAAATTGAGAGAACAACATTTATTCCTTCCTGATGAAAAAAGGAAAATACATATTGAAAAGAATGGTAAAATATTAAATGCAGATCTTCAAGTTGATGAAGATAGAACAATCAAATTGTTGGTTAATACCAAAAAGAACAATCCGAAAGTATGGGCTGATTTTCATGATAACATATTACTGCCTAATGAATTAGTTAATATTGAAGATTTGCCTTTAAAAAGAGATGAACGTAGAATTTCAGCTGCTCTAATTAAAAATGCCTATTTATTGCTTTTTGCAAGAACTGGTTATTCCCTTTTATATGATACATATTATGATGATTTAAGAAAACAAATTTTAGATCCAGATGTATTTCATCTCCCTGATAGGTTATGGACTATACAGAATATTTCGATTCCAGATGGCATATATTTGACACAGGATAATAAATATCGTGGATTTTTTGTAATATATACGCTTGAGCTTAAATTTAAATATCGTGTATGTGTTTTAATACCTACTCCTATGATACCGTATTTAGCAGCAACAAAAGAATTAGAAAAAATAGACGCACATACTCGAATAAAAATATTGAGTTTGCCAGATCTTGATTATTTAAATAATGATGAGGCCATTAAAAGATTAAGAGAATGGTGCTATAGTTGGAAAATGAAATTATAAAGATAATATAACTTGTCAGTCGCCCATTTCCTCGCCGTCCATAGAAGTTAGTACAGACTCTATTGAAAGCGAAAAGGTCGAGCGGCTGTGCCGTTTCGGGCAGAATCTTCCTCTTTCAGAGCGTATTCAGCCCGAAAACCTTTTCCCTTTCACGTCTGTACAATGGACGCCGACGGCAGCGGAAACAAGCGACTGACGGAAAAGTCAGAAGAAAAAGACAAAACAGCATATAGATTGGTTCAAATAGGGTCCAATTCTATATGCTGTTATTTTATCATTTTGGAAGGCTATTTTATAGAAACACAACTTAAATGGGCAGGCGGTCAACTGCGCTCCCTCCAGAAAAATCAAAATCCTTGCGTGTTCTTTGTGGGACGTTTGGGACATTACCTCCTTTTGTATCTGTACGCCTCCTTGTACCCTTTCATCAGTGTCTTTTCTATGTCGGAAGCCCGGTAGAGAATCTTGCCGCCTACCTGTGTGTAAGGCAGAATGCCGTTGTTGCGGTAGTCCTGCAGAGTTCTTCGGCTTACTTTCAGCAGGAATGCCACTTCCTTGTCCGTCAGCAATTCATCGTCATAGGTAGACGGTTGCCGTTTTTCCAACACTTTTTCGAGCAGAGCCAGCAGCCTGTCGAAATTCGAGTGGAACGCCTTTACCCACTCGTGGTCCTTTTCTCTGATTTCATTACTCATATGCTCTTGATATTGGGTTATACATTATTCTTGAAATTCTCTCAAATGGTTTTGCCTTTCCAACGGGCTTCCTTCCGTTTGTCCTCCACATTACCGACTACTCGCTCCACATCATCAGGACGGTAGTAAGTCCGGTTCCCGATTTTAGTAAAGGCAAGCGTTCCGTTATCCCTCAAGGTCTGCAAGGTTCTCGGGCTGATACGCAATCTACGGCAGACCTCGTGGTTGTCCATCCATTCACTTGTTTCCTTTTCGCCATGTTCACGGCACAGACTTTCCACCCGCTGCACGAAACGATCCAGCTTGGCGGCAATCTCCTCGAAAGTCCTTTTTTCAAAGCTGATGATTTCCATTGTCTTCTTTATTTTCTAGTTAAACATATATTCAAAATTCCGGAACAGGACAGGTCTTTTACAGCCGATATTCCATCATGTCTCATTGTCCTATTCTCGGCAGGAAATGTGACTGTTTTATCCTGTTCCCACTGCAAATAAAAGCAGTAGAAATCACACTGCAATGGATTTTCAGACCGGTGACGATGCGTTACCCGGAATGACATCATGTTACATATCAACCGCATACAATGAGCCTTCTTCATAAACGGAATCCGCTTGAACAATCCGGTATGGAAGAATCACTCCGGCAAATCACGGCAGGCAGCACCGACCGCCCAATCAGTATAGTGCACGAGATTACATAATTGCCACGATATCTCCATTCGCTTGATTCTGTTCACTATACACATTTCCTTTGTTCACGACAACGAGTCAAGGTGCGCACCGAGACCAGTGAGTAAACCGATTAAAATCAAAAATGTATGGTAACAAAAAAGAAATTGACCAAAGAGGAATGGGAGGCTATGACAGGTACGGACATGTCATTCATACTCCCGTCAGATGGCGGCATTGAAACTGCCCTGGAATCATCCTTGAATGATTCCGGAAATAGAGAACAGGCAAAGTCTGTAGAACAAGTCGAAGTTCCATTCGAGCCCCAGCAATCGCCAACAGGAAGAGAGGAAGGCATTCCTCTTTCTCAGCGTCGTATAAGCAGCAGGCAGAGGAAACTTTCTCTGGACGAATACCGGAAAGCCTTTCTTCAGGTCCCGAGAATCGAAGACCGCAAACCCGTGTTCGTAAGCGGTGAGGTACGTGACAGGCTGGACGAGTTTGTCCGCAGGTTGGGAGGACGCAAAATGAGTGTTTCCGGACTGCTTGAGAACATCGCCCGGCAGCATCTTGAAATCTATTCGGAAGACTTCGAACAGTGGAGAAAGCTGTGACATTTTCCGGAATGACTGACTTGCTTACTGACTCCAGTCATTACAGTATTCAGACAGTCAGTAGCCGACCTGAGGGAGTAACGGACAAAACTTCAGTTTTGGAAGTTAGCGAGGTTATCTTTCGGGCATCCCGAAAACCCTCGCTCCACTCCCGAAGAGTGGAGGCAATCCGCTCCCGGTGGTCGCAGATTGTGAGAAAAAGAATAATCAGAAATCAAACGAAGAAAATATGAATGACAAAAAGAAAAACAGACCGAGGGGACGCCCCAGAGTAAGCGGAGTATGCAAACTCAGCAAAGCTGTTACAGTGAAATTCTCCAAGATAGACTATGAACGGTTGTGCCGACGCAGCAGACAGGCCAACCTCACGTTGGCGGAATTTCTCCGCATATCAGCTTTTGAGACGATGATAACGGCAAGGCACTCTGCCGAGGAGACTGCCGTCATACGCAGCCTCACGGGTATGGCGAACAACCTGAACCAGCTGACCCGTCTGTCCCATCAGGCCGGATTCCACCGTACCCAAAAGACGGTGACAGAACTCCTGCAGAAGCTCAAGGAGATTATTGTCCGGTACAGGCACGGAGAAAGGAGGCCGTCATGATTGGCAAGATCAAGAAAGGGAAATCCTTCGGCGGCTGTATCCGCTATGTGATGGGCAAGGACAACGCGGAAATCATTGACTCAGATGGCGTATTGCTAGGAAATATCCGGGAAATAACGGACAGTTTCAACTACCAGCGGGAGCTTAATCCAAAGATCAAACAGCCTGTCGGACACATTGCATTGAGCTTCAAGCCTGAGGATAAGACATTGCTGACAGATGAATTTATGGCTAAAATAGCCCAGGAATACATGGAACTGATGGGGATACAAGACACTCAGTTTATTCTTGTAAGACACCATAACACGGACAATCCGCACTGCCATCTGGTCTATAACCGCATCGGATATGACGGCAAGGTAATCTCTTCACAAGGCGACTACAAGCGTAATGAAATCGCCACGAAACTGCTTAAGGACAAGTACGGGCTGACATACGCCGAGGATAAGGGCAAGACCAACGTGAAGAAACTCCATACTTCGGAGCGTGTGAAATACGAAATCTTCAATGCCGTCAAGGCAGCTTTGAAGCACTCCAAAACATGGAAAGAGTTCAACGATTATCTGATTCGTCGAGACATCAGGCTGGAATTTGTAAAGCGTACCAGGGAGATAAAAAGGCCGGAGGACATACAGGGAATTCGGTTCACCAAGGACGGGCAGACCTTCAAGGCTTCACAAATCAGCCGGGAGTTCAGCTTTGCCAGACTAAATGCCCAATTGGGCTGGAAGCCTTTGGAATCCCAACAGGAATCAGAACGGAAAGTGCAGCAAAGGATACCGGACAGAGGGCATCTTCTCGAAAGTACGGGACCTGGACTGTTCAGTTCTACAAACGGTACCGCTCCCGAAGAACCGTTGCCACAGGAAGAACTCTTGCGCAGACGCAGGAAGAAGCGACAAAAAAGGAAAGGTTTCGGATTGTAGTCCGTCCTTTCCCATTCAAATTATTCATGAACATTAAAATTGCAGGAATATGAAATTGGAAGAATATATCGAGAGCATCTTCGGATGCCTGGAAAGAATCGAGAACAAAATCAACGGGTTGTCCGTCCCCTTGCCGGAAGGCAACAGCCCGACAGTTAATAATAAACAGGATGAGTCCGTGCTGAATGAAGTCCGGAATGGCCATGAGACATTCCGTAAATTGTTGGCTCGCGTGTACGAAGGTCTTGCCGCCATCAAGAACGATATGGTTTCCATGGACAGGAAAAACTCGTCACAGGAAAGGCTTGGACAGGTCTTGTCGGAAATGCGTAATGAACAGCGGCAGAACCAGGAGAAAGTGGAAACCCTGTTTTATGAGACCAATGACACAATCAGGAAGAATGCCGTCAAGACAAGCAACATCAACCATCATTTCAGCCTGAGCTTGGAATCCCCGTACATCCTTGGGAGTTTTTCCGTGATGTTCGCGGCAATCGTGGCCCTGTCCGTGGCTCTCTATTTTTCGGCGAGAACAGATAACGAGCAGGCAGATAATGATCTGAAGTACCGTTATGTCAAGATGAAAGGAGAGGCTACCCCCGAGCAACTCGCGGAACTTGATAACCTCTTTGGACCGAACCGGGATAACGGACTGATCAAACAGATGCTTGAGGACGTGGAAGCCTACGAGGAAGCGGTACGGAAACAGGCCACCCTGACCGAGCAGGCACGGCTGAAAGAACAGGCCGCGAGAGAACTGGACAGCAAGGCGAAGTCCATCAAGGACAAGTTTATTATTAACGAGGCTAAAAAATAGTGTCTCAATTAGTTGTAACAGTCAAGACTTATTTTGGTGTTCTTGTCCTTTCCCGACATGAAGCAACCAGAGTAAGTCTTGAATAACAGAAAAAGTCAGCAGATGAACAGTCAGCTTCACAACTTTTACTTTATTAAAGATTATTTTTCCGTAAGGTTCTTTGTTTATTTCTATTTTGATTGAAGAATATGCTAAAATTTATCTGTAAACGATATTTTTTATAACTAACACGACATATTCTCATCCAAAATATCTAACTTTGCACAAAAATTATAAGATAAATGGACTATCACTTGAATAAGATAAAGGTCGTTCTTGCCGAGAAGAACAAGTCGAATAAGTGGTTAAGTGACCAACTTGGAGTATCTCCGACAACGGTATCCAAGTGGGTGACAAATACTTGCCAACCACCTATAGAAACATTTATGAGAATAGCTCAATTATTGAACGTTAATTTAGACGACCTAGTTCGTTATGAAGTGTTGTTCCCGCAAAAGCAAGAATAGTATATGAGATATAGTTTTTCAGGTCATGAATCCTTTCATTGCAAACCATTATGGCTTAAGAAAGGATTTGATCATCTTAACGAGGGTCACACATTTCTTGACGACAATGCTGTAGTAGAATTGGGCGTAGGGAAAAATATGGTCGCATCGATAAGGTTTTGGATGAAAGCCTTTGCTTTAACTGATAGCGACAAGCTTACTATGTTGTCCCATTTAATTTTCTCCAATAATGGATTTGATCCATTCTGCGAGGATATTGGCACATTATGGCTTTTGCATTATCAACTTGTAACAACGCATGTTGCAAGTATATATGACCTGACTTTTACAGAATTTCAGCGTGAACGTCGAGAGTTTGACAAAGAGCAGTTGTTGGGCTTTATACATCGCAAATGTAATGTACTTGAACAGAAAAATGTCTACAATGAAAATACTGTAAAGAAGGATATCTCTGTAATGCTACAAACATACGTTCCACCAACGAACCTAAAGCAATTAGAGCATTTTGGAGCAATGTTTATCGGACTTAGCCTTATTATTCCTATTGACGATGGCAGGTATCGTTTTGCTGAAACTGATTCGACATCTCTTCCCAATGAGATAATGCTATTTGCAATTATAGATATAAAAGGCAATGACAAAACTGTGTCATTTGATAAAATACAATATCTTAGTTTATTATTCTGCATGCCTGTTGGAATTATATTAGAAAAGCTTATGGCTATTGCTGCCAAGTATCCGGACTATATAGATTATAATGACAACAGTGGTATTCGAAATCTCTTTTTTAAACATGAATTGGACAAATACGAAGTCCTTAATCAATACTATTCTAGATTATGAAATACACTCCATCTGTAAATATTGAATATGGTATAGACAAGGACTTCAAATACATTGTCACGCCTAATGCACAGCAGGTTATAGGAAATATCATTTCTTCATTTCGTGCTGGCATGCATACATTCTCTTTAATAGGGACATATGGAACTGGTAAGTCAAGTTTTTTGATGGCATTAGAACGCGACTTAAATGAAGGGACAACAGAACTTGTGTCCGATAAAAGTGTTTTTGGGAAGTTTGACGGTTTTGAATGTCTAAACATATTAGGTGATTACAATTCTTTATCAAATCTATTAGCGGATAAGTTAAACTGTGGGTATTCTCTTGATACTAAAAATATTTTTAATGCACTTTCCAACCGATACCAAAATTGCAAGAAACAAAATAAGCTATTACTGATAGTTATAGATGAATTTGGCAAAGTGCTTGAACACGCTAGCAAAAATAGTCCAGAAAAAGAATTATACTTTTTACAGCGATTGGCAGAATTTGTCAATACTTCGACAAGACAAATCATTCTACTAACAACGCTACATCAGAATTTTGGGGCGTATGCCACTGGTTTGTCAGAAACACAAAGGAATGAATGGACAAAAGTTAAAGGACGTTTTAAAGAGATTGTTTTTTCTGAGCCTGTCGAACAGTTGCTCTATCTTGCATCTGAACAATTATCAGGACGGTTTAGACTTTCTGACAACAAAAAGGCTGTTCAAAAAAGGATAATATCTGCAGCTATTGCAAGCAACTTTGTAAATAAGTCGCTAACCGAAGATGTTATTGACAAACTTTCGCCGCTAGACACGCTCTCTGCCATGTGTATTACTAAAGCTATACAGAAATATGGCCAAAATGAACGTACTCTATTCTCATTTCTAACAGCAGAAGGTAGTAACTCTATAAACGATTTTATTGAAACAGACAATTGCACATACAATCTTTCTATAGCCTATGATTATTTGATATATAATTTCTTCTCTGCTTTATCAGAAATAAATTCAGATACAGCAGCATGGACAAGTATGAGAGTGGCAATAGAACGAGTTGGAGGTGGAGAACTAAAAGATGAATATATCGAAGATGCTATAAAAATTGTAAAGGCAATAGGTATGCTCAACTTATTTGGAACAGCATCAACGAGTTTGTCTAAGTCATTACTAATGGATTATGCAAGGTTCGCTATGAATATTGAGAATCCAGAAGCAGTACTTAAACAACTTGAAATTCATAAAATAGTAAGATATGCTTCATACAAATCTTCATACATTTTATTTGATGGAACAGACATTGATCTTGAAGATGAACTATACAAGGCTGCAAGTATAGTTCCATATCCTCAAGCAACAGTTGATGATCTTGCTCCATACATACAACAGCGAGCTCTTGCCGTATCGGAAGCATACTATCAATATGGCACTCCTCGATACTTTGAATTTATTGCCAAAAATGAGCCTGAAATAATGTATCCGGCAAACGATATTGATGGTTATGTTCAAATGATATTTCCATTAGAAGATGGTTGTTTTGAACGAACACTAGCTATTTCACGAGAATGTAAAGTAGCCAATCTGTACGCTGTATTCCTTAATGTTGACGAGATAACACGTCATTTGTATGAGATACAAAAACTCACATTCATTCAAATAAATGTAATCATAGATGATAGGGTGGCACGAAGAGAAGTCCAAAATCATATTAAATACGAGCAAGGATTACTTAATGCTGCTATCAATGATATTATGACCACATCTAATGATAAAGTGGTATGGATATATAATGGTGAAGTCATAAAAGTTAAGTCATATAGAGAACTCAATAAGACTTTGACTAAAATATGCCGTGAGGTGTATTCATCTACTCCTATTATAAAGAATGAATTATTTAATAAACAGAAATTGAGTTCTTCCATTTCATTAGCACGGATAAAGTTACTTGATGCGATGATTGAAAACCACGACAAAGAAGATTTTGGTTTTCCGGAAGATTCATTTCCACCAGAAAAAACAATATATTATACCCTTTTCCGCAAAACAGGTATCCATCGTATTAATGAAGAAGGACAATATGTTCTTGATACTCCAATCGGCGAAGAACTAATAGACCTTTGGAATGAGTGTGAGTCATTTGTAGCATCTACTATTGAGAAGCCAAGGAAGATTATAGAACTTATTAAGATTCTAAAAACACAACCTTTCAAGCTAAAACAAGGCTTTTTAGAATTCTGGATTCCAGTATATTTGTTTATTCGTCAACAAAATTTTGCTATTTATAATAGCAATGGAGCTTTTGTCATGAGTATCAACAAGGAATTCTTTGAGTTGTTGCAAAAGAAACCTGGTGATTTCTCAATTAAGGCTTTTAATGTCAATGGAATAAAAACCGAATTCTTCAAGAAATACCAACAGTTTTTGAATAAGAATAGTGATACTAAATTATCGACATCATCGTTCATTGCTACATTCAAGCCGTTCCTTGTATTTTATAAGAACCTTAATGACTACGCCAAATCCACGAACAAGTTCGAACATAAGTCTACTGTTATGTTCCGTAATGTTCTTGCAACAGCAAAAGATCCTGAAAAGGCTTTTTTTGAAGATATTCCACAAGCATTTGGTTATCGAGATAGCGAACTTAATGGGAATAATGATGTACTTGATAATTATATTACACTAATAAAAGGTGCTGTTAGGGAATTAAATACTTGCTATGATATGTTGATTGATCGAATTGAGCGACATATTATTGAACAAGTATCTTTACCTGAGACTTACGAAGAATATAAGCCAGCTATAGAAGAACGCTATGCTGGGGTGAAGAAGCATTTGCTGACAACAAAATGTAGAACTTTTCTCGAACGTTTACTCGCTCCATCTACCACCAAGAGAGAGTTTATTGAAAAAATTTCAAATGTGGTTATAGATAAACGACTTGTTCAAATTAAAGATAAAGAAGAAGAATACTTATTGGACAACATTGTGTTCTTGTTTCACGAACTCGATCAGTTTGTATCTATTTCTGCTTTGGATAATGGCAAAGATGAAGTTTATAATATAGATCTGGCATCAAATCAGAATGTCGCGTCACATTTCAAAACATACATATTGCCGGACTCTAAAAAAAGTAAAGCGGATCAGATTATTGAAAAGATAACCAAAAATCTTTCGGGGGATGCCGATTTGGATATTTGTGTGTTATTAAAATTATTAAATAAGCGATTAAGTTAATGAAAGTAAGGCATATATTAGGTATATCTGGAGGAAAAGATAGTGCGGCTCTAGCTATTTATATGAAAGATAAGTATCCAGATCTGAAGATTGAGTATTATAATTCCGACACTGGTTGTGAGCTTGAAGAGACCGAAATACTAATCGATCGTCTTGAATCGTACCTTGGGGGAATTACTCGCCTTCGTGCGGCCGCTGGTAGTACAGAACCGACTCCATTTGAACATTTCTTGAAAGCATGTGGTAATTTCCTTCCTTCGCCACAAGCAAGGTGGTGTACGCAAAAGATGAAACTTCAGGAAATGGAAAAATTTGTTGGGGATGAGCCAGCCATTTCTTATGTAGGAATACGTGGAGACGAAGAACGAGATGGATACATTTCCACAAAACCAAATATTCAAGCAATATTTCCATTCAGACGTAATATCTGGAGTCTAGATGTAATTAATCTATTCTTCAACAAAGAAAATATATCCAAAGTTGTTGAGATTTATAGAAATGTCTGCCCTGATATTCACGACCTTGACGAAGCCATCAGAATTTTAGAGACACCTCTAACTAAAAAATTCTATTATAGTAAGAAACTCAATGCATTGCTTGATTTGGATGTCAAAGTATTCAATAAGGCCGTCTTTGAATTTCTTAAAACAACATCTCTACCTGTAGGGCAATTAGACAAATTTCCACTAGTAGATAACGATGATATTATAATAAAAGACGATGTTTTCTCAATCCTAGAAAACAGTGGTGTTGGCGTGCCTGGATATTATAAACCTATTGAGTTCGAGGTGGATGGACAAATTGGCACTTATAACCGTAGTCGTTCTGGTTGTTACTTTTGTTTTTTCCAGCAAAAGATAGAATGGGTATGGCTCTATGAACAGCATAGAGATTTATATATGAAAGCCATGGAATTTGAAAAAGACGGTTATACCTGGAACCAATCTGAGAGTCTAGCTGAATTATGTCGTCCAGAAAGAATACGCCAAATTAAACTGGAAGCTATAAGAAAACAGCAGGCACAAAAGAAGCAAGGAGATGGCACTCTCCTTAGTCAAATAGATGATAATGACGAAATTCTTTGTATGAATTGTTTTATATAAAAGGAATATGCTAAAAAACGATGTAAAATGGCCGAATAGTAGGCGATACAAATCGCATGGAGAGTGGGAACCTATAGGTTTCTTCTCCAATTGTTTGTGCAATGCTACAAGGTTTGACTTAAAACTCGGCTTTTTCTCATCATCTGCTATAAATATTCTATCCGACGGTTTTGCCACTTTTCTATACAATGGTGGACGAATGCGTTTAATAATTAACGATATTCTTTCTGAACAAGATAAATATGCTTTACTGCAAGCTAAAAATGAGCATTATATTATCCCGGCATTACCGTTAACAGATCTTGTATCTCTCAAAGAAATTTTATCAGAAAGAGGAAGACATTTCTTTGATTGTATTGCGTGGTTGATTAAAAATGAGCGCATACAAATAAAAATCATATCACCCAAAGGGAGCAATGGAATATCTCACACAAAATGTGGACTGTTTGCTGATGCAACAAATAAAGTTGCTTTTGATGGCAGCTGTAACTTTTCACGGACAGCGCTTATCGAGAATTGTGAAAGCATTACAGCCTTTTGTGATTGGGATTCACCTTCTGATAAATTTAAGGTAGAGGATGTCGAAGATGACTTTCTACAAACATTTCTTGAAAAGGACGATACAGTTGAGTATCTTGATGCCACAGAAATACGAACTAATATTTTATCTGCATTTCCAGATAAAGAACTCAATGACTTGCTTAAAGACGAAGCGAAACTGCTTTCTGACCAATCAATTTCAAATCTCCCCTTGTCTGTACAAAGGGCTTTACAACGTGCTAAAAACAAAGTAAATAATGTTATTAAACACATTGAAGATGAACGTATAAAGGCTTATACGGAAAAGACAGAGCCTCATTTCCCATATTCTTCAGGTCCTCGTGACTATCAAGTGCAAGCTTTCGAAAATTGGAAAAACAATAAGCAAAAAGGTCTATTTGCGATGGCTACAGGAACTGGCAAAACACTAACATCACTAAATTGCTTGTTGCAGATTTATAACAAGTCAGGGTATTATAAGGCTATAATACTTGTGCCAACTATAACACTTGTTGAACAATGGGAAGTGGAATGTCGTAAGTTCTATTTCAATAACATTGTAAAAGTATGTTCTAAATATCCATCATGGCAGTCTGAAATTGACCGCATAAAACTTAAAGAAACTATTGATCCAGATAATGCATCATATGTAATTATATCTACATATGCATCATTCGTAAGAGATAAAGTATTCAAAGAATTCGCTACATTACCTAAAAAGCGATTATTATTAATTGCTGATGAAGCACACAATATGGGATCTGGACGAATACTAGATAAACTTGATGGGATTCCCTTCCTGCGCAGAATTGGACTGTCCGCAACGCCAGAACGGCAGTTCGACGATGCGGGAACGGCACGCTTATATGAATTCTTTGGAGCGAGTGACAAATTCACATTTGAATATACAATGCAAGAGGCTATAGATAATGGGTTCTTATGCCGATACTACTATTATCCCCATATTGTCCGTTTGACTGATGCGGAAATGGCTGAATATATGAAGATTTCTTTGAAACTTGCAAAAATGTATAATAACAGCCGGAAAGACTTCAAAAAAAGTGATGATATTTTGAAGATATTATTGCTAAAACGGAAACACATAATCCATAAGGCAATAAATAAGGAAAAAGTATTTCGTTCAATTATACATGACCGTTTTGTAGAAAAAGGCGACTTGAAGTACACATTGGTTTATGTTCCCGAAGGGAATAGGCCAGACGATAATAATTCCGATATATATGATGACATAGATATAGTACAAGATGATGATTTTTCAAATCACATTATTGATAAATTTACTCGTATTGTGCAAGAAGTAAGTCCAACTACAACTGTCAAGAAGTTTACATCGGACTCGACAAACAGAGATGAAATTTTAACTGCTTTCGCGAATGGAGATTTAGAGGTTCTAACATCTATGAAGTGCTTGGATGAAGGTGTAGATATACCAAGGAGTGAACTTGCAATTTTCTGTGCAAGTACGGGAAATCCTCGTCAATTTATTCAAAGGCGTGGCAGAATACTACGTACACATAAAGATAAAAAATTTGCTTATATTCATGATTTAGTGGTTGTTCCAGAAGTCAGTTCTGCCGCCGAATCATTTAATATGGAACGCAACCTCTTAGCCGGAGAAATAAGACGAGTAAAAGACTTTGCACTCCTTAGTGAAAATGCATATAGTTCTGTACAAGAGTTGGACGATATCCTTGAATATTATAATCTTTCAATTTTTTAGATATGGCATATATTACAAATCAAGACAAGATGATGGTCGCTGTTCTTATGGATGAGCAGCTGATGAAGTATGGAGGTTATACTCTATCTGAAATCCCTGAGAACATCTATACGGCCATGGATTCAGACAACTATGTGATAAATTCTGTCGCTACCATCATTCATCATTATAAAGAGGGGGCGACAAATAAAGAAATATACAATCAAATAAATCAGTATCTTCAGACTAAGGTATGATAATCAAAGAATTAACTATAAAGAACTTCCGCAGTTATTACGGCGAAAGTATATTTGAATTTTCCGATGGTCTTACTCTGATTATCGGAGATAATGGTGATGGAAAGAGTACGTTTTTTGAAGCTATAAAATGGCTACTTGACACATCCAAAGAAAACGCTTCATTAGACAATGTTTCTGAGATGCGCAAATCTAAAATGGAGGTAGGAGACTCAGACACTCTTAGTGTATCAATGGTATTTGAGCATAATGGAGAAAAAAGCGTAGAAAAATCTTTTTTGTTCGAAAGAACTGAAAATGGTTTTCGAACTTCTAACTTCAGTTTCAGAGGATTTGAGACTAATGGAATTGAACGAGAGCAAGTAAGTGGTAAATTACTTATGGACAGATGCTTTGATGCATTCATACAAAGATTTAGTATGTTCAAAGGAGAATCCACGCTTAATGTGTTTGACAATCCTACAGCGCTAAAGGAACTTGTTGACAAATATTCAGATGTACGTAAATTTGATGAACTTGTTGACTTGTCAGAATATTTAGATGAACTATCTAGAAAACAATACGATAAAGAATCAAAGTCTGATAAGAAAATTGCAGAAGAATCAAAGAGACTTCAAGTAGAAATTAGTAGACTTGCTGGTGAAATTTCAGAAAAGAAGAGAGATATTCGAGAGAAAGAAAGTGCCATATCCATTTACTCTACAAGGCTATCAGAACTGGAAGAACATCAAGAAGCCTCTGAAAAGTACAAGACAATATCTGAACGTGAAAAAAATAAAGAAACAGAACTTAATAGGCACAGAGGTTTGCTTGCCAGCGTAAATTTGAATACAAGTCTGTTGGATAAAATGTGGATTCTATGTCTGTTCCCTAATATACTTAAGGAATTTAAAGAGAAAAGCTCTATGCTCTCCAAGGAAAAGAGAAAGCAAGAGAAAGATTTCATAGAAATACGAGCCAAAGAACTCGGGCGACTTGAAGTTCAAAAAGAAATATTGGGAACACTCACAAACGGAGCAACCGCATTACCTTGGTATCTCCCGGATCAAGAAACTATGGAGGAGATGATACATGATGAAGTATGCAAGGTTTGTGGTCGTCCAGCACATAAGGGAAGTCCCGAATATGATTTTATGGTCAACAAACTTAATGAGTTCAAACGACATCTTGAACAAAAGGCAAAAGATGAAGAGGAGAAGAAAAAGATTGAACAAAAACAATTGTTTTGCAATTCTTATATAGAAGAAATTCACAATATGAGTATATCGTTAGGAGGAACTAACGAACAAAGGATTGTAGGTATTGCCAATGAAATTAAAGAACGGCTAGAACTCAATGAAACTATTTCTGCAAAAATCAAGAAACTGGAAGAGGATGTTCAAGAGGTTAAGGACGAAAAAGCCCGTTTGCTGATACAGGCAGGAAATGTTTCAGAAGCTGTACTTGAAAAAGATTTTAAAGATATAAAGGGACTGTTTGAGCAAAAAGAACGCGCAGGTAATCGCCTTGTTCAGCTTAAACAGGAACTTGAGGGCTTGGAAAAGCAGTATGAGGAAGTCAACAATAAATATGAAGAACTTGATCCTGGGAATAGTATGGTTCGTGTATGTCGTGACGTTAATCGCACATTAAAGGCCATTGCCATAGCTTTTAGAAATGCCAAAGAACTTAACTTGAACCAATTCTTGCACGAATTGGAAGATAGAGCTAATGTCTATATGGAAAAACTTAGTGCAAAAGATTTCCATGGACTAGTTCGGCTTATAAAAATGGCCGACGGAAATACTGTCATAAAGCTATATAGTTCAAATAAGACTGAAATAAAGAATCCTTCAGGTTCACAGGAGACCATTAAATATATATCAGTTTTGTTTGCTATATCAGATTTCACACATCAAAAGCGCGATGAAGATTACCCTCTTATTTTCGATGCGGCAACTTCGTCTTTTGGGGAAGCTAAAGAACAGGACTTTTATAATGTTATTGACAATATAAAAAAACAATGTATAATAGTTACAAAGGATTTTATATCCGATGGCGAAATTCGCCAAGATGACATTAATAAGCTTTCTTGCTCTGTCTACCGTATCAAAAAAGCAGAAAATTTTAATGCAAGTGATTTGTCAACAATCAGAACAAAGGTAACAAAAATTAGATAGTTAATGGAGTCTTTATACGAATTATGGGGTAAACGTGACCCCGAATGGGAAAAGAAATACGAAGACGCAATTATCAGTGTCTTTAGTGATTATGGAAAAGGCATAACACAGTGGGGAGAGGCCAGAGGTAAAATTTTTGGTGCTGGTTATGAAGTGTTCATCATTGCTTTTTTTATCGGTTTATATTACAATCAAGAAAAACCGTTAGTAGAAGATAAAGCTAAACGCAAAAAATTTGGTTGGGCCATCTGCAACTGGGGAAATCAAGAGGCTAGGAATGGTCGAATTCCTTATCCTCGTCTGAGAGAATATATGTTTGCGGCACTCATCGCTCGTACAGACATTGATTTCATTGCCCTTGACAAAGGCGAAATGACAGCTAGAAAAGCTGTAGATCTTCTTATGGACAAAATGGAAGGATACGCAAATTGGGGATTCGATTTTATAAAAGAAAAAATGGAAGATAATCCAGACTTTTTCTTTAAAGAATCATCATTTCTCAGAGTATTCTTGGATATGATGAATACTCAAACTTCTTCAGCGTCAAATGATGATGATTTACCAGAGGAGCTTTAATAGGCAAATACTTAAATAGGCAGAGCATGATCCAAGAATATAATAATATTTCTGCTATGTATGCAGAAGCAGCGGAAACTATTAAGACTGCGATTCTCCAAGGACAATATGAAGCCTTGAAAGGAGAAAATCGCATACAATTGGCTGTTTATTTTAGTATTGGTAAATATGTTTCGCAAAACTCACGAAAAGGGAAATGGGGTACAGGAGCGCTTGATAGTATAAGTAAATATCTTAGAAAAACACTGCCAGGACTACGCGGTTTCTCAGCAGAAAGCCTTAAAAAAATGCGACAATTTTATGAGGCGTGGATTATGCTGGATAATGGTTCCTGTAACTCAGCAAATACTAATTCGGTAATTGCAATTACCGAATTAGAACATGAAGCAGATTCGGTAATTCCGATTACCGGAACAGCTGCAATTGATATATATCATGCTATGGCCATTCCGAATACAGCAGATTTTCCGGCGACAGAATTTCTTGCTGTTCCTTTTACTCATCATTCGAGAATATTAAGCAAAACAAAGGATTTACAAGAACGCTACTATTATATAAAGCGTTGTGCGCAGGAACATCTTTCTGTAGATTCACTTATGGGGTTAATGGAAAATGAGGCTTATCAAACCCAAAAATCTTTGCCAAACAACTTTACAAGAACTATTCTCAATGCAAGAGAAGCTAGAAAGGCGGTGATGATGTTCAAAGATGAATATGCGCTTGATTTTATCAATGTGGAAGAAATTGGAGAACGTGACAATGCCGATATAGATGAGCGTGTAGTAGAACAGCAGATTGTACAGAACATTAAGCGTTTTATTATGACTTTTGGCCATGATTTTGCATTTATTGGAAATCAATACCACTTAGAAGTGTATGGCATAGAGCATTTTCCAGATTTACTTTTCTTTAATAGAGAGTTGAATGCAATGGTTTGTGTGGAATTGAAGACAGGTGCTTTTAAGCCTGGATACCTAGGCCAACTGATGGCTTACCTACGTATTCTTGACGACCACATAAAAAAGCCTCATGAAAATCCTACAATCGGAATTGTACTCTGCAAGGAGGCTGATAAAGAATATGTAGAATATATCATTCAAGACTACAACAAACCTATGGGCGTAGCCACATACACTACTTCTGCAGACATGCCTGAAAAATTGCGTAAAGCTCTACCTGATATTGAAGAATTAAAAAAGATTCTATAATGATGTTGCTAGATGAAATAAAAAATCTACTTAGTTTAAGGAAAGATGGTAGTTTATATCATAGAGAAAGTCAAACTTTAGAATTTAAAGAGTCATTTAACTTTGCAGGCTTGTCTGAGTATTTTCGTGATTTCGCGGCATTTGCAAATAATAAAGGAGGATGGCTTATCTTTGGCGTAAAGGATAGACCAAAACGAGAACTTATAGGATTAAATGATAAATCAAGTGAACAATTTGACAAAATTGATCCTGAAAAAATATCAGGTTTTTTATTGGATTTATTTTCAGGGAATATCGTATGGAAACATGATGTTGTTGAAATACAAGGTATGAATTTTGGATTTTTCTTTATTGAAGAAGCCAAAATCAAGCCTATAATTTGTAAAAAAGATGAGGGAGAGATAAGAAACGGTGAAATATATTTTAGATATGGTGGACGGACTCAAAAAATTCAATATGCTGAATTAGAGGATATAATAAATCATAGAATAGAAAGACAAAATTCACAATGGATGGATTTAATTTCAAAAATAGGAAAATCGGGGCCTCAAAATGCTGCTATATTAGATTTAGACAAGGGAGCTATTTCAAAGAATAATTCTCAAATTCTTGTCGTTGATGATAAATTAATTAAAGGCATAAATTGGATAAAAGAAGGGTCATTCAATGAAAAAGAAGGAGCACCAACTTTAAAACTGGTTGGAGAAGTTCAACCGATTGATACTGTTGAGGTAATAAAGAAAGAACGAGTAAATAGATTAAAAGAATATCCACTATCTGCAAAAGAATTGGCAGATGCAATTAAAGCTAAAGCAAATATCAGTTCAAATAATGTATGGAGAATCATAAACGAAAATAATATCAAGAGTAATCCAGACTATTCTATATATAATTTTAGGAATAAGAAACAAGAAGAACAATATGGTAAGGATGGAATAGTCCCGAATGGTGTACCATCTATTTACAAAGAGTCAACGATTGATTTCATTATAAAAATTTATCAGAATGAGCATTAAAAAATTTCATGGTTAATAACCTGTTTTTTTTGTCAGGTGACAAACTGAAGTCCAAAAATAAATCTTATATTTGCAATACAAAAAGCGTTCTTATCAATAATGCAAAATGAGACAGAAAAGAGCAATACGCTCGTTTCTAAGTCGTTACCTATGAAGCCGACAATCTTTATAAGTTTCTTGTTCTCAATGAGTAAGGCGGGGCGATATGTCTTAAGCAGTGGAAGGTTATGTGCTTTCTGATTCCGGCTTCGGCGATCCATTGTTTCAGGGGATGATGGGTCATGGAGCGGGTTAAGCCTTTGAAGACTTTTCCGGTGCCCCATTCGCCACACAACTCCAGTGCTTCCTGACTGATAGGGAGGGTGGCCTCGGTTTCTGTCTTTTCGGTGCAGATACGGATGTAATAGCCTTGATCCGGACCGACTTCAAAATCACGCCAGTCCAGCTTCAGAATATCACTGATACGGAGACCGGTCATGCAGGCAAACAGGGAGGCCTGTTTCAAGACTGGAATCTTGCAGGGCGTAGCTGCCAGTTTCTTGACTTCATCAAGTGTCAGATATTCTTTCTTGACCTCTTTCCATTCAATCTTTTCCAGAAAGTCGTTCAAGTTCTCACGCAACATCTTCTCTTTATAGGCTATTTTCAATAAGGCACGGAACGTCGAATAATAACCAGCTGCCGAATTGCGTGAGATATAAGCATTGGGATGATTGATCTGTTTGCATTTGAGCAGGTAATCCCTGAATTTCTCGCACAGTTCTACGGTGACATCACCAAAGGTGCATTTGCCGCCGACAAATTTCTCGAAGTGGTTGTAAACACAATCCCATTTCTCATACTTTTCCCGTGCCTTTGTCCGGAAGTAGGCGAGGAAATCTACCTTTTGCTTGTTCTTGTCCAGGAACCCGAATTCTTCATTGATAAGCGACTGGACACGGATACAGCGGATTGCCTCTGCCTTGTTCAGCATGTCCTGATTGAACATTCTTTGCTGCTCGTTCTTTGGCTTGGCATAGATGTAGATGCCGAGGAATTCCCGGCGGCTCATCTTCATCGTGTAAGGATTGCGGATGGCCGGATAATAATCCAGATAAAGAGATATGCGGTCGTTCCGCAATGGTTTTTGTCTCAAAGTTACGTTGGTGCATGTAAGTGTCATAGCTATATTGTTTTTTGATTAATACTTGTTTTTGTTGCGAATAAAATAGGTGTTCTAATGGTGGCATTTATCACCGGAAAATAACTTTCGGCTCATTCTATCTTTGGAGGCTCAAAGAACTTGTCCAATTCTGCCCGCAGGATCTTGGTATATTTACCGACCTTGATACGGGGAATATTATGGTATTTCACATAATGGTAGAGTTGGTCTCGTGTCAGATTGAATCGCTCCATCGCTTCGGCAATGGTGTAGTATTTGGGCTCTTCGGGAGCTATGAGACCTTTGGCAATGTCCACATGCTTCTTGGAGTAGTACACCATGATTCCGACTTTCTTTTTGGGAATGGCATTCTTTGATACAAAAGAATAGATGGCTGTCAGCGTCATGCCGAACTTCTCCTGCATGTCTTGCGTGCTGTACCATTCCTTGATTTCAGGATCGGGAGCTTTCTTTGCAAAGTAATCATCAATATGCTTTTTGCTCCAATAGGTTTTTCCACGGTTAAATGTCCTGGGAATATTATGTTCTTTAGCGATATGAAATATCCAGGAATCTTTGACACCGAATTTCTCTTTAATCTCATTTGTGGTATAGAAGTCTGTGATAGGAAGAGTGTCTTTAGGTTGTCGTTTCTTGTATGGGTTTCTTTTAAGCATCTCTTCTATATCGCTCTGCCGAACAAATGAAAGCCTACTGCTCAACTTATAAGCAACAAGACGTCCAGTATAAATCATTTTATAAACAGCTTGCAGTGAAAGCCCCAACAAAGTAGCAGCCTGAGCGATTGACAAATATTCTTTGTCTTTAATATCCATCAAAGGCTTTTCACTCTTAACGATTTGAATCCTTTGCTCTTCCTGCTGAATCCGTTTTGCTCGTATGGCCTGTTTATAAGCCAAATTCGCACATCTGTGTGAGCAGTATTTCGTAGTTACTTTTTGGGCTACGAATTCTTGACCACACCACTCACAAATCTTTTTAATTCTAATGTTGCTCTTTGCCATTTTACTTGAATTTTTAGGGATTATTTCTCCTTGATTTCTCCAGTTTTATTCCACCATCTTAAACTATATTCAACCATATTCAACTTTCTCCACGACCTTGCCAACGATAATCCTCGGATTTTCGTGGTGAGGTACACAGGAGGTACAAAAAATGGCGTAAAAAGGCTTAGCAACGATTATCAACGATACTTGAGCAACAAAAAAGGCGCCCGTAAAGAGCGCCATATTAATCGATTGTAATCAATTTAACTATTTGATAATCAATTATTTATTTACCGATGCAGAATTTGGAGAAGATGGTGCCGAGGATTTCGTCGGTCGAGATTTGGCCGGTGATTTCGCCCAGGTAGTGCATGCACTCGCGAATGTCTTGGGCGAGAAAGTCGCCCGAGAGGCCGGTTTGCAGGCCATCGAGGGTGCGCAGTATGGCGTCGTGGGCGTGTATGAGGGCTTCGTAGTGGCGGGCGTTGGTGACGATTACGTCATTCTCGCCGGCTTGGGGCAGGTTGACGGTGTCAACCAACATCGATTCGAGGGCGTCGACGTTCTGGTTGTGCGAGGCCGAGAGGAATGTCATTGCGGTGTCGGTCATCTCGCGGGTGAGGCGGTCGTACAGTTGGGTGAGTTGCTGCCGGGTGGCGTCGTCGATCTTGTCGACCTTGTTGAAGGCGATGATGAGGTGCTTGCCGTGACAGCGGGGGAGTATCTGCCGGGAGAGCTCCTCGACCTCTTGTGGGGCGTGAGTGGCGTCGATGAGCCAGATGACAATGCTGGCCTGGTCGAGCTTCTGGAAGGTGCGTTCGATACCCATGCTCTCGATGGTGTCGTGGGTTTCGCGTATGCCGGCGGTGTCGATGAAGCGGAAGGTGATGCCTTGCAGTACGACGGTGTCTTCGATGACGTCGCGGGTGGTGCCGTGAATGTCGGAGACGAGGGCGCGGTCTTCCTTGACCAGGCGGTTGAGTAGGGTTGACTTGCCGGCGTTGGTCTCGCCGATGATAGCGGTGGGAACGCCGTTTTTGATGGCGTTGCCGAGGCTGAACGAGTCGGAGAGGCGCTTGATGACGCGCTCGATTTCGCGGGCCAGTTCGGTGAGTTTCTGGCGGTCGGCAAATTCTACCTCTTCTTCGCTGAAATCGAGTTCGAGCTCGACAAGCGAGACGAAGGTGAGCAACTGTTCGCGCAGGCGGGCGAGTTCGCGGCTGAATCCGCCCCGCATCTGCTGGATAGCCAGTCGGTGCGATGCGGCCGAGGTGGAGGCGATGAGGTCGGCTACGGCTTCGGCTTGCGACAGGTCGAGTTTGCCGTTGGTGAAGGCCCGCCGGGTGAACTCGCCGGGGGTGGCCAGGCGGCAGCCTTGACGCAGCAGCAGGGCGATGATCTGTTGTTGTATGTAGGTAGAACCGTGGCACGAAATCTCTACGGTGTTTTCGCCGGTGAAGGAGTGGGGGGCAACGAAGAGGGTGGCGACGACGTCGTCGAGGGCGTGCCCCTTCTCGTCGGTGATGGAGCCGTAGTGTGCGGTATTGGCTTGGGCCTCGGCAAGCGGTTTGCCGTTGGGCGAGCGGAATATGCGGTCGGTGATGGTCACGGCTTCGGGGCCGCTGACGCGTATGACGGCGATGCCGCCGCGACCGGGTGCGGTGGAGACGGCGCAGATGGTATCTTGGGGCAGGGGGGTATTTAGTTGAGGTTCCATGTTTCGATCCATAAGTTACTTTCCATTGGGGTTTCTATGCTGTCGGGCAGATTGTAGAAGAAATCTATCCCGGTCAATTTTTCCACGCTGTCGATGGGGAGAGCCAGTGCTCGCAGGGAGGGTTGCTCGTCGTTGTTGTCGAAGAGGAAGGCGATGCCTCGCGGACGACTTGCATAGGGGGCGGCAACGACCTTGAAATAGCGTGAGGGAACGGCAATGCGGTGCCGCCCGATGGTCTTGGGCGTTTGGCTCACGATGGGACCGCAGGCAATGAGCAGGGCGCTGTCGCGTTGGGCCCATTCGCGCACCAGCTCTTCCAGCTCCTTCCAGCGGCCGCGGTTCAGCCCGGGAGCCTGAGGACAGATGTTGGAGAGCAGAAACGACTCTTCCATGGCCTGTTTGCTCCATTTCATGTCGGCGGCAGGCGCCATGTGCCCCCGGTCATACCCGCTGCGGGTGTAGTCGCGGGGGTCGGCAGGGGTGCCCTCTACGTCGGGGTCGCTCACAAATCGGTTGCTGCGCGAGGCCGAGCCTTGCAGTTCGCTGCGCACCAGTTCGTAGCACACCCAGTTGGGCAGCTTCCACTGTCGGTTGTACGAGGCCGTATAGCCCGTGCGGAGCAGCAGTTGCTCGGGGGTGCCGGCCGGCGTACGGGCCATCTCGGCCTTCTCGATGTGGTCGAGGGTCGAGGTGTGGCTGTTGCCGAAAACCGATCGCGCGTCGGCGTGTTGTATGAGGTACCACACCCCGCAGACGATGAGTATCAACATGAGCAGCGTTACCAGATTGTTGTTGCGTCGAGCCGACGATTTTTTCTTCTTTTTTTTCTTTTTAGCCATACAGCCACTTTTGAATGCGGTAGTGCAAATGTAAGAAAAAAATTTTTTACCTTTGTTCGTCTGTTGGACGAATCCGACGGACGGTTAACCCGAAAAGAAAAACCAATAAAACTATATACGATGAATTTAGTAGATCGTTTTCTCCATTATGTAAGTTTCGACACCCAGTCGGACGAGCTTACCAATATGACTCCTAGTACACCGGGGCAGATGGTGTTTGCCCAGGCGCTGGCCGAAGAGTTGAAGCAGATAGGACTTACCGAGGTGACCCTAGACGACAACGGCTATCTGATGGCCACGTTGCCGGCCAATGTCGACAAGAAGGTGCCGGTCATCGGCTTTATCGCACACCTCGACACGAGTCCCGACATGTCGGGGCGTCACGTATCGCCGCGCATCGTGAAGAATTACGGTGGGGCCGATATTGTGCTGTGTGCCGAAGAAGATGTGGTGCTGCGACCGGCCGATTTTCCCGAGCTGCTCCACTACATTGGACAGGACCTGATTGTGACCGACGGTAAGACGCTGCTGGGGGCCGACGACAAAGCCGGTGTGGCCGAGATTGTGACGGCCATGGAGTATCTGTTGGCTCACCCCGAGATCAAGCACGGCAAGATACGGGTTGCCTTCAATCCCGACGAGGAGATTGGCAAGGGGGCTCACAAGTTCGACGTGAAGGCATTTGGTGCCGAGTGGGCCTACACGATGGACGGCGGCGAGATTGGCGAGTTGGAGTATGAAAACTTCAACGCCGCGGTAGCTCGGGTCACCTTCAAGGGTCGCAACGTACACCCGGGCTATGCCAAGCACAAGATGATTAACTCGATACGTATTGCCAACCAATACGCCATCATGTTGCCCCGCTGGGAGACCCCCGAACACACCGAGGGTTACGAAGGCTTCTATCATCTCATTTCGTTTGAAGGAAGCGTCGAGAAAACGGTACTCACCTATATCATTCGCGACCACGACCGCGACCGTTTCGAGCGTCGCAAGAAAGAGCTCGAACACCTCACCCGCAAGATCAACAACGAGTTCCCCGGGTGCGCCAGCATCGAGATTACCGACCAGTATTACAACATGCGCGAGAAGGTAGAGCCGGTGATGCACATCGTCGACCTCGTCTCCGACGCCATGCGCGCCGTCGACGTGGTGCCCCAGGTGAAACCGGTGCGCGGCGGTACCGACGGAGCCCAGCTTTCGTTCAAGGGTCTGCCTTGCCCCAACATCTTTGCCGGCGGGCTCAACTTCCACGGGCGGTATGAGTTCGTGCCTATCCAGTCGATGGAGAAAGCCACCGAGGTGATTGTGCAAATCGCCCGCATGGCTGCCGAGAAATAATAACCGATTGTAATCCGACGAAGCAGACTGGGGCTCCCTTTGTGGCCACGCCTCTCTGTTTCGTCGGTTTTTTATCACCCTACGTCTTACATTATGGCAGGAACCCTACTTGTATTGACCGGTCCCACGGGGGTGGGTAAGACCGACCTCAGCCTGCAACTGGCCGAGCACTACGGTTGTCCCATCGTGTCGGCCGACAGCCGGCAGTTCTACCGCGACATACCCATCGGCACGGCGGCCCCCACGGCCAGTGAGTTGGCCCGGGTCAAGCACTATTTTGTGGGGCAGTTGGCGTTGACCGACTATTACAGTGCCTCGTGCTACGAGGAGGAGGTATTGCGCCTGCTCGACACGCTGTTTCAGACGCACGAATACGTCCTGCTCACCGGCGGCTCCATGATGTATATCGACGCCGTGTGCAAGGGTATCGACGAGATACCGACCATCACCGACGAGGTGCGTCGCGAGGTCCTGGCCGATTATCACCGGGTAGGACTCGATGCCCTGTGCGAGGAGTTGCGTGAGCTCGATCCCGTCTATTATGGCGAGGTCGACTTGAAGAATCACAAGCGGGTGATTCATGCTATTGAGATTTGCCGCCAGACGGGCGGCCGATATAGCGACCTGCGCACCCGGCAGGTGAAGCAACGCCCCTTCCGCATCGTGAAGATCGGGCTGATACGTCCGCGAGAAGAGCTGTTTGAGCGTATTGCCCGCCGCACCGATCAGATGATTGCCGACGGTTTGCTCGACGAAGCTCGTCGGGTCTATCCCCTTCGCCACCTCAATTCGCTCAACACCGTGGGGTATAAGGAGTTGTTTGCCTATTTCGACGGGACGATGACCCTCGACCAGGCCATCGAGAAGATTAAACGCAATACCCGGGTCTACTCCAAAAAGCAGGTCACCTGGTACAAGAAGGACCCCGACATGCACTGGTTCTCGCCCGACGACAAGGAGGCGATTATTGAGTATATCGACGGGGGAAGTAAATCGAATTTGTCTTTTTCTTTGGATTCCGCATCGGGTGCGGAATGACCGGAGTCTCCTCTTGGGGTACAGAATGACCGGGAGTCACCCCGCGCAGCGACACGGGGTCCAGATGAGAATCTCGTGGAGATAAGTTTTTCAGATAGTTTCCTTGGTATTTCTGGGATTCCGCACCAAGGTGCTGCATGACCGAACCCACGGCGTCGGTTGCGGTGTGGATCAGTCGCTTACCTTCTCTATAAAATATTCCTTCACCCCTTGATTGTAGCGCGAGAAAATTTCGCGGGCCTTTTGCAAGAATCCTTTCAGGTGAGGGCGTTGCGGGTGGTTCTGTACCTCCTGTTCGGCCGGTACGACTACGAAGGGATCGTGTGGCGTAACCGGGCGGCGGGTATAGACTAGCGTGTATTGGGCCGATTGCAGAGCAACCCGGTTCATGGCGTCGCGGGTAACGGTCACTTTGACCAGAGCGCCGCCCACGGTGTCGCGCGTCTTCATGTTGGAGATGAAATTCCCCAGCGAATAGACGACCAGTGCTCGTGGATTCCCCTGACCGTCATGGCGCAGCTCCATGGGTTGAATCACATGCGGGTGAGCCCCGATGACCAGTTGTACCCCCTCGTCGACCAGCAGGTCGGCCAGCTCCTTTTGTCGGCTGTTGGGAAGCAGTTGGTATTCGTCGCCCCAGTGCAGGCAAGCCACAATCAGTTCGGCACGCAGTTCTTTGGCCCGACGTATGTCGCGTCTGATGCGTTGCCGCTCGATGTAGTTGACGATGAGGGGAGGGGTGGGGACGAAACCGTTGGTGCCGTAGGTGTAGTTGAGAAAGGCGATGCGTATGCCCTTGACGTTGGTGACAAAGGGGTGGAAGCGATTGAGCGAAGTCGTCGAGTTGTAGGTGCCCACGTGGTCAACGTCGATGGAGTCGAGCAGATGCAGGGTGCGCCGGGCGCCGCGCGACTGGCGGTCGAGGCAATGGTTGTTGGCGGTGAGAAAGAGGTCGAACCCGGCCTCTTGCAGGGCGACAGGAAATTCGTCGGGGGCCGAGAAGCAGGGGTAGCCCGTGTAGGGCGCTCCACCCGCGGGAGCCTCCAAGTTGACCACCGCATAGTCGGCTGCCGTCACCTCGGGAGCAATCCACTCGAAACAAGCGGTATAGTCATAGTCGTCGCCGGTACGGGCCGAGGCTATCTGGGCCTGGTGCTGCATGGCATCGCCCGCAAAAAGCAGGGAAACTTCGGTAGTGGGTATTACCGGAGTTTGCCCTAACAAAAGCGGTGCTAAAAAGGTGACGAGCCCTGTCATGGCCGGTCGGCATTTATTTATAGATGGCTTTCTTGCCGGCCAGCAGGGTGTTGCGCATGAGCGAGACGATGGTCATGGGACCTACGCCGCCGGGTACCGGGGTGATGTAGGAGCAGAGCGGCGCTACCTCGCTGAACTTCACGTCGCCGGTGAGTTTGAAGCCCGATTTTTTCGAGGCGTCGGGCACACGGGTGGTACCTACGTCGATGATGACGGCCCCCTCCTTGACCATGTCGGCCGTGACAAATTCGGGTGAGCCGAGGGCAGCGATGATGATGTCGGCCGTGCGGCAAATCTCCTTGATGTTGGTCGTAGCGCTGTGGCATACGGTGACGGTGGCGTTGCCCGGATAGGCCTTTTGCATCATGAGCGTGGCCACGGGTTTACCCACGATGTTGCTGCGGCCCAGCACCACGCAGTGTTTCCCTTTGGTCTCGATGTTGTAGCGGGCCAGCAACTCCATGATACCGGCCGGCGTAGCCGATACGAAACAGGGCAGCCCTATCGACATGCGGCCTACGTTTACGGGGTGGAAGCCGTCGACATCTTTGCGGTAGTCGATGGCCTCGATTACCTTCTGTTCCGAGATGTGTTTGGGCAGAGGCAGTTGCACGATGAATCCGTCGATATCGGGGTCGTTGTTCAGTTCGTCGACCTTGCGCAGCAGCTCCTCTTCGGTCACGTCGCTTTCGTAGCGGACGAGTGTCGACTTGAATCCGCACTGTTCGCAGGCTTTCACTTTGTGAGCCACATAAGTTTCACTACCGCCGTCGTGTCCTACCAGAATGGCTGCCAGGTGAGGGCGTTTGCCTCCTGCATTGCAGATCTCGGCTACCTCCTGGGCAATTTCTTGTTTGATGCGGTCGGCCACCGCTTTTCCATCGATTAGTTGCATAAGCGTTATTGGGGTTATATGAAAAACTGCCGGGCACACTCTCTATTTGCCTCGGGGCAATCGGTGATTGGGGTGGAGAGTGTATCCGGCAGTTTCATGGTTGATAATAAGTGTCTCGTTTTATTTTCGTCTGAATCCCTTCATCATGGCGCCCTTGTTTTGGGTAACCATGCGCATCATCTTGCGCGTTTGGTCAAACTGCTTGACCAGTCGGTTGACCTCCTGTATCGAGGTGCCGCTACCGGCGGCGATGCGTTGGCGGCGGCTGCCGTTGAGCAACTCGGGATTGCTGCGCTCCTTGGGAGTCATCGAGTAGATGATGGCTTCGATGCTCTTGAAGGCGTTGTCGTCAATGTCAAGGTCCTTGATGGCTTTGCCCACACCCGGGATCATCGAGGCCAGGTCTTTGAGGTTACCCATCTTCTTGATTTGCTGAATCTGGCTGAGGAAGTCGTTGAAGTCGAACTGGTTCTTGGCAATCTTCTTTTGCAGCCGTTTGGCCTCCTCCTCGTCGTATTGCTCTTGGGCCCGCTCAACCAGCGAAACGATATCGCCCATACCCAGGATACGGTCGGCCATACGGGCGGGGTGGAAGTAGTCGATGGCTTCGAGCTTCTCGCCGGTACCGATAAACTTGATGGGCTTGTCGACCACCGTGCGGATAGAGAGGGCGGCACCACCACGGGTATCACCGTCGAGCTTGGTCAGAACCACACCGTTGAAATCGAGCCGGTCGTTGAACTCCTTGGCCGTGTTGACCGCGTCCTGACCGGTCATGGCGTCGACCACGAACAGGATTTCGGTGGGGTTGATTTTCTTCTTGATGGCCTCGATTTCGTTCATCATCTGCTCGTCGATGGCCAAGCGGCCGGCGGTATCGACAATGACCAGGTCGAGGTGGTTGTCCTTGGCATATTTCACGGCGTTGGCGGCGATGCTCACGGCGTCCTTGCTGTCGGGCTCGGTGTAAACGGGAACCTCGATTTGCTCGCCCAGCACCTTCAACTGCTCGATAGCGGCAGGACGGTACACGTCGCAGGCCACGAGCAAGGGGCGTTTGGCCTTCTTCGATTTCAACATCTTGGCCAACTTGGCCGAGAAGGTTGTCTTACCCGAACCTTGCAGACCCGACATGAGGATAATCGATGGGTTTTGCGACAGGTTGAGGTCGGCCGTTTCGCCACCCATCAGGGCAGCCAGTTCGTCGTGCACGATTTTGACCATCAACTGTCCCGGCTTCACGGCGGTGAGCACGTTTTGTCCCAGCGCCTTGGCCTTTACGGTATCGGTAAATTGCTTGGCTACTTTGTAGTTGACGTCGGCATCGAGCAGGGCACGGCGCACATCTTTGAGCGTCTCGGCCACGTTGATTTCGGTGATTTTGCCTTCACCCTTCAATATTTTAAAAGACCGTTCAAGTCTTTCACTAAGGTTTTCAAACATAATTTTTAGAACAAAATTTTTTTACTCTGATGGATAAATCGGCACAAAATTACTCAAAATCGGCGGAATATGCGAATAAAAACCGAAGAATCACATCGAGATGTAAAATGATGACAGCAATTAGGTTGGGTTATGGGTTTTATTTTAGACCTGTTTCATTGCTGATAATCCATCATTACACCATAATGTAGGTTATATTTTCTTGGCTCGCCAGTTGGCCTTCTTGAAGAAGAGTATGGATAGCAGAAGTTTGAATCCCCAGTAGACATACTCGACGGTCCAGCAGAAGGATATGTTTACCCGGCTCACCACGATAATCCAGTAGATGGCCAGGGTATAGAAGACGATGGTAATCATCTCGATGAGGAAGGCCATGCGGGTGTCGCCCGTGCCCGACACGGCTTGGAACAGCAGATTGCCCGGTACCGACAGCAGGTAGAACGATGACATGACGTAGACCGAGCCCGTGCAGTCGGCTATGAGCGAACTGTCGTTGGTATAGATGAGCAGAATCCATTGGGGAAAGAGGCAGAGCAGGGCGATGAGCGGCAACACGATGGCGTAGCACATCTTGATGATGCGCCGCACGATAGGCATCACATCGTCGGCCCGATGAGCCCCCATGGCGTTGCTCACCAGGGTACAGGCGGTGGCTCCGAAGGCGTTGACCGGCATGAACAGCAGGGTAGAGGTGCTGCGTATGATATTCGAGATGGCCAAGGGCAGTTCTCCCAGATGTTCCACGGCAACGAAGAAGAGGAACCAGGTGCCGATGGTAAGGAAGTAGAGGATCATGCTCCATACCGATACGTTGAGAATTTCGCGAATAATCCGGAAGCTCTCGAAATGGAACCCGTTGAGCCGGTATTTCTCCCGGTCGACATAAAAGAGGGTGTAGAGCACAAAGTGCAATGCGGCCGAGGCTTCGGCCAGTATCGACCCCAGGGCGGCTCCGGCGATACCCATCTGAGGGGCTCCGAGGTTGCCGAAGACGAAGATGTAGTTGAACACCACGTTGGCTACTGTCATGATAACGGCGTTGACCATGAGCACCCGGGTGCGCGTGATTGCCACGAAGAAGGCTCGGAACATCACGCCTATCGAGGTGAACAGCAGCCCGAAGATGCGGTACTCCATGTAGTCTTCACCTGCCCGGCATACGGCCGGTGACGAGATGAGCAGTTTGAGCAGCTGCGGGGTCCACACGAGCGAAGCTCCCACGAGCAGAGCCGAGAAGAGAACCAGAAACAGGGTGCCCTGTCCCATGATGGGTCCCAGGGCCTGGTATTTACCCTCGCCGTTGCGTCGGGCCATGAGTATCTGAGCCCCGGTGCTGAATCCGAAGGTAACCATGTAGAAGGCCAGGTAAAGCACACCGGCCAAAGCCGAGGCTCCCAGCTCCACTTGTCCCACACGGCCCATGAAGGCGGTGTCGGTGATGTTGATGAGGTTCTGAACAAAAAGGCTGACCAAGATGGGGAGCGCAATTCCCCATATATCTTTGCGGCTGTACATACGTGGACAGAATAGAACTAAGGTTTATATGTCGAAAATGCCCGCCCGACGAATCGGGCAGGCATTCGTAAGTGGGTTGTTAGGTTATATCAATTTGTTGGTAGCCGTGTCGGGGAAGACGACAGCCGGGGTAAACTCACGAGCCTCCTCGGGCGTCATCAGGGCATAGGCCATGATGATGACAATATCGCCCGGTTGCACCTTGCGGGCAGCCGCTCCGTTGAGGCATACGACTCCCGAACCTCGTTCGCCCTTGATGACATAGGTCTCGAATCGCTCGCCGTTATTGTTGTTCACAATCGAGACCTTCTCATTGGCGATAATGTTTGCCGCGTCCATCAAATCCTCGTCGATGGTGATACTGCCGATGTAGTTCAAATCGGCCTGAGTAACAGTTACTCTGTGAATTTTTGATTTTACGACCTCTATAAGCATGATACCTGTTGTGTTATTTTTCGGAACGTCGATAAGCGATGTTGTCGATTAGCCGCACCTCACCGTCGTATACCGTGATGCAACCCACGATGTAGTCCGAGTCGTTCCAGTCGGTAACGGGTTGTAACGTGTTTCCGTCGACAATCTCGTAGTATTCTACGCGCATCTCGGGAATGGCGTTGAGGGTGTTGACCACTTCGTCGATAGTCTCCTTCACCGAATGACTGGCGGCAAAGGTACGACTTTTAAACAAAGTCTCGGCTATTTTGGGTGCATTTCTTCGTTGCGACTCGGTCAGCCGGGTGTTGCGGCTGCTCAGTGCCAGACCGTCGGGTTCGCGCACGATGGGCACGGCCACGATGTTGAAGGTGTAGCCCAATTGGGCAGCCATGGCCCGGATTACGGCAATCTGCTGGAAATCCTTTTCGCCGAAATAGGCATTGTCGGGGCGGACGATGTCAAAGAGCTTGCTCACGATTTGAGCTACCCCGTTGAAGTGCCCCGGACGATACTTGCCCTCCATCACCTCGGCTACAAGCCCCAGATTGAACACCCGGGTGTCTTCGGTGGGGTACATCTCCTCGACCGAAGGGGCAAAGGCATAGGTGCAGTTGACTGTCTCGAGTAGAGCACAGTCCTTATCGAGCGTGCGGGGATAGAGCCGCAAATCGTTTTTATCGTTGAATTGGGTAGGGTTGACAAATATACTCACCACCGTCACGTCGTTGTTGGCGACGCTGGTCTTTACCAGTTGCAAATGCCCGTTGTGCAGGGCACCCATTGTCGGTACAAGTCCTATCGTTTTACCGGCATTCCTGTCCGAATCAAGCTGTTGGCGCAATTCGGCGATTGTTGTGAATACTTTCATAATTGAACTTTGGTTAAAAAATCGTGCAAAAGAAGCAAATAAAATCCAGTTGGCGAAATAATGCCCGTGTTTTTATGGATTGCAGCCTCAAATATTTCGTTTTGAACGGGAAATCTGGGAAGTCTGGCGATTTTTTGTTGTTAATACTTCTAATAATTCTCGGATAGCGCCGTTTTTTTTATTATCTTTGCAAAACTAATGAGTTTAAAAGAGCGGAATGAAAGAAGCTAAAGTCCTATTTATAGCCCAGGAAATTACCCCTTATCTGCCGGAGTCGGAAATCTCCCGCATTTGTCGCTATTTGCCGCAAGGCATTCAGGATAGAGGTCATGAGATACGGACCTTCATGCCGAAGTATGGTTCGATTAACGAACGTCGCAATCAGTTACACGAAGTGATACGGCTTTCGGGTATGAATCTGATTATCGATGATACCGATCACCCGCTTATTATCAAAGTCGCGTCGATTCAGTCGGCCCGTATGCAGGTCTATTTCATCGACAACGACGACTATTTCCAGCGCAGTGCCGACGGGGTGGCCGAGGAGGCCATGCGCCCCGATAACGACGAGCGCAGCATCTTTTTTGTACGAGGGGTGATGGAGACGGTGAAGAAGTTGCGTTGGACTCCCGACATTATCCACTGTCATGGTTGGATCACGGCATTGGCTCCGTTGTACATCAAGAAAAGCTATTCCGAGGACCCTTCATTCCGCGATGCCAAGGTTATCTACTCCCTGTACAACAATGATTTCAAGGTGCCGTTTGATCCCCGCTTTGCCGAAAAATTGAAACTCGAAGGAATACAAGACAGTGATTTGCCTTTTGCCGAGGGCGACTCGGTCGATCCGGTTACCCTCAATAAACTGGCCGTGCAATATTGCGATGGGGTTATCCAGGGCAGCCAGAATATCAATACGGAAATCACGGATTATGTACAGCAGTTGAATATTCCCTTCTTGGGATATCAAGAACCTGAAAACTATATTGATGCCTATAACGACTTTTATAGCCAGATTATAGGAAACGAATAATATACCGTTACTAAATAAAAATGAACGTTTTTAGATATTTGTCGGCCGCTCTTGTCGTAGCCTTAGGCCTCTCATCGTGTGGTGACGAGAATAGCATGATAGGCTCTTCGATAGTCGATACGAATATGGAGATTGTCGTAGACTCCTCTTTTCAGAAATTGATTACGGTCGAGTCGGTACCCAATGACAGTGTGGTGGGTCGAACGATTACCCAGTTGATAGGTCGTATTTCGATTCCCGGTTACGGTAAGTTGGAAACCGATTTCCTCACCCAGTTTATGCCGGCTGCTGCGTTTGATACCGTAGGGGTCGATCGCCTGGACTCATTGGTACTTTATCTGAATTACAATGCCGATTCGTTCACGGGCGACTCGCTGGCTCCGATGCAGCTGAGTGTCTTCCCGCTCGAAAAACAGTTGAAATCGCCTATATACAGCAGCATTGATCCCGCTGATTATTATAATGCACAAGGCATGCCTGTGGCATTGAAGAGCTACAACGCCTCGTACTTGGGCTTGCCCGATTCGTTGATTAAGCTGGGGTATAAGGCTATCCGAGTGAAGTTGCCCGATGAGATGGCCGACCGGTTCTTCCAAAAGTATAAGGAGGATCCTTCTACCTTTTCGTCTCCCAGTCGGTTCGCCCAATTTTTCCCGGGGCTGTATGTCAAGACCTCATATGGTAGCGGGTGCGTGGTGAATGTGCAAAATTCGGTCATGAATCTGCATTATACCAAGACGACGGTAATCAATGACAAGGATTCAACCTATGTCGCTGCGCAGACACTGATGGCCGTGACCCCCGAGATTTCTACCGGCAATCACATCAAGTTGGAGGTTGATCCCATGATACAGAGCGAAATCGCTGCGGGTAAAGTCTATTTGGTGGCTCCCGCCGGATTGAATGTACTCATGCATTTCCCTACCCGCCAAATCGTAGCCGACTTTGAGCAGGCGGTAGGCGATGGCGGTTCGACCATACAGGGATTGATCAATTCGCTCATTCTGCATGTTCCCTTGAAGGAAATTGCCAATAACTCTTATGGACTTGAACCACCTCAATTCCTGCTGTTCGTGCGCAAGAGCGAGTTGCAGAAATTTTTCGAAGAAAAAGAGTTGACCGATAATATCCGGTCATTTTACGCCAAGTATGATAGCAATACCCGGTCGTACAGCTTTACTGGCTTGCGCACCTTCTTGAACGATGTGATTGAAAAGAAACGTCAAGGTACCGAGATAACCGATGCTGATGAGGAGATTGTGCTGGTGCCGGTATCGGTATATAGCGAAACGGTGTCGTCGGGTAGCAGCTATTACTACTATTCATATAGTGAGCAGGAGGTGGTGACCGACATTGTTCCTTATATTTCGGCCCCTTCGATAGCCTTAATCGATGCGGATAACATCAAGTTGCAATTAACATACAGCCGACAGACGAAAAAATAATCGTTGTGGGCGTGATTCATAGAGAGGTCGGGACAAGTTTCTTGTCCCGACTTTTTTCTTGAAAAGCAGGATTTGTATCGATTGTGAAAGCCTCGCTTTGATGGTTGAATTATGATATTGGAATTGAGCATCTTTGAAAAAAATGGAGGGGATAGCATAAAAAAATAGAGTAAAGAGTTGCTCGGTTTTACCAAAAGTATTACCTTTGCACCGCAATCGCCACAATAGCTCAGTTGGTAGAGCATTTCATTCGTAACGAAAAGGTCCCGGGTTCGAGTCCCGGTCGTGGCTCAGGAAAGAGGTTCAACACGCTTGAACCTCTTTTTTTATGTGCTTTTGGAAAACTTGCTTGCTTTTCGGGAGAGCTCAAACGATGGTGTGCGCATGGGAGAGTCACTCTTTAATTTATATGTATTGAAGGGGGCTCCTTCCCTCTGTTTCGATTGGTTCCAATTTAGGTGTGATTGGGGATTACAATCCAAGTCTCTCCTCTGCTTTTTCGTGCTGGATTCCGCGTCGTGGCGCGGAATGACTTCGGCGTGTCACCCCGCACTCGATGCGGGGTCCAGAAATGGTGGTATATTTGTTCTCGTATGATGGATTCTCTTTCCTATATTTCCTTATTGGATTCCGCGTCGTGGTGAGGAATGACCTCGGTGTGTCACCCTGTGTTTGAAGAGGAGGGCAGAAAGGCGGTTTTCATCTCTATTTCTTTCTGAGGGACACTCCTATGCTTTTTTGTGCTGGATTCCGCGTCGTGGCGCGGAATGACTTCGGCGTGTCACCCCGCACTCGATGCGGGGTCCAGAAATGGTGGTATATTTGTTCTCGTATGATGGATTCTCTTTCCTATATTTCCTTATTGGATTCCGCGTTGTGGCGCGGAATGACCTCGGTGTGTCACCCCGCACTCGATGCAGCGGACAGTAAAGGAGGACGATCAGAGGTTGTATCTTATCCTTGGACCGGAAAAACAGAAGCGGCAAGAACTGTTACGTTCTTGCCGCTTCTGTGGGGTGCTAGATGGGACTCGAACCCACGACCCTCGGAACCACAATCCGATGCTCTAACCAACTGAGCTACAGGCACCATGTTTGACTTTCGGTAAAGGAGTTTCCTCGTCTTTACTGGCGGTGCGGACGGGACTCGAACCCGCGACCCCATGCGTGACAGGCATGTATTCTAACCAGCTGAACTACCGCACCAGTTTGGTTTTGCGACGGCAAAGATAGGTCATTTTTTATTTCTGTACAACAAGATAGACAATAATTTTTTTAAAAAATCGTCTTTGATTTTTTATTCTACACATAGCCAAATACTTACCGGCGATAAACTTTTTTTTCCCCCCCCTCCCTTGGGGTAGGGTTGTGTAGAAAGGTTGTGCCTGAGGCCTGTTGGTCGTGCTCTTTGGCGCAAAGGGGAATCAAACAGATTGCCCGGGTGTGCTGGTCATGCGCACCCGGGCAACTCCTGGATTGGTCAATGTTGAGGGAAATGTGTTAGTTTTGTTCGATTCGTGGTTTAGCGTACAATAACCTTGTGAGTTGTGCTGGCACCCGCAGAGGTCACTTGCAGCAGGTAGATACCGCGGGACAGTTCGGGTGTCTCTATTGCGCCGTTTTCAGCGTTATATTGACCGACATGTATTCCTGAGGCCGAGTAGAGCAAGACTTGTTGCAACTGGTCGGCCGAGACGCGAATGCGTTGGCCCCACTGGGTAATCGATATGGTCTGCACGTCGGATTCGTCAATACCCGATTGCTCTTTGACGAGCACCGACAGGGGAATGTATTTATCGGCGGCACCGCGGGAGGCGAGCTTTACATAGGCTTCGTGTACCCCCGTGTTGTCGCTGTTGAAGGTTACGGTAAACGAACCGCCTTCGGCCGGTAGCGATTGGGCCGAGAGTTTGAATTTGCTGGGATTGGCACCACCGAGCGACAGTTTGATCGGTTCGTTGAGGTTCTTGCCGGTAATCGTGATTTTGCCGCTCACCTGGTCTCTACCCTTTGTGGCGACCATCGATACCTGGGTCGAGTCGCTTGTGATTTCGGGCAGGTCGGTGCGACCCCAACCCAGGTCGTCGAGGTAATAGGTTGCGGCGTTTTCATTGCCCCACAAGCCGGTATACTTGAAGGCCATGAAGAAGACGTCCTGGATATCCTGTCCTTCCAGATTCACGTGAATTTCGTTCCATTCGCCGTTTTGGTCGGGAGTGGTGGGGATACCCACCTCGATGGGTTGGAAGTAGACGGGTTCACCGGGTATGGTATCGATATAGTAGAGTTCCAGTTTCGTGGGGCAGTTCTCGAAGAAATTCTCGACTTTTACCCGGAAGGTAAAGGTCTTGCCCTCGGTGTTATAACTCAGCGGCGGGGTAACGAGCCACATCTCTACGGATTCCTGGCTCGAAACCTGACCCATGTAACCGGTAGCTTTGGCCATCTTTTCGCCATCGGCTTCATAGCCCCACCAGGGACGTTCTCCCCGAGGGGTTACGTTTTGCCACCCCTCGATTTGGAGAGTTTCGTTTTTAACCGCTCCGTCGAAGGTCTCAAACAGTTGGGTGCGCGGGTTGCTCATGTCCCAGTTGAACACACGGTTCAGCGGGTCCTCTACCGGGGTGTCGCCCTCGGTAGCCGTGCCGTTGAGGTCGACCACGAGTTCCTGACCTTCGAGGGTGGTAAAGTGAATTTTCGAGTGGTATTCACCAGCCTCTTTGGGGGCGAAGGTAACGGTGATTATGTTGGGGGAATTCTTGATAAAGAAGGTGCTGGAAATATTGAAGGCTTCACCTTTGACATGTTCGATGGAGGCATATATGTAGTCGATGCAGTTTTGGCTCGAGAGAGTAACCTTTTGGGTACTGGTCTCACCCACCTTGGCGGTGAAGGCCGGAACGGTAGCCGGCGATAGGGTCATCGTGGGAGGATTGGCCGGGTCGGTACAATACCCTTTCAGGGAGAAGGTTTGCGTGAGTTCGTAGTGACCGGCACTCTCGATGGTGACCATGGCTGTGTGACGCCCGATAACGGTAGGGTTATAGGTGAATATCAACTCTTTCGTCGGTTCGGTTACCGATTCTACCGAGGAGCTGAAATATTTGGCATCTTTTCCCGTGATGGTGATGGTCACCGGCTGGTCGAGATTGGCTTGCGTGAGGGTGACGGTAGGGTAGGCGACCGGGGTATTGAGTTGGGTCGACAGCTCGGTGAAGGTGGTGGGCGATACCGTCAAAGTGGGTTCGGTGGGAACAACGGGGTCGGTACCCTCGACCTTCTGGAAACTGAAATCGTCGAACAACACTACGACTTTTTTTGAAATCAGTACTCTGAATTGGAACCGGGTAGCCCCTTCGGGATAGGTGGTCTCGACAATCTTCTCACTCCAAGTGTCGGCCGTGAAGAAGTCGGTTTGCAATTTGTCTATATCGTGAGTGGGCTCTTGTTCACGGGGATCTTCCCAGAAGCAGTCGAGCTTCAAGTCGTTACCGCTTTGCGAGGTCAATACCTTGTATTTGATACGCAGGCGGTAGGTGGCACCCGATTCAAAGGGACCTTCGATTTCTTGATATAATATGTTTTCAGCAAGAGGCGCTTCACTTACTTTTAACGATTGCTCCCCTTCGACCTTATCGGTTGTCTCGGCTGCGAGGACAGAGCCTGTCGTGTACCAGCTTTCGAATTTTGTTCCCAGAAAGGTTGAGGAGGAGTCTTCAAATCCCGGGTTGTACAACATCTCATCGGCCGCCAAAGCACTGGTAGCCAGCAGCCAGAAAGGGAGGAGCAGTAATAGTTTTTTCATAAAAAATGGGTGTTAAAGGTATAGAAGAGCCAGACTCTCGGGTTCCTCCATACGGTTAAAAAATGGAATATAGATAATTTTATTTGACGATATGTGCGTGGTGTCGGATTTCGGTTTTCACGGAGCAGATTTCCCCTTGTATGGTGTAGATTTTTTGCATAAAAAGTGTGTTATACGATTAACTATTGGTTATACTTTTTCTCTTGGGAGGATAAATATAGAATACACATTTGCGAAAAACCGCAAAAACAATATTGTTTTTATTGTTTTTTAACAATCTAAAATCCTGAAAACATTGAATTTTCAGCACGCAGAAAGAACAGAAAACATAGTATTGATGGTGTATTGGGTGGGGTAACGGATTGTTCCCCTCTCTCGATGGCTATTTCGCAACGGCTCTGTTGCGGTACTGTTGCGGTGAGACGCCAGCGTTGCCCTTGAAGAATTTGCCGAAAGCCGACTGGTCCGAGAAGTTCAGTGTGTCGGCAATCGTCTGTATGGGGAGGTCGGTATGGAGCAGCAGTCGGCAGGCTTCGGCGTGGAGCAGTCCGGTGATGAAGTAGGCGGCCGTCTTGCCGGTGGTCTTGCGAATGATGCGCGAGAGGTAGGAGGGCGAAATCGACAGATTGCGTGCATAAAACCCGATGTAGTGCTCCTGCTTGTAGTGGGCGATGAGGAGCCCGATGAACTGCTGGAACAGCTGTTTGGGGTGGCTGAGGTGGGTATGGCTGTGGGCTCGGAGGGCAACCGGTTCGAGTACTTGCAGCAGCACTACGTGCAACAGGTGGTGCAGAATACCTTCTTGATAGGGACTCGGGTGCACGATGTGGCGGGCGATTTGTTGCAGGTCGGCAGCCAGCGTCTCGGCCATCGCGTGATGCAGGTGCAGTATGGGCGACTGGGTCTGGCAGAAGAAGAGCGGGTATTGTCGGTAGGCAGGGTCGGTGGCCAGCAGCCGTTCAAACAGAGTGCGTTCGCACAACAGATGCAGCGCCTTGAAGTTGGAGCTTTGCCGGGTGAGCGAGACCAGCAGGCTGGGCCAGAAGAGCAGCATGTCGTCGGCGGCCACCGTCTGTTCCCGGTAGTTCAGCGAGAAGGTGGCCGATCCCTGTTGCACCAGCACCACCGAGAAGATGTCGGCAAAAACTGGTGGTATGGTGTCGATATTTACCAGTTGGCTGTTCATCTCGAAACAGGCCACTCGGTTCTCATATACCTCTTTTATTTGATGATAATCGGCCAGTTCACTCAGCCGTATGATTTGCTCTTTCATTGTTTCCCGGGTATGGATTTCGGGAGGTAAAGATAGGTAATGTTCAGTATTTAACCAATAGTGGCCTCTCATTTAACAAGCCTTTCCGGGAACGATTGCCGAACTTTGCAGGCACAAGAAGAGATGGAAATTTAATTGACGAAAGGATAACCCTATGAAAAAGAGTTGGATTTATACAAGTGCTTTGGCTTTGGTGGTATTCTGTTCCCAGTGCGGAGTGACTGCCCGGCAGGAGATTACCCTGCATGATGCCCAGGGACGTGAGATGAAGGTGCCGTTGCGCAAGGCGTTGCCGGTCGATGCACCGCGGGTGCGCTATCCGGGATTCAAACCCGAGAAGCTGGTTTTGAAGGCCGGCAGTGTGCGGCGCGAGGGTGCCATGCCGCTGCCGTGCGATATTTTGCTCGAACGCGATGTCGCCATCAAGTTGCGCGACGGGGTCACGATTTATGCCGATGTCTTCCGTCCTGTGGGCGATGAGGCCTGTCCGGCCATCTTGGCGTGGAGCCCCTACGGCAAGGAGATTGGCGGGCAGATGCTCGACGATGTGCCCATGCGTTCGGGCGTGCCCTTGTCGGCCACCTCGGGGTTGGAGAAGTTCGAGGGTCCCGATCCTGCCTATTGGGTGGCCCACGGTTACGCCATTGTCAATCCCGATAAGCGCGGCGCCTATATGTCGGAGGGCAATCTGCTCTATTGGGGGCACGAAGATGCCCTCGACGGTTGCGACGTAATCGAGTGGATTGCCTCACGGCCGTGGAGCAACGGCAAGGTGGGCATGTCGGGCAATTCGTGGCTCACCGTGTCGCAATGGTTCATTGCCGCCGAGCGTCCCGAGCACCTGGCCGCCATCGCCCCGTGGGAGGGATTCTGCGACCACTACCGTGAGTCGGGTACCCGGGGCGGCATACCGGCTCCCGAGTTCCCCGAGATGATTGCCGAGACCTTTGCTTCGGCTCACGGCATGCTGGAAGACCAGCCCCGCATGATTGTCGAGCGCCCCTTCATGTGCGACTACTGGGAGGACAAGGCCGCCCGGGTCGAGAATATCGAGATACCGGCCTACGTCGTGGCCAGCTATACCAATTCGGTGCATACTCACGGTTCCTTCGCCGGATTCCGCCGCATGGCCTCGAAGGAGAAATGGTTGCGGGTACACAATACCAGCGAGTGGTTCGACTACTACACGCCCGAGAATGTGGAGGATCTGCGTCGCTTCTTCGACCACTATCTGAAAGACATCGACAACGGTTGGGAGCAGACGCCGCGGGTACGCCTGTCGGTGCTGAATCCCGGAGGAACCGATATTGTGGGGCGTACCGAGGAGGAGTTCCCGTTGGCCCGCACCCAGTACCGCAAACTTTATCTGTCGGCTGCCGACAGTACCTTGTGCACCACCTTGCCCGACCAACAGGCTGTGAGTGAATACCAGTCGGACAGTGTCCGCCACGAGGTGACCTACCGCTATCGCATGGAGAAGCCTACCGAGCTGACCGGCTACATGAAACTGCACCTGTGGGTATCGGCACCCGACCACGACGATATGGATCTGGCCGTGCGGGTCGAAAAACTCTCGCGCGACGGTCAGCCACTTCCCGACCGCACGGGCAATATCATCGCTGCTACCGGGTTGATGCGGGTATCGATGCGCCAGTTGGACGAGGCTCGCTCGACCGAGGCCGAACCCTATTATACCTTTACGACCGAACAGAAGCTGAAACCGGGTGAGATTGTTCCCGTCGAGATTGAGATATGGCCCATGGGACTCTATTTCAACGAGGGTGAAATGTTGCAACTTACCGTAGGGGCCTATCAACCGGCCAATGCCGCCATACCTTTTGGTTCGGCTTCGATTTCGGTTCCGCGCGAGGGATATACCTTCATGCCGGGGCAGCCGGTCGATATGATTACCGTGGGAGGCAATGCCACCCAGTGTGCCGACCCGACCGATGTAGTCGTTTCGCCGGCCACTCACAATGCCGGACGCCATCGCATCTACACCGGCGGGCAGTATGACAGCTATCTCTACGTGCCCGAAATTCCGAACGGTGCACAAGCCGAATAGAGGTCAATAATCATACACTCTCATATCATCGAAAGGGGAGGAGCGTTTCACGGCGGTGAGGCGTTTCTCCCCTTTGTCTGTTCAGGAGATGCGTCTTCCCGGAGGAAGAGGTGGTGAGCTTCCGTCCCCCTCCCTTCGTTCTTATCCCTTTTCGGTAGGGTTGGGACAACGGTGACGGACAAAAGGGTCGAGAATATGGTTGCCGATGGTTATAATCCCAGTTAAATTTTTTACATTTGTCGACACTAACCCCCGAGGATATGGTACAAAATTTCGGATTCGTAAAAGTGGCGGCGGCTGTTCCCGGTGTGGAGGTAGCCGATTGCCGATATAATACCCAGGAGATAGCGCGACAGATTACCGAGGCCGAGCGTCTGGGCGTGCAAATCATCGTCTTTCCCGAATTGTCGATTACGGCTTATACCTGTGGCGACCTGTTCGGTCACACCCTGTTGCTCGAGCAGGCAGAGCAAGCCTTGTCGCAGTTGCTCGACGCGACCTCCTCTTGCCCGCTGCTGTGTGTGGCAGGTATGCCGGTGGCGTGGGGCAACAGTCTGTACAACTGCGCCGTGGCGTTTCAACGGGGGCAGATTCTGGGCGTGGTGCCCAAGAGCTATCTGCCCAATTACAAGGAGTTTTACGAGGAGCGTTGGTTTGCCTCGGGTCTTGCGGTCACGGGCGAGACGGTCGACTTGTGCGGCCGGCGGGCGCCCTTCGGTACCGACCTGCTCTTCGAGAGTGGCGGTGCGGTAGTCGGCATTGAATTGTGCGAAGACCTGTGGGTGCCCATTCCCCCCAGTTCTTATCAGGCGCGTCAGGGGGCCGATATCCTTCTCAACCTCTCGGCTACGAACGAGTTGATCGGGAAGCATCATTACCTGCTCTCGCTCCTGCAACAGCAGTCGGCCCGCTGCTTGGCCGGGTATATTTACGCCTCGGCCGGGTTTGGCGAGTCGTCGACCGACCTGGTTTTTGCCGGGAACGGTATCGTGGTGGAGAATGGCTCTGTCTTGGCACAGACCGAGCGATTCGTGCAGGCGCCCCGCCTGGCGGTGAGCGAAATCGATGTGGAGCGGTTGCGTAGCGAGCGGCGGGTGAAGAACTCGTTTGCGCAGGGCTTCGACCCCAAGGAGCGTCCGGTGCGTCGCATTCCCTTCGAGTTGGCCGATGTGCCTTTGCAGCTGACCCGCCCGGTGGAGTCGCGTCCCTTCGTTCCGGCCGACTCCTCTACACTGCGCGACCGTTGCGAGGAGATTCTCTCCATGCAGGCGGCCGGACTGGCCAAGCGGCTGATTCATACCCGGGCGCAGAGTGCCGTGATCGGTATCTCGGGTGGCCTCGATTCGACCCTGGCCCTGCTGGTTGCGGTGAAGGCTTTCGATCGCTTGGGCGAGCCGCGTCAAAAAATCATCGGGGTGACCATGCCGGGATTCGGTACTACCGGGCGCACCTATCGCAATGCGGTGGCGCTGATGCAGGCGTTGGGCATTACGCTGCGCGAGATTTCTATCCGCGAGGCGTGCGAACTCCATTTCAGGGATATCGGGCACGATATGGCGGTGCAAGATGTTACCTATGAAAATTCGCAGGCCCGGGAGCGGACGCAGATATTGATGGATATTGCCAACCAGACGGGCGGCCTGGTAATCGGTACCGGCGACCTGTCGGAACTGGCATTGGGGTGGGCTACCTACAACGGCGACCACATGTCGATGTATGGTGTCTCGACCAGCATTCCCAAGACGCTGGTGAAATATCTGGTGCAGTGGGTGGCCGAGAACGAGTTGACGGGTGAGGCGCGCGACACGCTGCTCGACATCGTGAATACCCCGATTAGTCCCGAGCTGATTCCGGCCGATGACAAGGGCGAGATCAAGCAGAAGACCGAGGACCTGGTGGGTCCCTATGTGCTGCACGATTTCTTCCTCTACAACATGCTCCGCTTCGGATTCTCACCGGCCAAGCTCTATTTCCTGGCGAGGTATGCCTTCAAGGGCGAGTTTGACTACGAGACCATCAAGAAGTGGTTGAAAGTCTTTTGTCGCCGTTTCTTCAACCAGCAGTTCAAGCGCTCCTGTCTGCCCGACGGTCCCAAGGTGGGCTCGGTGAGCCTGTCGCCCCGTGGCGACTGGCGCATGCCCAGCGACGCGTCGAGTGCCCTGTGGTTGCGCGAGTGCGACGAGTTGTAGCGATGATTATATTATAAGAAAATAGATAGAACGACGAGGCGAGTCGGGAGGGCATTATTGCTCTTTCGGCTCGTCTGGTTTTACGGCCGGTTGCCGTTGCACCGTCGAGACCGAATCGGCAGGTAGAGCAGGTACCGCAGGCATGGTGGTCGGCAGGCTGTTGCGCACGGAGTCGGTCGGAGCCTGCGCGGGTGTGGCGGGTTGTGCGGCCGGTTGGGCGCTGCGACCGGTATCGGCCGCAGCGGGTCGGGGAGCCCGCCGGAACAGGTCGACCCAGTTGTTGAAGTCGTGCCGCAACATGATACCCACACCCTGTGTTGTGAGGGCCGACTTGATGTAGTAGTTCTGGTCGTTGTAGTGGTTGTAGGCTTTGAGCCGTATGGTACCGCTCTTGTTGAGCAGATACTCCAAGTCGAAATCGCCGATGAAGGTATTGTTGTTCATCGTGTTGTCGCGGTACCCGAAATTGCCGTTGAAAATCAGCCGGTTGTTCAGCAGTTGGCTCGACAGGGCGAGGTCTACCTCCATGTCGGAGAAGTCGCCCTTTTCGCTGCGGAAATTCGGCGAGATATTCCAGTTGTCACTCAGCTGCCCCAGGATATTCCCCAGCTGCGACGAGAGGGTCGACGAAGCCACCGACACCAGCTCGTTGTTCCGGGTCTGCCCTATGTTCATGAAGTCGGGGGTGTAGAAGCGGTTCAATGCCAGCAGGTAGATGATTTGTCGGTTCATCATGTCGTTGGTGCTGATGATGCTGCGCACCCGGCGGTCCACATCTTGGGTGAGGGTGGGGAAGGCGATGTCGAACGAGAGGTCGGGACGGCGCACGTCGCCCGCCACGTTCAGAATCGTCTGCACCGGCACGGTGGTGCGGGTCAGCTCCTTGTCGTTGGCAAAGTTCTCGTCGAGGTCGAGCAGGTTGGCCGTGAGCGAGTAGATGGCCGATATGTCGAGATTGGTCGCCATGGGGTCGCCGTGGAAAGAGACCCGGCTCCCCTCCTTGATGGAGAAGTCGCGGGTGATGATGTCCTGCAAGCTGAAATTGTAGTTCCCCTTTTCCAGCACGTATGAACCATAGAGTTTCATGTCGTCGTCCATCGAGTTGAATTCCAGTCGGATACTACCCCGTCCGGTTGCCTTGATCATGTCGCCGGTCGATTTGTCCATGACCAGATTCATGCGGGCCTGGTTGGTCGCCTCGATTTGGAGGTTGAGGGCCAGTATGCTGTTCTCCTGTACGGTCGACTCTTCGAGCATACGGGCATTGTTCCTGATGGCGATGCTGTCGATTTGGCTCTCCGGGGTCTCGGTAGCCTGTTTGCTCGAATTGGTGAAGGTGATAAAGTCATATTCGCCGGCAGCTTCCGACCCCGACAGGACGAAGGTAAATTTCGACTGGTCGCCGGTCGACATGTTCACGTCGATTTGGTTGTAGCCCGGTACCCCCTTGATTACGGCCGATCCATTGCCATAGATGGTTCCGTAGTAGGTGGGGCTCTGTCGCTCGGTCATGTCGTAGGCCAGGAAGTCGCGGGCATCGGTGATGGAGATGTCGTAGGCGAGGTCCTTGAAGTTGTGATGCGTGAGCCAGCCCGAGCCTTTGGCCGTGTGGCGCAGCTTGTCGTAGACGGTCACATTGTCGAACCAGATGCGGGTGGGCGAGAGGTGTATGCTGTCGGAAAGGGTGTAGCGGGTGTTGAGGTACCCGATACCGAAATTGAAATTCTCGACATAGACATCGCCGGTCACATTAAGCGCCTTGAATCGTCCGTAGAAGTCGATATGCCCACTGCCTACCCCCGAGAGGTCGGTCATCACGGTCTTGACAAAGGGCCGCAGGAAGGCGATGTTCAGCCGGTCGGGGTCGAACGAGAGGGCCAGCGAGTCGCGTGTGGGGAAGATATAGCCGTCGATGAAGGTCTGTCGTTCCTCCTTGTTCTCGACAAATCCCTTCATGAGAATACCCTGGTTGTCGTTGTCCCACATACTGAACAGGTGCAGGTCGCCGAATACCGCATCGTTGTAGGCAAAGTCGGTTACATCGAACTGCTCGGTGCTCAGTCGGGGGGCGCCGGTGAAGAGGTGGGTGGCCACCAGGTTACCGGTAGCCTGGCCGCCGAACGATACGTGCTTGATGTTGAGTGTGCCGAAGATGTAGTCCAGGTCCACGTCGTTGAGCTGTATGTTCAGTTCGTCGTCCTCCTGGTCCGAAGCCACTCCGTCGATGAGTATGTACTGTGGAGCGTGCGATATTTCAAAGTCGTGCACCTCGACGCGTTTGTTGCGTACGGTGAGTTCGGCCGGTTTCATCTGCCAGACGGTATCGTTGAAGATGAGTTTCGAGGGGTTGATTCGGGTATTTATCAGCAACTCGTTTTCGTCGGGTGTGCGCGAGAACCGGGTCGAGGTGTTCAGCTCGCCGTAGAAGGTCGATTGCGTGTCGTTGTTCCAGTTGAGCACCAGGTCAAGATTGTCGCGGTGAACTTTGCTGCGCAGGCTCCACGTGGTGCGCACCTGTTTCTTGTTGTAGGTGTTGCTCTCGACCGACAGGAATATGTCGGTGCTGTCTTGGCGGGCGGTGATGAAGGAGTCTTCGATGTGGCGCCGTTTGTACCAGAGGTGGGGTATCTGTCCCGTGACGAGAGCTGTGCTTTGGCGGCTGTTCATCTCGCCCTCGATGACGGCCCGGTCGGTGAAGGTGACCGGCAGGTCGAACACCTGGGCCATGTGCATGTTGGGCTCGATGGTAAATCGGAATTTGAAATCGTTGAGCGGAATCTGCTCCTCCCGGATCTGTTTCTTCTTACTCTTTTTCTGTCGGTTGTTGAGGGGTGCCTCTTCGGATTGGGGCATGAGCGAAGGCAGAGCCTGGGTAATGAGGCGTTGCAACGACTGTTTCAGAGTCGAGAAGTGGTAGTCGCCCTCAATCCAGCCGTTGAGGTAGTCTGAGGTGACAGCTATACTCTTGGGCGTTTGGCGATTGTGCGCCTCGATGCTCAGTCGGTCGAGTTTGAAGATGTCGTTGGGCTGGGTGAAGGTGAGGCTGTCGAGTGTCACCGCCCCCTCGGCGTTGTCGAGGCTGTTGCCGGTAAACTGAGCCGTGACGTTGAATCCCAGTTTGGAGCTTTCGTACCGGGGCATGAGCCGCAGTTCGGCCACGTTGATGTCGCGGGCCTGCACGGTGAGGTCAAACTCCGATTCCTGGCGGTTCAGCCAGGCAAATCCCTCGACCTGTACCCGGCCGTTCGGGTCGTCGATGCGGGCCATGCCGTTGTAGCGGTTGTCGCCGAACTCGCCGTTGAGGGTTATGTTTTCATACGGGTAGCCCTTGTATTCAAAATAGTTAACCGTTCCCGCCAGTTCGCCCGAGGGTGCCCGGTAGCGGTTTTTGCGGCTGTCGAGTTCTATCTTGAAGACGATTTCGCCGTATGGATTCCCCTCGGCAAAGAGCCCGTTCAAATTGAATTTTTGCGTCTCGATAAGGCCCGAATAGTGTACCGACCCCGGGGTTTGACTCTGCTCGATGGCCACGTCGGAGTGAATGGTACCCAGGTCGGTGGTGAGGGTGCCGCAAGCCGTGAGGTCGCGGTGTCGGTTGGTGATGTCGCCGTTGAACCGCACGTTGCCCAACCGGGAGATGATTTGGCGCTGTTCGCCGGTGAGCGCGGGTATCTTGGGTAGAATAGCTTCTATCCCCTCGGCCGAAGCGTTGACCGTAATCGGGGCGCACACGATGCTGCGGTTGGCGGCATCGGTTATCCGTTTGACGGCGATTTGGCTGTGGGTGGTGATACTCCCTTGTCCGAAATCAAAATCGAAGGTGTGGACGTAGAAGTTGTTGGGGGTCCCCGACAGGTGTACCGTGAGGTCGGCCGTGGTCTCTATCTCGTCGAGCAGCGGGACGAAGGGGGCAATGTCGGGGAGCGATACCCGGGCATGCGGTATTTGCAGCGAGAAGCGGGTTTCGTTGAGAATCCGTTCGGTCGAGAGTGAGTCGGGCAGATTGGCTGTCAAGGGTTTTATCTCGATATGGCTGCCCGGCAGTTGTATCTTGAAATCGCTGAGTTGAGCCTGTTGCCGGTTGGCCTCGACCTTGAATTGCAGACGATTGAGCGAGAAACCCGACCGCTCGTCGAAGGCCAGCCGCTTGATCGACACATTCACCGAGTCGCCGGTGAACGACTTGATGGAGAGTTTCGACAAGAGGTTTTTTACCTCGATGTGGTGTGGGTCGAATCGTCCCGGCTCGGCCGGCGCCGCCGACAGCAGGTCGTAGCGTATCTTGCCGCGGCGAACGATGGCGTTGTTTATCTTGAACTTGATTTTCTCTTTGGGCTTGTCCGAGTTGCTTTTGAAGGCGTCGATGACAAATTGCAGGTTGGTTGTCGTGTCGGGAGTGGCCCGGGTGATGCGGGCGTCGAGCCCGAAGAGCTGGATATTGGTGAAGACCAGCTCTTTGTCAAAGATGAGATTGGAGAGGGCGATGCCCGCCGCCACCTTGTTGGCATAGAGCAGCGTGTCGCCTTTCAGGTCGGGGAGGCAGACCCCGAAGAGTTCGAGCTTGTTGAAGGGCGAGAACTGTATGCGGTCGATAGATACGGGGCTACCCAGCAGGGTCGACAGCTCCTTCACCCCGGTCTGCCTCGCCCGGTCCTGTATGCCGGGGACAGAGAGCAGGATATAAGAAAGCGTGTATATCGCTATGACAGAAATGATAACGATATGCACGAATAACCGAAATGCCCTGTAGAATTTCCTCATATTTAAAACGATACAAAAATAGTGTATCCTTTTGAAAGTTTCGACAGAATCGCCTCTTTTCTTTTGGGCGGCGGTATGAAAAAAAATGTAAAGGCAGCCGCTTTTTGGTTATAAATATGTACTTTTGCACACCTATAAAGAACGACAAGAAAGATAAACGAATACGGATATGAGTGTAACGATTTTAGGCATAGAATCGTCGTGCGACGATACCTCGGCGGCGGTGATTCGCGACGAAGTGATGTTGTCGAACGTGATTGCCAGCCAGGCCGTGCACGAAGCCTACGGCGGGGTGGTCCCCGAGCTGGCTTCGCGGGCTCATCAGCAAAATATCATACCGGTGGTTTCCGAAGCCTTGAAGCGGGCAGGTGTCAAACCCGAAGAGCTGAATGCGGTGGCCTTCACCCGCGGTCCCGGTCTGATGGGGTCGCTGCTGGTAGGCACCTCGTTTGCCAAGGGATTCACCACGGCGCTCAACATTCCGCTGGTCGACGTGAACCACTTGCAGGCTCATGTGATGGCGCATTTCATCAAGCGCTCGCCCGACGACAATACGCGGCCTCCCTTCCCCTTTCTGTGTCTGCTTGTATCGGGCGGTAATTCGCAGATTATCAAGGTTGAGGCCTATAACAAGATGTCGGTTATCGGGCAGACCATCGACGATGCCGCCGGCGAGGCCTTCGACAAGTGTGCCAAGGTGATGGGCCTTTCCTATCCGGGCGGGCCTATTGTCGACCGCCTGGCCAAGGAGGGCAACCCCAAGGCCTTCGCGCTGAACAAGCCGCATATCCCGGGACTCGATTACAGTTTCAGCGGGTTGAAAACCTCGTTCCTCTATCTGTTGCGAGACCGGGTGAAGGAGGATCCCGATTTCATCGAAAAAAACAAGAACGACCTGTGCGCCTCGTTGCAGGCCACGATTGTGGATATACTCATGGACAAGCTCTACAAGGCCGTGAAACAGACCGGCATCAAACACGTGGCCGTGGCTGGTGGCGTGTCGGCCAACTCGGCCGTGCGGGGTGCCTTCGAGGAGTATGCCCGCCGCTATGGCTGGACGGTCTATCTGCCGCTCCTTTCGTTCACGACCGACAATGCGGCCATGGTGGCCATTACAGGTTATTACAAATATCTGGACAAAGAGTTTTGCAGCATCGAAAAGGCCCCCTTTGCCCGGGTGGAATTATAAAGAGGCTTGAAACATGAATGTCGAGATTATTGTCATCGGTGACGAATTGCTGATAGGGCAGGTTACCGATACCAACTCGGGGTGGATTGCCCGCGAGTTGAATCATGTGGGGTGGGAGGTCACCGAGATTACCACCGTGAGAGACCGGGAGCGCGAGATTACCGACGCACTCGACAGCTCGTTTGCCCGGGTCGACGTGGTGTTGATGACCGGTGGTCTGGGCCCGACCAAAGACGATATTACCAAGCAGACCCTCTGCCGCTATTTCGGTGGGAAGCTGGTCTTCGACGAGTCGGTGTATGCCAATGTCGAGGCTATTTTTGCCCGTCGCCATTTGTCGATGAATGCGTCGACCCACGACCAGGCCTATGTGCCCGATGTCTGTACCGTCATACAGAACCCCGTGGGCACGGCCCCCGTCATGTGGTTCGAGCGCGAGGGGAAGGTGCTGGTTTCGATGCCGGGAGTCCCCTCCGAGATGAAGACGGTGATGCAGGAGACCGTTATCAATCGGCTGCGCCAACATTTCCGCGACCACTCAGCCATCTTGCACCGCACCTGTCTGGTCAAGGACTTTACCGAGTCGCGCCTCTCCGAGTCGCTGACCGATTTTGAGAAGCAACTGCCCGCCTGCATCAAGTTGGCCTACCTGCCCACGCCGGGTGTCATACGTCTGCGGTTGACGGCACGGGGCGATGACGAAGCACAGTTGCAGCCACTTGTCGATGGTGAGTTTGCCAAGTTGAAGGCGCTGCTGGGCGAACATCTCTTTTGCGATGTCGACGCTACGCTGGCCGGTGCGTTGGGGCGGATTCTGGCCCGTCGGGGCGAGACCCTGGCTACGGCCGAGAGCTGCACGGGTGGAAATATCGCACACGAAATCACTCGGGTGGCTGGCAGTTCGGTCTATTTTAAAGGTAGCGTGGTGGCCTACTCCAACGAGGTGAAGGAGCATGTGCTGCACGTATCGTCCCAGACCCTTGAACAGTGCGGCGCCGTCAGTCGCGAAACGGTGTTGCAGATGACCGCCGGCGTGCAGCGTCTGCTGTCGACCCATTGCGCGATAGCCACTTCGGGCATTGCCGGGCCGGGCGGAGGCAGTGCCGAGAAACCTGTGGGGACGGTGTGGATTGCCGTGCGCTATGGCGAGCGAGACCGGGCCGAGTGCTTCCACTTCGGGGGCGATCGCGAACAGGTCATAGCCCGGGCCACGCAATCGGCTCTGCTCATGCTGGTTCAACTCCTGACCGAGTAGAGCATGATGAAAAAAGTTCCTATTTTAATCGCCTAAAAATTTGGAACCTATTCTTAAAATGCTTTACTTTGCACTCTGTTTGCGAAAGCAGTAAGAAAAAACAAATAAAATAATAGATAGCGATGTCAAAGATTTGTCAAATTACAGGGAAAAAAGCAATGGTTGGCAACAACGTTTCGCACTCGAAAAGAAGAACGAAAAGAAAATTCAATGTCAACCTCTTTACGAAGAAATTTTATTGGGTAGAGCAGGATTGCTGGATTACGCTCACACTGTCGGCTGCCGGTCTTCGTACAATCAATAAAATGGGATTAGATGCAGCTATCAAGCAAGCTGCCGGAAATGGTTATTTAACGGAAGTAAAAATGTTGTATTAAGATATGGCAAAGAAAGCAAAAGGTAATCGCGTTCAAGTGATCCTCGAATGCACGGAACACAAGGCTAGTGGTATGCCGGGAACATCGCGTTATATTACCACCAAAAACAGAAAAAATACCACAGAGCGTTTGGAGTTGAAAAAATACAACCCCATTCTGAAAAGAGTTACTGTTCACAAAGAAATAAAATAAGGAAGGATTGAACCATGGCAAAGAAAACAGTTGCATCGTTGCAAAAAGGCGAAGGCCGTACTTATTCCAAAGTGATTAAAATGGTGAAATCGCCGAAAACGGGTGCCTACACCTTCCAAGAGGAAATGGTACCTAACGACTCGGTGAAAGACGTACTGAATAAGTAAGTCATAATTAGCGCAATATAAAGAAAACTTTCTTATACAAAATGTGTAAGGAAGTTTTTTTTTACCATCATAATTTTATAGCTTTGCATAACGTGCGGGTACTCTGTACGACGACCTATTAAAAATTCATATATGGGATTATTCGATTTCTTTTCAAAAGAAAAAAAAGAGACCCTCGACAAAGGTCTCTCCAAAACCAAAGAGGGTGTGTTTTCCAAATTGGCCCGTATCGTTGCCGGTAAATCGCAGGTCGACGATGCTATTCTGGACGACTTGGAAGAGGTACTCATCACCTCGGACGTGGGCGTAGAGACTACGCTGCGCATCATCGAACGGATAGAGAAACGGGTGGCTCGCGACAAATACATCAATACCAACGAGTTGAACCGCATTCTGCGAGAGGAAATCACGGCGCTGTTGACCGAAAACGGCGTGGAGGAGTCGGGCGAGTTTACCGTCCCGGCCGACAAGAAACCCTATGTGATTATGGTCGTGGGGGTGAACGGCGTGGGCAAGACCACCACCATTGGCAAGTTGGCCTATCAGTACAAGAAGCGGGGTTACAGTGTCTACCTGGGTGCCGCCGACACGTTCAGAGCCGCAGCTGTCGAGCAGCTGATGATCTGGGGCGAACGGGTAGGGGTGCCTGTGGTGAAGCAGAAGATGGGTGCCGACCCGGCATCGGTAGCCTTCGATACCCTCAGTTCGGCCAAGGTCAACCAGGCCGACGTGGTGATTATCGACACCGCCGGCCGTCTGCACAACAAGTTGAACCTGATGAACGAGCTCACCAAAATCAAGAAGGTGATGGAGAAGATTGTACCCGGAGCTCCGCACGAGGTGCTGCTGGTACTCGACGGCTCTACGGGACAGAATGCCTTTGAGCAGGCCAAGCAGTTTACGGCTGCCACCGAGGTGAACGAGCTGGCCATCACCAAGCTCGACGGCACGGCCAAGGGAGGTGTGGTCATCGGCATATCGGACCACTTCAAGATTCCCGTCAAGTATATCGGCCTGGGCGAAGGCCTGGAAGATTTGCAGGTATTCCGCCGGAAAGAGTTTGTCGACTCCCTGTTTGGTGATTGATTTTTCAACAATGTATTTGCGGCTGGGGAGTCGGGTGCCGACTCTCGTAGCCGTTTTTTTTCATGTAATGTCAAGATGATAAAGAATAGCGTCGATATTATTACGTTGGGCTGTTCCAAGAATCTGGTCGATTCGGAACGGCTGATGCATCGCTTTGCCGAAGCCGGTTATAAAGTGCGTCACGACCCCGAGAAGGTGTCGAGCGAATATGTGGTGGTCAATACCTGCGGTTTCATCGGCGACGCCAAAGAGGAGTCCATCGAGATGATTCTGCAAATGGTCGAGGCCAAGAAGGCCCGCAAGATACGCCACCTCTATGTAATGGGCTGTCTGTCGCAACGCTACCGCGAGGAGCTCGAAACCGAAATACCCGAGGTCGACAAGTTTTACGGGAAGTTCGACTGGACCAACCTCATTACCGACCTGGGGACCCGCGACAACGACGACGCCAAGGATTTCGGCCGTATCCTCACCACCCCTCCGCACTATGCCTATGTGAAGATAGCCGAGGGGTGCAACCGCTTCTGCTCCTATTGTGCCATACCGCTCATCACGGGCCGTTTCGTCTCCTATCCCATGGAAGAGCTGCTCGACGAGGTGCGGTCGCTGGTAGCCCGCGGGGTGAAGGAGTTCCAGATTATCGCCCAGGACCTCTCGTCCTACGGTCTTGACCTGTATGGCGAGTTGAAGTTGCCCGAGCTCATCGACCGCATGGCTCAGATACCGGGGGTGAAATGGATACGGCTGCACTATGCCTATCCCTCGCAGTTCCCCTACGACATTCTGCCGGTGATGCGTCGTCACGCCAACGTGTGCAACTACCTCGACATCGCCTTGCAGCACATCAGCGACCACATCTTGAAAGACATGCGCCGCCATGTGACCAAGCAGGAGACCTATGATTTGTTGAAACGCATACGGGCCGAGGTGCCCGGTATCCATATCCGCACCACCCTCATGGTGGGCTATCCCGGCGAGACCGACGAGGATTTCGAGGAGCTGAAACAGTTTGTACGCGATGCCCGCTTCGAGCGCATGGGGGCGTTTGCCTACTCCGAGGAGGAGGGCACCTACGCCGCCAACCATTTCCCCGACTCGGTTCCCGAGGAGGTGAAGCAGGCCCGGCTCGACGAGCTGATGGCTTTGCAGGAGGAGATTGCCCTCGAAAACAACCGCTCGAAGGTGGGGCAGGAGTTCGATGTGATGGTCGACCGTGAAGAGGAGGATTACTATGTGGGTCGTACCGAGTACGACTCGCCCGAGGTCGACCCCGAGGTGCTCATCGCCAAGAGCCGCACGTTGCCCATTGGGGAGTTCTGTCGGGTGAAGATTGTCGAGGCCATGCCCTTTGAACTGATGGCCGAGCCTGTCACGTCGGACCGATAATCCTCAGCGGTGGTCATGAGTGGCGCATCTTCCGCAATATCGCTTTTGCGGCAAGCCTTCGAGCAGAGTCTTGCCGCCCGTTTTCCCGCCTTTGCCTTTCGTTTGCCGGGCGGGCACACCTTTTATTGGGGCGCTTGTGCGGCCGACAGGCTGGTCACGCTCGACGCCGACCGGCTCCCGGACGAAGGGGAGGGATTCCTCTTTGCCCCGTTTGACCGGGAGGCTCTCCCTACACTCTTTTTCCCGGTAAGGCCTGTGCCGGTCGAAGAGCTCGACCCGGCCACCTTGAAATCCTGGGTCACCTCGGTGACAACGGCCGAGGAGGTCATGCCGTTGACCGATACGGATTACCCGTCGTATGAACGGCAGGCCCAGACGCTGGTGGGGGCGATGGCTCGCGGGGAGTTGAGAAAAGCGGTGCTTTCGCGTACCGTCACACTGCCTCGGCCGGCCGTTTCGGACGTCGAACTCTTCGTGCGGCTGGCTGCCCGGTATCCCTCCGCCTTTGTCAGTTGGGTGCATCTGCCCGGTGGCAGTCGCTGGATAGGAGCCACCCCCGAGACCCTGCTCGACTATGACGGGCGGGAGTTGTCGACTATGGCGTTGGCCGGGACCCGTCGGGCCGGTAGCCCGGGCGAATGGGGGCAGAAGGAGCAGGACGAGCAGCAGATTGTGGCCGACTCGATTGTGGCCTCGCTCGCAGGTTGCGGGCTGGCTCCTGTCGTGGGGAGCCGCTTTACCCGACAGGCCGCTCAGGTGGAGCATCTGTGCACGCCCGTTTCGGTCGAGGGCCATCTCGACCGGGAGCAGTTGACCCGGGTCTTGTCGGCACTGCACCCCACACCGGCGGTCGGGGGGTATCCCAAAGAGGCTGCGAAGGAGTGGATAGACCGTGTGGAGGCACACCGTCGCCGCTACTACGGCGGATTTCTGGGGCCGATAGAAGGGGAAGGGGTGCGTCTGTTTGTCAACTTGCGTTGCATGGAGATGAACAAGAGGCATGTGAGATTGTATGTAGGTGGCGGGCTTACGGCCCAATCGCTGCCTGCCAGTGAATGGAGTGAGACCGAAGCCAAGGCGCAGACCTTGCTCTCGGTCCTTAACGGTTAATCGAATAAAACGTATGAAGACAACAGATAAACAGGGGTGTAATGCCCTCGTCGAGATTTTGGCAAAACAGGGCGTGAAACGGGTAGTCCTTTCGCCCGGGTCGAGAAACGCCCCGCTTTTGATGGCCTTTTCGAGAAGCGAGTCTATCGAGTCGTATGTGGTGGTCGACGAACGCACCGCCGCCTTCATGGCCTTGGGCATGTCGCAGCGCAGCGGCGAGCCGGTGGCGCTGGTCTGCACCTCGGGTACCGCCTTGCTCAACTATGCACCTGCCGTGGCCGAAGCCTATTATCAGCACATTCCGTTGATTGTCGTGTCGGGCGACCGTCCCATCGAGTGGATCGATCAGGACGACGGTCAGACCCTGCGCCAGTATGGAGCCTTGTCGCACGTGGTGAAACGGTCGTACGACCTGCGTGCCGAGTGGACCCTGGCAACCGATGGCTGGTATTTCAACCGTTGCGTGAACGATGCCCTGCTCACCGCACTCTCGGGCGAGAAGGGGCCTGTACATATCAACCTCTCCATTACCGAGCCGCTCACTGGCGAGACCGACTGTCCGCCCCGTCCCGAGCGGTTGGTGACGAGAATACCGGCGGCCCGTGTGCCCGACGAGGAGTCGATGTCGCTCCTGAGCGACGAGTTCATGTCGGCCCGCAAGGTACTGGTTGTGGCCGCCTTCATGCAGCCCGACGAGGCGCTGGCTCGGGCCCTCTCGCAACTGGCCCGATTGCCTCAGGTGGTAGTCCTTACCGAGACTTTGGCCAACGTGCGGGGCGAAGGGTTTATCCCCACCATTGACCGAGTCTACTCGGTGCTCGACAAGAGCGAGTGGCCCGAATTTGCCCCCGACCTGCTCATTACCCTGGGCGGTTCGCTGGTGTCGCGCATGATCAAGGCCTTTTTGCGGCAGCACAAGCCCCGGGCCCACTGGCGCATCTCGCAGGGCGACCGGGTAGTCGATACCATGCAGGCGCTCACCCGCCAGATCGAGACTGCTCCGGCTCCCTTTATCGAGGCACTTGCCCGTCGGGTTTCGGCGGTCGGGAGCGATTACTCGGCCCGCTGGCACGACAAGGAGCGCCTGGCTACCCGCTTGCACGACGACTACATCGCCAGCATCGGGTGGTGCGACTTGAAGGCCTTCTCGATGATTCTGCCCGCCATACCGGCTGGTACCGCCCTGCAACTCTCCAACGGCACGACGGTACGTTATGCCCAGCTCTTCGACTGTCCGCAGACAAGCCGAAACGACTGTAACCGCGGGGTGTGCGGTATCGACGGCTCTACCTCGACAGCCGCCGGCGCCTCGTGTGTCGACGAGGCCATGACCCTCTTCATCACGGGCGACATGAGTTTCTCCTATGATGCCAACGGCCTCTCATCGTCCTATTTGTCGCCCCGGTTCAAGGTGATAGTCATGTGCAACGGTGGGGGCGGAATCTTCCGCTTTATCAAACCCACGGCCGGTCTGCCCGAACTGGAACGCTGCTTCGAGGTGCATCGCGATATTCCCGTTGAGAAGTATGCCGACCTCTTTGGCTTGCGCTATTTCGAAATTCACGACGAGGCGTCGGCAGCCGAGGTGCTGCCCCGCTTCTTTGCCGAGAGCGAGCAACCGGCTATTCTGGCCGTGCATACGCCCAACGTTTATAATGCCGAGGTGCTGCGGGGCTACTTCCGCCGGGCTCGGTCATAAATCCGAATTATCCGTTTTTTACGCTACAAATAACGATACGATATGAAAAAGTTTGATTGGAAACCCATCAAGGAGTATGAGGATATCCTCTTCGATTACTACGACGGAATCGCCAAAATCACGATTAACCGCCCGCAGGTGTATAACGCGTTTCGTCCGCAGACCAACAACGAAATGCTCGATGCCATGGCTATCTGCCGCGAGCGTCCCGACATTGGCGTGGTGGTGCTTACCGGTGCCGGCGACAAGGCTTTCTGCTCGGGAGGCGACCAGAAGGTGAAGGGCATTGGCGGCTATATTGACGGGAACGGGGTGCCCCGTCTTAACGTGCTCGACCTGCACAAGGCGATACGCTCTATTCCCAAGCCGGTCATTGCCATGGTCAACGGCTATGCCATCGGGGGCGGCCATGTGCTGCACGTGGTGTGCGACCTGACGATTGCCTCGGAGAATGCCCGGTTCGGGCAGACGGGGCCGAAGGTGGGCAGCTTCGACGGCGGTTTCGGTTCCTCCTATCTGGCCCGCATCGTGGGGCAGAAGAAGGCCCGCGAAATCTGGTTCCTCTGCCGTCAGTACACGGCTCAGGAGGCCGAGGCCATGGGCCTGGTCAACAAGGTGGTGCCTTTCGACCGGCTGGAAGAGGAGACTGTCGAGTGGTGCCAGACGATTTTGAAGCGTAGCCCCATGGCTATCCGCATGATCAAGCGGGCGCTGAATGCCGAACTCGACGGGCAGCGCGGTCTCATGGAGTTTGCCGGCGATGCCACGTTGCTCTACTACCTCATGGAAGAGGCGCAGGAGGGGAAGAACGCTTTCCTCGAAAAGCGCGATCCCGATTTCCAGAAATTTCCCAAATTCCCCGGCTAAGATGTTGAAGGCGAGCTACACTCCCTATACCCTGCACTTCAAGGTACCGAGCGGAACCTCGCGCGGTATCCTCACCGACAAGGAGACCTACCTGGTGCGGGTGTGGGACGATGCCGACCCCGACCCCGACCGGTTCGGAGTAGGCGAATGTGCGCTGTTCAGAGGGCTCGGAGCCGATGACCGGCCCGAGTATGAGAGCGTGCTGCAACAGGTGTGCCGCGAGATTGACCGTTACGACACTCTCGACCTTGCGGCGTGGAGTTCTATCCGCTTCGGTGTGGAGACGGCTCTGCTCGACTGGCGGCATGGCGGCCGGCGGGTGGTCTACCCGTCGGATTTTGCCGACGGGCAGCGGGGCATCACCATCAACGGCCTGATCTGGATGGGCGACAAGCGCACCATGGCGGCGCGCATCGAGGAGAAGCTGGCTGCCGGCTTCTCGTGTATCAAGTTGAAGATAGGAGCCATCGACTTCGACGACGAGTGCGACCTGCTCGCCTTTATCCGCCGGCGGTATCCCCGTGAGGTCATCGAACTGCGGGTCGATGCCAACGGTGCTTTCGCTCCCGACCGGGCGTTGGAGTACCTGAAACGGTTGTCGGACTATGACCTCCACTCCATCGAACAGCCCATACGGGCCGGCCAGTGGGAGGCGATGGCCCGGCTGTGCGAGACTTCGCCCCTGCCGATTGCGCTCGACGAGGAGCTGATCGGGGTGAACGGTGCCGCCGAAAAGCGTGCGTTGTTGGAAACCGTCGCCCCGCAGTATGTGGTGTTGAAGCCCTCGCTCGTGGGGGGCTTCACGGGAACGCAGGAGTGGATCGATGCCGCCCGTGTCGCCGGGGCGGGGTGGTGGATTACCTCGGCCTTGGAGTCGAATGTGGGGCTGAATGCGATTGCCCAGTTTACCGCCACCCTTCCCGTGGAGATGCCGCAGGGGTTGGGAACCGGCGCACTTTATACCAACAACATACCGTCGCCGCTCGAACAGGTGGGCGAACAGTTGCTTTACAACCCCGCCAGGGAGTGGGATTTTTCGGGACTGTCATGGAGATAACCCTCAATCATCGGTTGTGCCGCACTCGCGAAGAGGTGCAGGCGGTTGCCTCGTCACAGGTGGCCGATTTCCTCGACGAATGGTATTCGTCGACCAATTTCGTGTGGGGGCATACTTCGGGGTCGACCGGGGCTCCCAAGCCGATAAAGCTGTTGAAACAAGACATGGAGGAGTCGGCCCGGCTTACGGTCGACTATTTCGAGATTACGGACGGAACGACGATGCTGTTGTGCCTCTCGCCCGACTACATTGCCGGCAAGATGATGATTGTGCGGGCCCTCCTGTCGGGAGCCGATTTGCTGGTCGTGCCGCCGTCGAGCCGTCCGTTGGCGTCGGTCGACGAGCGGATCGATTTTGCCGCGATGGTTCCGGCACAGGTTGTCGAGTCGTTGCGCGACGATGCGCAGCGCGCGAGGTTGTCCCGGGTGGGTGCCCTCATTATCGGCGGAGCACCGCTTCCGCCGGTGGCCGAAGAGCGGTTGTCTGGCTTACCCGTTCGTTCCTACGCCACCTACGGCATGACCGAGACGGTTTCGCACGTGGCTCTGCGCCGTATCGGTGACCCCACGATGAACTATCGGGCTCTCGGGCAGATTACCTTTTCGGTCGACAACCGGGACTGTCTGGTTATTCACACCCCCCATTTTGCGGTCAAGGAGTTGGTCACCAACGATGTGGTCGAGTTGATTGACGAGCACCGCTTCCGATGGATTGGGCGGTATGACCATGTGATTAACAGCGGGGGTGTCAAGGTCTTCCCCGAGCGGATAGAGCAGCAGATTGCCCCCCTCTTTACCCGTCGTTTCTTTATCGCCGCCTGTGCCGACGAAAAGTGGGGCGAGTGTGTGGCACTCGCTATCGAGGGTGACCCCCTGTCGGCGACCGACGAGGCCGCCTTGCTTGCTCGCATTCGGGAGCGGGTAGGGCGTTACGAGGTACCTCGGCGGCTCTTTTATCTGCCGGCGTTTGCCGAGACCTCGTCGGGCAAGGTAATCCGTCGGTTACCCTGATTCCGTCTGTTTTGGGGCTGGGCTGCGCTGTTTGGTGAAAGTCGACATTGTGTAAATTTATTTTCTGGTGCGATATTGCTCGATAGCCGATTTATCACTACCTTTATTCCCACAATCACATTTGCTTTTACCATGAAACGTTATTTCTATTTCGTAGGAGTCTTGCTTCTTTCGCTGGGGAGCGTGGCTACGGCCCAGACTCCGGTTTATCTGGACGATACGAAACCTGTCGAGGAGCGCATCGAAGATGCCTTGTCGCGAATGACCCTTGAAGAGAAGGTGGCCTTGTGTCACGCGCAATCGAAATTCAGTTCGCCGGGGGTTCCCCGATTGGGCTTGCCCGAGAACTGGATGACCGACGGGCCGCACGGCATACGGGCCGAGGTGGCTTGGGACGAGTGGGAGCAGGCCGGTTGGACCAACGACTCGTGCATGGCCTTCCCGGCTCTGACCTGTCTGGCCGCTTCGTGGAACCCCGAGATGGCTCTCTTGTACGGCCGCTCGATAGGTGAGGAGGCTCGCTACCGGAACAAGAATGTGTTGCTGGGCCCCGGGGTGAATATCTACCGCACACCGTTGAACGGACGTAATTTTGAATATATGGGCGAGGACCCCTATCTGGCCTCCGAAATGGTGGTGCCTTATATCGAAGGGGTACAGTCCAACGGGGTAGCCGCCTGTGTAAAGCACTTTGCCTTGAACAACCAGGAGTATGACCGCTATGCGGTCGATGTGGAGGTGAGCGACCGGGCTCTCTACGAGCTCTATCTGCCCGCCTTCCAGGCTGCCGTGCAGCGTGGCAAGGCCTGGGCCATCATGGGGGCCTACAATCGCTACAAGGGGCAGCATTGCTGCCACAACCAATATTTGCTCAACGACATATTGAGGGGCGAATGGGGCTTTGACGGGGTAGTCATCTCCGACTGGGGAGGGGTACACAACACGGTGGAGTCGGCCTATAACGGCCTCGATATGGAGTTTGGTACCGGTACCGACGGTCTGGGCGTGAGTGCGAGCGATGCCTATAATCATTATTTTCTGGCACAACCCTTCCTCGATCTGTTGAAGAAGGGAGAGATTCCCGAGTCGGTCCTCGACGGGAAGGTGCGGAATATCCTGCGACTCATGTATCGCACGACGATGAATCGGAACCGTCCCTTCGGGTCGTTCAAGAATCCGGCACATGCTTTGGCAGCCCGGCAGATAGCCCAGGAGGGTATCGTGCTGTTACAGAATCGCGATAACGTGCTGCCCATACCACTGGACAAGACGAAGAAAATTCTGGTCGTGGGCGAGAATGCCATCAAGATGATGACGGTAGGCGGCGGCAGTTCGTCGCTGAAAGCCTGGTATGAGGTGTCGCCGCTCGACGGCCTGCGGGCCCGGGTAGGCGATGCGGCCGAGGTGGTGTATGCCCGGGGTTATGTGGGCAATACCGACGGTTCGTATAACGGTGTGGTCTCGAAGGTCGACCTGTCGGAGTCACGTTCGGCCGAAGAATTGCTGGCCGAAGCGGTAGGTTTGGCCCGGGAGTCGGACTATGTGATATTTGTCGGAGGTCTTAACAAGAACAGCCAGCAGGATTGCGAGGGGGGCGACCGGATTGCTTACGGTCTACCCTACAATCAGGACCGGGTGATCGAGGCCTTGGCCGCGGCCAATCCCCGCACAGTGGTGGTGCTCATCTCGGGCAATAGCGTGGCGATGCCCTGGGCCGACCGGGTTCCGGCTATCGTCGAGGGGTGGTATTGCGGCAGCGAGGCGGGTAATGCCTTGGCTTCGGTGCTGGTAGGCGACGTGAATCCTTCGGGCAAATTGCCTTTCACGATAGGCAAACAACTGGGAGACTACCACGCCCATGCCTTGAACGACCCTCTGGTCTATCCGGGTGTGGACCACAAGCAGGTATATCGGGACGATATTTTCGTGGGTTACCGTTGGAGCGATCTGCAAAAGGATAGCAAGCCGCTCTTCTGCTTCGGTCATGGACTGAGCTATACCACCTTCGAGTATGGTAAGGTATCGCTCGACCGCAAGCAGATGACCGCCGCCGATACCCTGCGGGTGCGGTTGACGGTGAAGAATAGGGGTAGCCGTGCCGGTGCCGAGGTGGTGCAACTCTATGTGTCCGACCTGAAATCGGCGTTGCCCCGCCCCCTGAAAGAGTTGAAGGGCTTCCGGAAAGTGATGCTGCAACCGGGCGAAAGTCGTGAAGTCGAGTTCCTGCTCGACCGCACGAGCCTCTCTTATTTCGACGACGCGAAGCATGAGTGGGTAGCCGAACCGGGTCGATTTGAGGTGCTGGTAGGAGCCTCTTCGGGCGACATTCGGTCGAAGGCCGGGTTTGAGTTGAAATAGTTTCGGTGAAGTCGTTAGCTTATCGAACCGGATATACGCAAGAAGCTGTCGCCCCGAGGGCGACAGCTTCTTGCTTTATATGGGGGAAGATTGTGTGCGGATTATCCGAATTTGCTGATTTTGCGCAGCCGGTCTTCGTCGATGATTTGAATGCGTCGGCCGTCGACGGTAATGATCTTTTCGTTGGTAAAACTCGACAGGGTGCGAATGGCATTCGAGGTAGTCATGTTCGAGAGGTTGGCCAAGTCTTCCCGAGCCATGTAGATGTTGAGGGTGAGCCCGTCTTCCTCGACACCGTAGTTCTCTTTAAGCACCAGCAGCGACTCGGCCAGCCGACCCCGAATGTGTTTCTGGGTGAGGTTCACCGTGCGGGCGTCCGAGATGCCCAGGTCGTTGGAGAGCTCCTTGATGAAGAACCAGGCCAGCCCGTTGTTCTTGCGGATATACTCCTCGACCAGCGGCATGGGTAAGGAACCTACCGTCGAACTCTCGATGGCGGCAGCGGCCGTGACATAGGGCTCGCGCGAGAAGTAGGCCCGGTAACCGAAATATTGAACCGGACGAATCAACCGAATGATTTGGCTGCGGCCTCCCACACCGTCTTTGTAGATTTTGACTTTCCCTTTCAGCAAGCACATGAGTTGCGAGGGATCCTCTCCTTCGCTGTATATGATTTCGTTTTTCTTGTAGTTCTGAATTTTGAAATTTTCGGCAATCGTGCGTTTTTCTTCATTTTCGAGTAATGCCCAAAAGTCAGACATCTCTTTTTGCAGAATAGACTCTAATGTGCTTTTCTTGACCATTTGCCTTATAACTATGTTTTACAGCACAAAAATAGGCAAAAAATTGATATATTGTTTCTTAAAAGAGTAAAAACATTTGTTTTTTATAATAAATCGAGAGTTGTAGCAATAAAAAATAAGGAGAAAGATTCAAATCTTTCTCCTTTTGAGCTGCTCAGTCAAAAACTGTTTTTTATAGCTTGTTATTGACGAGGTATCGTTCGGCATCGATAGCGGCCTTGCACCCCGAGGCGGCAGCCGTGATGGCCTGGCGGTAGCGGGGATCGGCCACGTCGCCGGCGGCAAATACACCGGGCACGTTGGTAGCCGTCGTGTAGGGGTCGGTAACAATATAGCCGTTTTCGTCGAGATCGATCGAGCCTTTGAATATGTCGGTGTTGGGCTTGTGGCCGATGGCCAGGAAGAAGCCGTCGATAGCGAGGTCGTAGTGCTCTTCGTGGTCGGTATCTTTCCCCTTGACCAGATGTACCCCTTCTACGCCGTTCTCACCGAACAGACCTTCGGCCTGGGTCTCGAACAGGATTTCGATGTTGGGGTTCTCGATAACCCGCTGTTGCATGATGTTGGAGGCCCGCAGGAAGGTTTTGCGCACAATCAGATAGACCTTCGAGGCGAGGTGCGACAGGTATTCGGCCTCTTCGCAGGCGGTATCGCCACCTCCTACCACGGCTACAATCTTCTTGCGGTAGAAGAATCCGTCGCATGTGGCGCAGGCCGATACGCCCAAGCCGGCATATTTGGCTTCGTCGGGGAGACCCAGATACTTGGCCGAGGCTCCGGTCGAAATGATGACGGTGTCGGCTTCGACCACCTTTTCTCCTTCGATGGTGATGCGGTAGGGACGGGTCGAGAAGTCGGCAGCGGTAGCGATACCCCGACGAATGTCGGTACCGAATCGGGCGGCCTGTTTCTTCAAGTCCTCCATCATGTCAAGACCCGATCGGCCATCGGGGTAACCGGGGAAATTTTCTACTTCGCTGGTCGTCGTGAGCTGACCGCCGGGTTGCATGCCCTCGTAGAGGACCGGTGAGAGGTTGGCACGTGCGGCATAGATGGCTGCCGTGTAACCGGCAGGGCCGGAGCCGATGATAAGACAACGGATATGTTCGTTCTGTTCCATAACTTTTGTTCTATCTATTTTAAAGGTGAATAATTAGCGTAAATCGATGATTTCGGCGTTGGGGTACTGTTTCTTGTCGAAAACAAAGGTGGCGTCGGGAAAGTTTTGCCCGGCGGTATATTTCGACAACACAATGGTGCTGCGGGTGCGGTCGCTGTAATAGAGCTGGAACGACTGGGGTGTCCATGACGAGGCGTTGACGGTGATGACCACGCGCTCGATGTTTGTTCCCTTCTTTTTGGGGGTGAGTTCGGCCACCCGCAACTGGCTGTTTTTCGATTTCAGCGCCTTGACGGTGAAGTTCTGTTTGTAGGTATTGATGAGGATATAGGGGTTGATGCTGGCCACCTCGGCGGCAGTGGGCTCGGTGAGGTTCACCTCCTGGGTCGATGCGACATAGGCCCATTGCAGCTGGCCGTTATACCACACGGTCATGGTGGGGGTCTTCCAGTAGAACTTGTTGCCCGCGAGCTTGATAGTGCCGGACTGTTTGTCGACCGGTTCGTTCAGAGCGTTGTAGAGAGTCAGGGTGAAATTGGCCGAGAGGTCACCCGAGCGGCGGAACTTTTCCACCACCTTGTCGAGTGCGGCCGTACCGCTTTGGGCCTGAGCCACCTTGGGGCTGGCCAGGACGAAGAGAGCGGCGACGAATAGGAGAATGCGGTTGATTTTCATTTCATTAATTCCAATTTGTTTTCAAGGGCCATGATGTCCGATATCAATACCTGGCGCGGTTTGCCTCCTTCGCTCGGACCCACGATGCCGGCGGCTTCGAGTTGGTCCATCAATCGGCCGGCCCGGTTGTAGCCGATGGAGTAGCGCCGTTGCAGCGAGGAGGTCGATGCCTGTCCCGAGACGACAATCATCTTGGCGGCCTCTTCGAAGAGGGGGTCGCGGTTGGCAATGTCGTTGCCTCCGCCCGTGTCGCTGTCGGCGTTCTTGTATTCGGGCAGTTCGTAGGCTTCGGGGTATCCCTGTTGCTTGCTGATGTATTCACAGATGCGTTTCACCTCGGGCGTGTCGATGAAGGCGCACTGGATACGCTTCAATTCGCCCCCTTCGGTGAAGAGCATGTCGCCCCGGCCGATGAGCTGGTTGGCACCGGGGGCGTCGAGAATGGTGCGCGAGTCGACCATCTGCATCACCCGGAAGGCGATACGGGCCGGGAAGTTGGCCTTGATGTTACCCGTGATGACCGTCGTCGAGGGGCGCTGGGTGGCGATGACCATGTGGATACCCACGGCACGGGCTTTCTGGGCGATACGGGCGATAGGCATTTCGACATCGCGTCCGGCCATCATGATGAGGTCGGCAAACTCGTCGATGACCACCACGATATAGGGCATGAACTTGTGCCCGTTGTTGGGATTGAGCCGGCGGTGGATAAACTCCTCGTTATACTCCTTGATGGTTCTCACGTTGGCCTTGGCCAGCAGAGCGTAGCGGTTGTCCATCTCGATACAGAGCGAGTTGAGGGTGGCGATAACCTTGTCGCTGTCGGTGATGACCGCCTTCTCGGCATCGGGGAGCTTGGCCATGAAGTGCCGTTCGATGGACGAGTAGATGCTGAACTCGACCATCTTGGGGTCGACCAGTACGAATTTGAGTTGGGCCGGGTGCTTCTTGTAGAGCAGCGAGGTGATGATGGCATTCAGTCCTACCGACTTACCTTGTCCCGTAGCACCGGCTACCAGAATGTGAGGCATCTTGCAGAGGTCGGCAATGAATACCTCGTTGGTAATGCTCTTGCCCAGTGCCAGCGGCAACTCGTATTTGCACTCCTGGAACTTGCGCGAGGCGAGTACCGAGTACATCGAGACCATTTTGGGGTCTTTGTTGGGCACCTCGATACCCACCGTTCCCTTGCCGGGAATGGGGGCGATGATGCGGATACCCAGTGCCGATAGGCTGAGGGCTATATCGTTTTCGAGACTTTTGATGCGGGCGATGCGCACGCCGGCCTCGGGCTTGATTTCGTAGAGGGTGACGGTGGGGCCCACGGTGGCCGTGATGGAGCTGATACCGATGTTGTAGTTTTTCAGCGTCTCGGTGATGAGCTTCTTGTTGGCTGCCTGTTCCTCCATGTTGATTTCGACCTCGCTGCTCTCGCGCTTGTCGAGCAGGTCGAAGGTGGGCCGCTTGTAGTGCGACAGGTCTTTGGTGGGGTCGTAGTCCTCCATGGGTGCCGCCTGCGTAGCCAGTTCCTCGGTCTCGGCCGTCTCGATGACAAACGAGGGATCGCCCGTGTCGATGGTCATTCGTTTGGGCTCTTCGTGGTCGTGAGTAGCGCTCTCCTGCATCTCCTCGGGGGTAGGTATGGGCTCTACCGGAGCATCGAGAAATTCGGGCATCGAGTCGACAGGCTCCTCGTCGGGAGTCGTTTCGGTTGTTTCGATTGACTGATGGGTTGTCGTCTGCTCGGTCTTGGCCGAAGTTTCCTCCTTCGGTTCGTCAGCTCGAACTTCCGGCTCGTCGGTCATCTGGTTCTTATTTTCATCATCAACATCTTCTTCATGAGACTCCTCCGATACCTTGGCAGCCTTGTGTTTGATCGCCTGGATTGCCCGGCCGGTGAGGTTGACCGAAGAGGCCCTACGTATGTAGTCGATAGTCTTGTAGCTGAGGTGCACCAGCAGCACGATGGTAAGTGCCGCAATGAGCAGGGCCGTGCCCCAAGGTCCTATCCAGGCGTTGAGCCATTGGGTGGTGTAGTAGCCGTGGTAGCCGCCCAGGTAGAGGAAGGTGTGGTTGTAGCTGTGCAGGAAGATGAAACCGAAGAAGAGCGAGAGCACGATGATGGAGAGGGCGCAACTGATGGTGAAGCGTATCATGCGCGTGTGCGCTACCTTGATGAAGCGGCGCCCTACCACATAGAGCCACAGAGCCACGATGAAGGCCGAGATACCCATCCACCGATTGATCATGAGGTTGGAGAGATAGGCTCCGAAAGCTCCTGTCCAGTTCTGTATGTCGTTGCTTATCGACGAGAGTTCGCCCACCGACAGGTTTTCGATTTTGCTCTGGTCGGCACTCCCGGTGAAGAAAAACGAGATGAACGAGATGGTGAGGTAGACCGAAAAGATAATGAGAATTATCCCCGTGATAAAACTTGCCTGTTCGTTCTTGAACAGGCCTTTGCGGGGTTTCTCCTCCTGAACCGATCCTTCGGCAGGTGTAGCTCCTTCCAGGGGAGTGGATTGTATTTGGGTTTCGTCTTGATTGGTAGGCATATCGAATAGAGTATCTATACAACTTAATAAGGTACAAATATACGAAAAGGCGAGAGCAAAGACAAACGGAAAACAAAGTTTTCATGTTTAGGCTTGGCCGAGCCGCCTCCTGTATTCTGTAAATATAGCGAAAGGCGAGAGCAAAGACAAACGGAAAACGAAGTTTTCATGTTTAGGCTTGGCCGAGCCGCCTCCTGTATTCGCCTCCCTTCCCGGTCGAGTCCAATTGGGGGGAGCTAATCATTTGGGGCGAACCTTGTGTTTTACGAGTTCTTCCAGAAATAGGAGGTAAACAGGATAAGCACCGTGAACAGTTCGAGACGGCCGATGAGCATGATGAACGAGAGTGTCCACTTACCTACATCGGGAATAAAGGCGTAGCTTCCGACAGGACCGGTGGCTCCGGCACCCGGGCCGATGTTGCTCAGGCACGAGAGAGTCGAGCCGAACGATTCCTCTATCGAGAGACCCAGGGCCGTCAGGATAATGGAGCCGGCAATGAGCACCATGACATATACCAGGATAAAGGCCAGAATCTTGGAGACCACCTCGTGCGAAATAGCCTTGCCATTGACCCGAACCGGCAGTATGGCATTGGGGTGAATTGCCCGGAAAAATTCGTTGCGCGTGTTCTTGGCGAGTACCACCAACCGGTCTATCTTGGCACCACCGCAGGTCGAGCCCGCACAGGCTCCGAAGAACATGAGCAGCAGGAATACCGTGGTGAAGAAGGGCCCCCACGCCACATAGTCGCCTACCGTATAGCCCGTACTGGTGATGACCGTGACTACTTGGGCGAGCGATACCCGCAGGGTTTCTTCAAACGAGTCGTTCTGTCCCGTTGCATACAATCCGGCTGTTACCACAAGGGTGGCTCCTATCACGATAAAGGTGTACCATCGCGTCTCCTCGTTGGAAAAGAGCCGTTTAAAATCGCCGGTGACCGCCCGGTAAACCAGGGCAAAGTTGATGCCGGCGAAGAAAGTAAATATGGTGATGACATAGTCGATGTAAGCCGAATTCCAGTAGTTGAGGCTGGCCTGCTTGGTCGAGAATCCACCCGTGGCCATGGTACTGAATGCGTGGCAGACGGCATCGAAGGGCTCCATCGGGCCCAGGCATAGCAGCAGACAGAGTATGGCGGTGAGCGATACATATACGTACCACAGTTTCTTGGAGGTCTCGCCAATCTTGGGTTTCAGCTTTTCGTGCGAGATACCCGTCACTTCGGAGTTGAAAAGGAACAATCCGCCCTGGTGGTTGAGCATGGGGAGTATGGCGATGGTCAAGAGGATAATACCCATACCGCCGATGAGCTGGATAAAGCTGCGCCAAAAGAGAATGCCGTGGGGCATGGCCTCGACATTTACAAGAATAGAGGCACCGGTGGTGGTCAATCCCGATACCGATTCAAAGAAGGCGTCGGTAATGCTCAACGGGTTGGACATGAGGCAGAAGGGCAACATGCCGAAGACGGTGAAGAAGAACCATATCGAGGTGACAATCAGGTAGCTCTCGCGTTTGCCTACCTCGTTGCGGGCATTCCTGAACAGGTAGAACAGCAGTCCGCCCGTGAAGGCTGTAATCAGGGTCGACAGCAGGAAGGCCGGAGCATCGCCGTCACCGTAGAAGAGAGCGACGAAATAGGGAACGAGCATGAATACCGCCTCCATGCACAGCAACATTCCGATGAATTTCAGTATGACGCGAACATTGATTTTTGCCATATTTTTCGTTCCCCCTCCCTAATTGAACAACTTGTCTATTTTGTGCAGGGCCGTGTCGAGACAGAAGATTACGACGTGGTCATTGGGTTGTATCCAGGTATTACCGGTCACGATCATACCGTGGCCGTTGCGCACCAGACCACCGATGGTCAGGTCCGACGGGAGTTTCAGCTCCTTCACCGGGGCCTTGGTGATTTTGGAGTTCTCCTTGGCCACCAGTTCCATCACTTCGGCGTCCGACAGGGCCAGACACTTGGCATTCGACGAGTCTTCATCGAGCAGCAGCTGGAAGATGCGGCTGGCCGCCAGCAGTTTCTTGTTGATGATGTTGCCGATATTCAACCGTTCGGCCGTGGAGATGAATTGCAGGTTCTCGACCTCGGCGATGGTCTTTTTTACCCCTAGCTCTTTGGCGGTGAGGCAGGCCAAGATGTTGGTCTCGGAGCTGTCGGTGAGGGCAATGAAGGCGTCCATGTCGCGAATGCCCTCCTCTTTCAGCAGGTCGACGTTGCGTCCGTCGCCCTGGATAATGATCACGTCGTTCATGTATTCGGCCAGCTTGTAGCTCTTCTGTCGGTCGCACTCGATGAGCTTGATGTCCATGTCGTCGGGAGCGTAGCCCGAGATGCGAATGGCGATGCGGCTGCCTCCCATGATCATGATTTTGTGGATTTCGGCCTCGCTTTCGCCCGAGAGTTGCTGAATCTCCTGTATGTGGTTGGGCGTGGTGGTGAAATAGGCGATGTCGCCCACCTTGATTTCGTCGTTACCGCGCGGTATGATAGTCTCGTGCAATCGCTTGATGGCCGCAATGTGATATTGGCTGTCGGCGGTGGTGAGTTCGTAGAGTTTCTTGTTGAGAATCTTGGCATTTTCATGCAGTTTGACACTCAGCACGATGAGCTCGCCGTTGCACAACTCGAACCAGTTGCGGGTCCAGGTGTGTCGCAAGGCGGTGATAACCTCTTCGGCCGCCAGCTTTTCGGGGTAGATGAGTTCGTTTACCCCCAGCGAGTCGAAGAAACTTTTGTTCTCGGGCAACAGATATTCGTAGTTGTCGACCCGGGCCAAGGTCTTTTTGGCACCCAGTTTCGAGGCCATGGTGCAAGCCATGATGTTGCGGGTCTCGAATGGCATGACGGCGATAAAGAGGTCGGCCTGGTGAACTTTGGCCTGCTCTAATGTTTGGAATGCAGTGGGGTTGCCCACGATTGTCATGAGGTTGTAATTGGCGTCGAGTTCCCTCAGCTTCTCTTCGTTGTTGTCAATCAGGATAATGTCCTGCTCTTCCCGGGAGAGTAGCTTGGCCAGGTGGGTTCCCACCTCTCCGGCTCCGGCGATGATGATTTTCATAATTAATACCCTTATACTTTCATTTTTACCAATTCCCCGTGAGGGTCGCATAAATGCTCTCTTCGTCGATGCCGCACAACCGGTGTAGCTCTTTGACCGAGCCCTGGGCTATGAAGCGGTCGGGTATTCCCAGCCGTTTGATGCGTGGGGCATAGCCGTTGTCGGCCATAAATTCCAGCACGGCGCTCCCGAATCCGCCAGTGATGCAGCCATCTTCGAGGGTGATGATTCTTTTGTATTTTTTGCCTACTTGGTGCAGTATCTCTTCGTCGAGCGGCTTGACAAATATCATGTCGTAGAGTGCCGCCTGTATGCCTGCCTCCCGGGCTCGTTGCACGGCATGCAGAGCGTCGACCCCGACGGGCCCGATGCTGAGCACGGCCAGGTCGTCGCCTTCGCAGAGTTGCCGCCCCTTGCCGATGGGTATCTCGTGCATGGGGCATCGCCAGTCGACCTGACTGCCGCTTCCCCGCGGATAGCGTATGGCAAAGGGGCCGTGGTTGAGCAACTGGGCCGTGTACATGAGGTGCCGCAGGGTGTGCTCGTCCATGGGGGCGGCGAGGGTCATGTTTGGAATGCAGCGCAGGTAGCTGATGTCGAAGACCCCGTGGTGGGTTACACCGTCTTCGCCCACCAGTCCGGCCCGGTCGATGCAGAAGATAACAGGCAGATTCTGTATGGCCACGTCGTGTATCACCTCGTCGAAGGCTCTTTGCAGGAAGGTCGAGTAGATGCTGCAAAACGGTTGCAGTCCCTCTTTGGCCAGCCCGGCGGCAAAAGTGACGGCATGCTCTTCGGAGATGCCCACGTCGAACGACCGGTGCGGGAAGCGCTCCATCATGAAGCACGACGAGCTGCCCGTGGGCATGGCCGGCGTGATGACGGTAATCTTGTCGTTCTTCTCGGCCAGCTCGACCAGCGTGTGGCCGAAGACGTCCTGGAACTTGGGCGGCTTGTTCCCCTCGGGGTCGCTCTTGCGTTCGCCCGTAGCAGGGTTGAAACAGCCGGGCGCGTGCCAGATGGTGGGCTCTTTCTCGGCCGGTGCATATCCCTTGCCCTTGATGGTGCGCAGGTGCAGTATCTTGGGCCCCGTCATGTTCTTGATGTCGTTCAGCTTGTTGACGATGTTGATGACGTTGTGTCCGTCGATGGGGCCGAAATAGCGAATGTCGAGCCCCTCGAATATGTTCTGCTGCTTGGTGAGCAGCGCTTTCAGACTGTTGTTGAAACGCAGTATGGCACCCCGGTGCTCCTCGTCGATGAGGTTGAAGCGTCGCAGGGTACGGTAGGCGTCGTAGCGCAGTTTGTTGTATCCGCGCGAGGTGGTGATGTTGACCAGATATTCGTTCAATCCGCCCACGTTATGGTCGATGGCCATATCGTTGTCGTTGAGAATGATGAGCAGATTATTGGGATTGATCGAGGCGTTGTTCAATCCTTCAAAGGCCAATCCGCCCGCGATGGAGGCGTCACCGATTACGGCAATCACTTTGCGCTCTTTCTGCTCGTGTTTCAGACGGGTGGCGATGGCCATGCCCAGGGCGGCCGATATGGAGTTGGAGGCGTGCCCGGCGATGAAGGCGTCGTATTCGCTCTCGGCCGGGTTGGGGAACCCGCTCAGTCCGTTCAGTTTGCGTATGGTGTCAAACTGCTCGCGACGGCCGGTGAGAATCTTGTGTCCGTAGGCCTGGTGCCCCACGTCCCACACGATGCGGTCGTAGGGGGTGTCGAACACGTAGTGCAGGGCTACGGTCAGCTCGACGGCACCCATGCTCGACCCGAAGTGTCCCGGGTTATGGGCCAGCGAGTCGATGAGGAAGCGGCGTATCTCGGCACACACCTCGGGCAGCTTTTCGACCGGCAGTTTGCGCAGGTCGGCAGGGAAGTTTATCTGTTTGAGTAGTTCTATGTTTTCGGGTTCCATGGTCACAGCTTTTTATCGACTCGACGGCTCATTTGCCTTTGCTTTCTTGTTTCCACCGTTTATAGAGGGGGACGAATACAATGATTCCCGAGGCGATGACGGCAAACACCACTTGCCCGTCGATGCCTCTCGACCGAATCAATGTTACGGCACAAAAGAGCCATAGCAGTGCGATACACGAAATGCGGAACACATTATATTTTCTCATATCAAATTTTTGGTTTTTCGATGTATTGACACCGACCTCCCGAGTCAACCTACAAATATAGATATTCTTTTGCAAGAAAAGAAAATAATATACCAAAATCGCGGGATAAATAAAAGAGATGGGAAGGTAATAATAAGATAATCAGTCGATTGCCGAATGTGATGTAATCGGGGTCCTGGACGAAGAAAAAACAAAGATGGCGTGTCGCTCCCCGTGCAACACGCCATCTCGATGGGTTTGTGGCGAAAGAGGAATCGGCCGATAACGCTCACTCGATATTCTTCCGCACCCGGGTGAGGTACGCTTTCATGCGGTCGGTATCTTTATGTTCGATGATGTCGAGCAGGGCCGACATCTGCTTCTGTATCTGTTTTACTTGCTGGGGCGTGTTGGGATTGAAAAGAATCTCGGTGAGCAGATAGTCGTCCTCCGAGAGCAGGCCGCGGGCTATCTCCATGTGCTTCTTGAAGGTGGTGCCCGGTGCCTCCTGGTGCTTCATGATCGAGGCGAACACCAGGGTCGAGGTGAAGGGTATCGAGAGGGAGTAGGCGATGGTCTCGTCGTGTTCGCGGAAGGAGTACTCGAAGATGTTGAGCCGCAGGCGCTGGTAGATGTCCTTGAAGAAGACCTTGCCCAGGTGGTCGCCCTCGGTGATGATGATGACGTGTTGCGTACTCAGGTCGCTGAGGTTGGCAAAGGTGGGTCCGAACATGGGGTGGGTCGATACGAAGGGGTGACCCGCCCGGGCGTAGAACTCGGGCAGACCGGTCTTGACCGAGGCGATGTCCGACAGGATCGTGCGGTCGGGCAGGTAGGGGAGTACCGACTCGAAGGCCTCGATGGTGTATTTGACCGTGGCCGCATTGATAACCAGGTCGGGGGCAAACTCGCCTATCTCTTCGGGGCGGGTCATGCGCAGGGTGTTGAAGGCAAACCGCAGCCGGTTGGGGTCTACGTCGTAGAGGGCAACTTCGTGGTCGAAGCTGAGTACGTCGGCAAAGAACGACCCCATCTTGCCGGCGCCGAGGATAACTATTTTCATAGGGCAACGCTGTGGTTGAATGAAACGACTATTGGTTGAGAATCTCCATCTGCTGGTGTACCGACTCCTCGTGAATGGCTTGCATCACCTCTTTCATGAACTCGGCACCCATGCCCAACTCCACGGCCTGGGCCATGCGCTTTTGCAGAATCTCGTCGTAGCGCGAGGTTTGCAACACGGGCATGCTGTGCTCCTTCTTGTATTGACCTATCTCGCGCGACACGCGCATGCGCTTGGCCAGCAGTTCGAGCAGTTGGTTGTCGAGCTGGTCTATCTGGTTGCGCAGCTCTGCGAGGTTCTCGGTGGTCTGGGTCGTTTCACGAATCACCAGCATGTTGAGTATGTAGGAGAGCGCTTCGGGGGTCACCTGCTGGTTCTTGTCGCTCCATGCACAGTCGGGGTCGCAGTGCGACTCGACGATAAGTCCGTCGAAGCCCATGTCCATTGCCTGCTGGCAGAGCGGAGCTACCAGTTCGCGCTTGCCGCCGATGTGGCTGGGGTCGCAGAAGATAGGCAGGTTGGGCAGGCGGCGGCGCAACTCGATGGGAATATGCCACTGGGGCATGTTGCGGTAGAGGTGCTTGTCGTAGCTGCTGAACCCGCGGTGGATTACGCCCAGCCGGCGCAGACCGGCGTTGTAGATGCGCTCGACGGCTCCAATCCACAGTTCCAGGTCGGGGTTCACGGGGTTCTTGATCAGTACGGGAATATCCACTCCTTTCAAGGCGTCGGCAATCTCCTGCACGGCAAAGGGGTTGGCCGTGGTGCGGGCACCTATCCACAAGATGTCGATGCCGTGTTTGAGGGCCTCGAACACGTGGCGCTCGGTAGCTACCTCGGTGGCAGTGTACATGCCGGTCTCCTCTTTTACCCGTTTGAGCCAGGCCAGTCCTTCTACGCCTACACCCTCGAAACCTCCCGGTTTGGTGCGGGGTTTCCATATTCCGGCGCGGAATATCTTGATACCCTGTTCGGCCAGTTGGCGGGCGGTGTTCATGACTTGTTCTTCGGTCTCGGCACTGCAAGGGCCGGCTATGATGAGGGGGCGTTTGCGGTCGATCCCAGGCAGTAAAATCGGTTGTAAATCTTTCATGACGGTATATAAGTTTTAGAATTTTACGGATTGGATTCGTTGTAAGGCTTCGTTCATTCGCTCCTCGGTGGCACAGAGCGAGATGCGCAGGTAGCGGTTGCCGCGGCTACCGAAGATGAATCCCGGGGTGACAAAGACGCGGGCTTCGTGAAGTATCCGGTCGGCCAGCGACTCGGCGTCGGGTGCCGTGTCGGGGATTCGGCCCCAAAGGAACAGTCCCACCTGCGACGGGTCGTAGCGGCAGTCGAGTGCCTGCATGATTCGTTCGGCTATCTGGCGGCGGGAGCGGTAGACGCGGTTTACCTCGTCGTACCATTCGGGACCGCACGAGAGTGCCTTGATGGCTGCACTCTGCAACGGGCGGAACATGCCCGAGTCGATATTGCTCTTTACCCGCAATATCCACTCGACGAACCGGGGGTTGGAGGCCAGCATGCCGATGCGCCAACCGGCCATGTTGTGCGACTTGCTCAGCGAGTTCATCTCGATGCAGCACTCCCGGGCTCCGGGAACCGACAGCAGACTGAGGGGCCGGTCGTTGAGGATAAAGCTGTATGGATTGTCGTTGACGATGACGATGCCGTGACGCCGGCCAAACTCCACCAGCCGGGTGAAGAGCTCGGTCGAGGCGTTGGCTCCGGTGGGCATGTTGGGGTAGTTGACCCACATGAGTTTGATGCGGTCGAGCGGCATCGATTCGAGTTGGTCGAAGTCGGGTTGCCACCCGTTTGCCTCGTCGAGGTCGTAGGTGAAAATCTCGGCTTCGGCCAGCCGGCTCACCGAACTGTAAGTGGGGTAGCCGGGGTTGGGCACCAGTACTCCGTCGCCGGGATTGAGGAAGGCAAGGCTGATGTGCAGGATTCCCTCTTTCGACCCGATAAGGGGTTGTATCTCCCGTTGCGGGTCGAGCTCTACGCCGTACCAGCGGGCATACCAGTCGGCAAACGCCCGGCGCAATTCGGGAATACCCACATAGGGCTGGTAGCTGTGCGTGTCGGGGCGTCGGCTCTCGGCACACAAGGTTTCGATGGTCTCGGTGTGAGGCGGTCGGTCGGGGCCGCCAATACCCAGGCTGATGATGTCGAGCCCGCGGGCGTTCAGCGCGGCAATCTCTTTCAATTTGCGCGAGAAGTAGTATTCGCTCACGCTGTTTACCCGGTTGGCGGGACGTATGGTATCAAAGGGGTTGGTTGAATTCTGCATATTCTCCGAGTATTTTGAAGTTCTTGGTCAATGGTCGTATGGCTTCGAGCGACTGTTTGTAGCGGGTGAAGTTGTCGAAGGTGAGGTCGATGTAAAAGCGGTATTCCCATTCCCGCCCGATGATGGGCATCGATTGGATTTTCGACAGGTTGATGTCGTAGAAGGAGAGTATCGTGAGCACCTTCGACAGACTGCCCTGCGTGTGGGGCAGGCTGAATACCAGCGACGACTTGTTGATGCGTTTGCCGGCGGTGAGCAGGTCGCTGTAAAGCGGGTCGGCCATGATGAGGAATCGGGTGAAGTTGCGCTTGTTGGTCTCGATGCCCTCGGCCAGAATGTTCAGTCCGTAAATCTCGGCAGCCAGCCGGCCGCAAATGGCGGCATGTCCTTCGAGCCGTTGCTGGGCTATCTCCTGTGCGCTGCCCGCCGTGTCGTCCTTCTCCACCAGTTTCATGCGGGGGTGGGCTTTGAGAAACTCGCCGCACTGCATCAGTGCCATGGGGTGGGAGTTTACCTCGCGAATGTCGTCGAGTTTCTCGCCCGGCAGGGCTGCCAGCACGTGCGAGATGCGTAATTTGTATTCCCCCACGACGTTTAGATTGCTTTTGCGCAGCAGTTCGTGATTTTGCAGCAGGCTGCCGGCGATGGTATTCTCAATGGCCATGATGCCCAGCAGGGAGTGGTCGTGCGCCATGCGGTCGAACATCTCGGGGAAGGTGGTGCAGGCGACGGTCTCAATATCCTCCTCGCCGAAATAGGCTCGTGCGGCGGCTTCGTGATAACAACCGGCTATGCCTTGTATGGTAACTCTTTTCTTCATAGGTCGAAAATAAAAAATCCCGTTCGTGCAATGAACGGGATTTTATTGAATATGTGTTATTGTCTTGTTTTACATCATGTTTATTTGCATAAAACCCCGTTTTTATTTTGGCCCAAAATAAAAATAAAAGTAAAAGTAATATGCAAAATCAAAATTCTTCATTGTTCCTCTGTGGTGAGTTTCGTGTTGCAAATGTAATGAAATCATTTTTCAATCCAAACAAATCGTTATAAATTTTTCGATAAAACGATAATTTTTTTATTCCATTTGAGAGCTGCGTGTACATTGTGTTTGGGTGTGCACCGAGCTTGGAAGAAAAATAGAAGGGCGGGAGAGGACGAACCCCGCATTTTTTCACTACCTTTGTAATCATAATAATGGAATGAGTTATGGAAGTTTCGGAACAAAAACTTTTCTCTGCTTTGTGCGGGACCTTTTGTGCGGCTGTGGAAAAGGCTCGTGCAGAGTCCATGTCGCTGACCGACATGTATGTACAGGTGAAATATGACGACCAGCAGGTTGTCGTGTATGACGATGCCGACGGGGTGCTGGCTCAGGCTACCATCGAAGAGCTCGACGAGTGGCGCACGGCTCACGAAGGCGAGCCGTCGGAAGCGGCATTGATTGCCTTGCTGAGAAAGGTATTGGAACACGACGAGGTGAACCAGGCTCTTCACACGTTGGATTTCATATCGCCCTTCTCGGTCGTGCTGGTGAATGCCGAAATGGAACCGGTGGCCGACCTCGTTACCCTTGACGACGAGAATGTCTATCTGCACGACGATTTCTGGGAGAAGATGGACAAGGAGCTCGACGATTTCTTTGAACAACTCATGGCCGATACCAAGTGAGGCGGCTCTCCCATTGAGGGTGAGCCTTTCCTCCCATCGGGCGGTTGGAAAGGTGAGGACAACCGGCCTGCAATAAGAAAAATTTTAATAATAATTTGATTATCGAAAGATAAGCACTAATTTTGCGCTCTCAAAATTTGCACGCTTTTTGCAGGGAATAGAGAGTAACGAGTAAAAACATAAATAATTTATAAAATAGATAAGAATGAACGTTTCACATCAAAACACCGACAACCTGAACGCCGTGATTTCGATTGAAATAACGAAAGCCGATTATCAGGACAAAGTTGATAAATCTCTTCGCGCTTACGGGCAGAAAGCCAATATCCCCGGTTTCAGAAAGGGAAAAGTACCGTTCAGCATCCTCACGAAGATGTTTGGAAAATCGGTTCGGGTAGAAGAGATAAACCGTTTGGTTTCAGAAGCTCTGTACAATTATATCCGCGACAACAAGCTCAATATCCTGGGCGAGCCGATGACGGCCGAAGACATGACGGTCGACCTCGATGCACAAGACGATTTCACCTTCCGTTTTGATGTAGCCCTGGCTCCCGAATTGGACGTGAAAGTCGACAAAAAAATCAAGGTTCCCTACTACACGATTACCGTTGACGACGACATGGTAAAACGTCAGAACGAAGCCTTCCTGTCGCGCTTTGGCAAACAGGTTTCGGTCGACGAGTCGACCGACGAGCGCGACCTCATCAAGGGTTCGATGGTCGAGCTTGCCAGTGACGGCACTCCTCTCGAAGGCGGCATCACGGTAGAGAGCACGATTGTTTCGCCCAACTACTTCAAGAGCGACGACGAGAAAGCCAAATTCGCCGGCGTGAAGAAGGGCGACAAGGTGGTGTTCAACCCCTCGAAGAGCTGCAACGCCTCGGTAGCCGAGCTCGCTTCGATGCTCAATACCGACAAGGAGAAAGCTGCCAATGTGACAGCCGACTTTGAGATGACAGTGACAGATATTACACACCTGCAACCGGCCGAGTTGAACCAGGAGCTGTTCGACAACGTGTTCGGCAAAGACGTTGTAAAGAGCGAGGAGGAGTATTTCGCCAAATTGCGCGAGATGATTGCCCGTCAGTTGGTTCCCGAAAGCGACTACAAGTTCTCGATCGACGCCCGTGCTGCTATCGAAAAAGCCGTAGGCGATTTCGAGTTACCCGACGCATTCCTCAAACGCTGGTTGCTGGCTACCGACAAGGAGCGTAAGGCCGAGACCATCGACGACGATTACTCTCGCATGGTGCCCGACTTGAAATGGCAGCTGATCAAGGAGCAAATCGTAAAACAGTTCGATATTCATGTCGACGACAACGATTTGAAAGCTCTGGCCAAACGGGTAGCTGCCAGCCAGTTCGCCCAATACGGCATGACCGGTGTGCCCGACGACGTACTCGAACGCTATGGCAACGAGATGCTGTCGAGCAAAGAGACCCGTTCGCGTCTCATCAACCAGGCTACCGAGCAAAAGATTCAAACCGCTATCAAGGAGTCGGTAACCCTCAACCACAAAGAGGTATCGATGGAGAAATTCCAGAAACTGTTTGAAACAGCCGAATAAAAAAGAGTTTGATATAAACCTTTTCAGAAGCCCCGGAACCTCTCGTTTTCGGGGCTTTTTGTCGCAGTGAGCTCCGCCCGGCAAGGGTGGTGGGGCAGGGGCTGCGCACGATATATTATTTTTTGTGAAAGATAAAGATAAAAAAGTAGGCCGCCTCCCGATTTTATTTGGGGCATAACTGTTTTTATTTATATCTTTGACTGAAAATAGGGATTGAAAACAATTAAAAAAGAAGTATATGATGACAAACGATTTTAGAAATTATGCGGTAAAGCATTTAGGAATGAATGGCCTTGCGCTGGATCAGTATGCACAGATTACCAGCAGCTACCTCTCTCCCACGATTATGGAAGAGCGCCAACTGAATGTGACACAGATGGACGTCTTCTCGCGTCTGATGATGGACCGTATAATCTTTTTAGGAACGCCGATCGACGATTATACGGCCAACGTCATAGAGGCACAGTTGCTCTATCTCGACTCGGCCGACCCCGGTAAAGACATCTCTATCTATTTCAACACCCCGGGTGGGTCGGTCTACGCCGGCTTGGGCATCTACGATACCATGCAGTTCATCAGCTGCGACGTGTCGACCATCTGCACCGGTATGGCCGCCTCGATGGGAGCCGTGCTGCTGGTAGCCGGTACCAAGGGCAAACGCTTTGCGCTGAAACATTCGCGGGTGATGATACACCAGCCGATGGGCGGTGCACAAGGTCAGGCCTCCGATATTGAGATTACGGCCCGTGAGATACAGAAATTGAAGAAAGAACTCTATACGATTATCGCCGACCACTCGGGAAATCCTTACGAACGGGTAGAGAAAGACTCCGACCGCGACTACTGGATGACCGCCGCCGAAGCCAAGGAATATGGCATGATCGACGAGGTGTTGGTGAAATCACAGAAAACCATTTAAATCATGGCGAAAAGCGAAAAATGTAGTTTCTGCGGACGAGGTGCGAACGAGGTACGGCTCCTGATGCCGGGCCGCGACGGCTGTATCTGCGACGAGTGCGCCGAACAGGCCTACCTCCTCTCCGAAGAGTATCTGCACAAGAAGAGAAAAAAGAATCCCAAGTGGGCCATCTCCCGGGAGGAGTTGCCCAAGCCCGACCAGATAAAAGCCTTCCTTGACGAGTATGTCATCGGGCAGGACGATGCCAAGCGTTACCTGGCTGTATCGGTCTACAACCACTACAAGCGCATCATGCAGGCCTCCGACGACAGTGACGACGTGGAAATTGAAAAGTCGAACATCATCATGGTGGGCCCCACGGGTACCGGCAAGACCTTGCTGGCCAAGACGATTGCCCGTTTGCTCAAAGTGCCCTTCACCATTGTCGACGCCACCGTGCTCACCGAGGCCGGCTATGTGGGCGAGGATATCGAGAGCATTCTCACCCGTCTGCTTCAAGTGGCCGACTATGACGTCGAGGCTGCCGAGCGCGGCATCGTGTTTATCGACGAAATCGACAAGATAGCCCGCAAGAGCGACAACCCCTCGATTACCCGCGACGTGAGCGGCGAGGGCGTGCAGCAGGGATTATTGAAACTGCTCGAAGGTTCGATTGTGAACGTACCGCCCCAAGGCGGTCGCAAGCACCCCGAGCAGAAGATGATTGCGGTGAACACCAAGAACATACTCTACATCTGCGGTGGAGCCTTCGACGGCATCGAACGCAAGATAGCCATGCGGCTCAACACCCATGTGGTAGGTTACAACGGCGGAGGCAGCAACAGCCGGGTCGACCGCGACAATCTGTTGCAATACATCGCCCCGCAAGACTTGAAGGCCTATGGGCTTATCCCCGAAATCATCGGCCGTCTGCCCATACTCACCTACTTGCAGCCCCTCGACCGGGAGGCGTTGCGCCGCATTCTGGTCGAGCCCAAGAACTCGATTATCAAGCAGTATGTCAAGCTGTTCGAGATGGACGGCGTGAAGCTCACCTTCGACGACGACATGCTCGACTATGTGGTCGACAAGGCCATCGAGTTCAAACTGGGAGCCCGCGGATTGCGTTCGATTGTCGAGACGGTGATGATGGACGCCATGTATGAGACCCCTTCGTCGAACAAGAAGAAACTGCATATCACACGCAGCTATGCAGAAAAAAAATTGGAGAAAGCAAAACTATTGGCCGTATAAAAAACAGCAGGAAAAAATTTGGTAATTACGCAGAGTTGTTTATAAATTTGTTAGACCGATAAGAGTATCGGCCAAACAATAACGAGAAAGAGAGAACCGTATGGCAAAAGAAGTAAATTTGACTGAGGAACTGAAAAAGAATTTCGGATTCGATACCTTCAAAGGAAATCAGGAAGCGATTATCAAGAATTTACTCGCCGGGAAAGATACGTTTGTATTGATGCCTACCGGAGGGGGTAAATCGCTTTGTTATCAACTCCCGTCCCTGATTCTCGACGGGACGGCCGTCGTGATTTCGCCTTTGATTGCCTTGATGAAGAACCAGGTCGATGCCATGCGGAATTTCAGTGCCGAGGACGGTGTGGCTCATTTTATAAACTCCTCGCTCAACAAAGCGGCAATCGATCAGGTGAAAAGCGATATATTGTCGGGAAAAACCAAATTGCTGTATGTAGCCCCCGAGTCGTTGACCAAGGAAGAGAATATCGATTTCCTGCGTCAGGTAAACATCTCGTTCTATGCCGTGGACGAGGCGCACTGTATCTCGGAGTGGGGACACGATTTTCGCCCCGAGTACCGTCGCATACGTCCTATTATCAACGAGATAGGAGTAAGGCCGGTTATCGCCCTCACGGCAACCGCCACCCCCAAGGTGCAGCACGATATCCAGAAAAACCTGGGCATGCTCGACGCTACGGTCTTCAAGTCGTCGTTCAACCGTCCCAACCTCTACTACGAGGTGCGACCCAAGACCGCGAATATCGACAAGGACATCATCAAATACATCAAGTCGCAGGAGGGCAAGTCGGGCATCATCTACTGCCTCAGCCGCAAGAAGGTGGAAGAGCTGGCCGAACTGTTGCAGGTCAACGGCATACGGGCGTTGCCCTACCATGCCGGCATGGACTCGGCCACCCGCACGCAGAACCAGGACGCATTCCTGCTCGAGAAAATCGATGTCATCGTCGCCACGATAGCCTTTGGCATGGGAATCGACAAACCCGATGTGCGTTACGTCATACACTACGACATACCCAAGAGCCTTGAAGGCTACTACCAGGAGACGGGACGTGCCGGACGAGACGGAGGAGAAGGCCAATGTATAACTTTTTATATCAATAAAGATTTGCAGAAACTCGAAAAGTTCATGCAGGGAAAACCCATCGCCGAGCAGGAGATCGGGAAGCAGTTGCTGCTCGAGACGGCAGCCTATGCCGAGTCGTCGCTCTGCCGGCGCAAGATTCTGTTGCACTACTTTGGCGAGGAGTATGAAGAAGATAATTGTGGAAATTGTGATAATTGCCTAAATCCTAAAAAACAAGTGGAAGCAAAAGATCAACTCTGTGCGGTTCTTGAAACGATCATTGCACTGAAAGAGAAATTTAAAGCCGAATATGTGATCGATGTCTTGATGGGGAAGGAGACCAGCCAGGTACTTTCCTATCAGCACGAAGACCTCGAAGTCTTCGGCAGCGGACAGGGCGAAGACGAGCGCACGTGGAACGCCGTGATTCGCCAGGCATTGATTGCCGGCTATATCGATAAGGATATTGAAAACTACGGATTGTTGAAGGTGACCAAAGCCGGGCACGCATTCCTGAAAAATCCGGTATCGTTCAAGATTGTGAAGGATGTCGATTTTGAGGAGATGGAAGAAGAGGTGCCCATGAAGGGTGGGGCCGCCTGTGCAGTCGATCCCGAGCTTTACGTCATACTCAAAGACCTCCGCAAGAAGATAGCCAAGCGGCTCGAACTGCCCCCCTACGTCATCTTCCAGGACCCGTCGCTCGAAGCCATGGCCACCACCTATCCCATCACCCTCGAAGAGTTGCAGAATATTCCGGGTGTGGGTGCCGGTAAAGCCAAACGCTACGGCGAGGAGTTTATCAAGGTCATCAAGGCCCATGTCGAGGAGAACGAAATCGAACGGCCCGAAGACTTGCGGGTGCGCACCGTAGCCAACAAGTCGAAGTTGAAAGTATCGATAATCCAGGCCATCGACCGCAAGATAGCCCTCGACGAACTGGCCGAGTCGAAAGGACTGGAATTCAGCGAACTGCTCGACGAGATTGAAGCCATCGTCTACTCGGGTACCAAGATAAACATTGACTATTTCCTGCGCGAGATTATGGACGACGAGCACATCGACGACATCTTCAACTATTTCAAGGAGAGCGAGAGCGACGACCTCGAAGCCGCCATCGAAGAGTTCGGTATGGAATACAGCGAGGAGGAGATACGGTTGATTCGCATCAAGTTCCTCTCCGAAATGGGAAATTAAACGACAATCGATTCAAATAGGGACGGGGCTATCCGAGGAGGGGTAGCCCCGCTTTTTTATTCGCTCACAGTCGGGTCGCAGGGGCGTCGGGGCAGACCGGTTTCATTAGGACAACCAGAGTTCGATTGACTCGTGCGATACCCGAGGCAGGCAGCAATAAATAATTAAAAAATCTCCGAAACGGAATAGGATAGCTTGCAAAAAAATTTTATCTTTGCATGCAATAAAATTCTAATGAATCTCATTATGTCATTTGTTGCAGAAAAAGTGGTGATGGACGGATTAACGTTTGACGATGTTTTGTTAATCCCCGCTTACTCCGAAGTCCTTCCGCGTGAAGTCGAGCTATCGACACAGTTTTCACGAAATATCCGATTAAATATTCCTTTGGTTTCGGCCGCCATGGATACGGTTACCGAAGCCGAGTTGGCAATCGCCATTGCCCGCGAAGGCGGTATTGGTGTTATTCACAAAAACATGACTATCGAGGCTCAGGCCCGGCAGGTACATGCCGTGAAGCGTGCCGAGAACGGTATGATTTACGACCCGGTTACCATCAAGTGCGGCTCGACGGTGCGCGAAGCGCTGGCCATGATGAGCGAGTATCACATCGGTGGTATTCCCGTAGTCAATGAGGACAAGATATTGGTAGGCATCGTGACCAATCGCGACTTGCGGTTTGAGCGCGATCTCGACCGACTTATCGACGAGGTGATGACCAAGGACCACTTGGTGACGACCTCGCAGTCGACCGACCTGCAACAGGCTGCCGACATTCTGCAAAAGCACAAAATCGAGAAGTTGCCCGTAGTCGACAAGGAGGGCCACTTGATAGGCTTGGTGACTTACAAGGATATTACCAAAGCCAAGGACAAACCGTTTGCCTGCAAGGACAAGTTGGGCCGTCTGCGGGTGGCTGCGGGCGTAGGTGTCACGGTCGACTCGATGACACGTGTCGACGCTCTGGTCGAGGCTGGTGCCGATGCCATCGTGATTGATACGGCTCACGGCCATACCAAAGGTGTAGTGGGCGTGCTGAAAGATATCAAAGCCAAATATCCCGATATAGACGTAGTGGTAGGTAACATCGCTACCGGCGAGGCTGCCCGCTATCTGGTCGATGCCGGAGCCGACGGCGTAAAGGTAGGTATTGGCCCGGGTTCCATCTGTACGACCCGTGTCATTGCCGGTGTGGGTGTGCCCCAGTTGTCGGCCGTGTACGATGTGGCCAAGGCGTTGAAAGGTACGGGTGTGCCCCTGATTGCCGACGGTGGCATTCGCTATTCGGGCGATATTGTCAAGGCCCTCGCAGCCGGAGCCTACTCGGTGATGCTGGGTGGTATGCTGGCCGGTGTCGAGGAGTCGCCGGGCGAGACCATCATCTTCAACGGACGTAAATACAAGTCTTACCGCGGTATGGGTTCGCTCGAAGCCATGGAGAAAGGGTCGAAGGATCGTTACTTCCAGGCCAACGAAACCGATACGAAGAAACTGGTGCCCGAGGGTATTGCCGCCCGTGTGCCCTTCAAGGGCTCGCTCTACGAGGTGGTTTACCAGATGGTAGGCGGTTTGCGTGCCGGTATGGGCTATTGTGGAGCCAAAGATATTGAGGCCCTGCATAATGCCAAGTTTACCCGCATTACCAATGCCGGAGTCGCCGAGAGTCACCCCCACGATGTGACCATCACTAGCGAGGCTCCCAATTACAGTCGGGGATAACGGGACGAAGAAATAATTTTTTGAAAAATGATACACTATTTTATCGGTCGCCATATAATTTTTTGAGGGTAGAATCGTTAAAATAGTGTATTATTTTTTGGATCATGTGGGACTGTTGTAGTCTCCATAAAAAACTAACGCATATAACACAATGAAAAACAAATGGCTTGTAACGGCTTTACTGGCCGGTAATGCTTGGGCGTGGCTTTTGGCTGCCGATGTCGACCCGGTTATTATGAGAGTGAACAACAAGGATATTCACAAATCGGAGTTTGAATACATCTACAACAAGAACAGCCAGCAGCAGATTGACCAAAAGTCACTCGACGAATACGTTACGCTGTTTAAGAACTATAAACTCAAAGTGGCTGAGGCCGAGGCTTTGGGTATCGACACGACCGAAGCGTTCAAGAAAGAGTTGGCCGGATACCGCGAGGAGTTGGCCAAACCTTACCTGATCGATGCCTCGGTCGACGACCGGTTGGCGCGTGAGGCTTATGACCGCATGAAGGAAGATGTAGAGGTAAGCCACATACTCATCGGTCTCCATGCCCGCACCCCTCAGGAGCGTGCGGCTGCCAAACAGAAGGCCGATTCGATATTGAACTGCATCAAGGCCGGTGAGGATTTCGGCACACTGGCCGAGAAATACAGCGAGGACGGTTCACGTCAGAACAAGGGCTATTTGGGCTTCATCAGAGGCGGACGTACTGTCTATCCGTTTGAAAAGGCCGCATTTGCCCTGCAACCCGGTCAGGTATCCGACGTGGTGGAGTCGCAGTTTGGCTACCACATCATCAAGGTGCACAGCCGTCGTCCCGACCCGGGAGAGTTCCTCTTTGCCCACATCATGGTCTTGGTACCGCGTAATGCTTCGGACGAAGTGAAGGCTCAGAAAGAGGCTGATGCTCGTGCCATTTATGAGGAGTTGAAAGCCGGGGCCGATTTTGCTACGTTGGCCAAAGAGCGTTCGGACGATAAAGGTACGGCCGTGCGGGGTGGCGAATTGCCCTGGGTGAGCTGTGGACAGTTTGTCAAGGAGTTTGAAGATGCTGCTTTTGCCCTGAAAAACAAAGGCGACATCACCGAACCCGTGTTGTCGCCCTACGGTTGGCACATCATCAAGTTGCTCGACAAGCGCGACATCAAGCCCTTTGAGCAGATGCGTCCCGACATCGTGCGCATGATGGCTCGCGACGAACGTGGCGGCATGGCTCGCGCTGCCATGGTGACGAAGCTGAAAGGCGAATACGGTTTCTCACTGGACGAGGCCCAACAGGATAAACTGGTGAAACTGGCCCAGGCAATGGGTAAGGTCGATTCGGCCTACATTGCAGCCATTCAAACCGATCAAAGCCCGTTGTTCTCATTCCAGAATCACACCTATACCGTAGCCGACTTTGCCGGATTCCTGCCCAAGGGCCGCACGGTATCGGTCAATGCTCCCGACTATGTGACTTCGATGGTCGGTGTTATGGCCGACAAGGAGATACTGGACTACGAAAAGAGCCGGTTGGAAGAGAAATACCCCGATTTCCGCAACCTCATGAACGAATATCGCGACGGCATGCTGCTGTTCGAAGTCAGCAACCGCGAGGTGTGGGAAAAGGCTTCGCAGGATACCCAGGGCTTGCAGAAATATTTCAAGAAAAACCGCAAGAAATACAAATGGGATAAACCTCATTACAAAGGATTCGTGCTTCAATGCGATGACGACACGACCGCTACGGCCGTCAAGAAACGCATGAAGAAACTCGATGCCGACTCGGTCATCGTGGTACTCACGCGCGAGTTCAACACCGACTCGCTCACCCGGGTGAAAATCGAACGCGGCCTTTTTGTCGAGGGCGAGAATCCCTGGGTAGACCAACTGGTATTCAAAGGCGCTCCCGCCAAGGTCGACGAGAAATTGCCGGTTGTCTTCGTGTCGGGCAAACTGTTGAAGAAATATCCCGAGTCCTATACCGACGTGCGCGGACAGGTAACGGCCGATTATCAGACCTACCTCGAAAAAGTCTGGGTCGAGAATCTGAATAAAAAGTACCCGGTAGAAATAAATGAAGATGTTCTAAAAACCGTTAACAAGCAATAGAAAGTAGTTATTTAGTCGTATTTTAGCGAATATTTAACTCGACAGAGATATAAGAATGTTCACAAGACCGGTACTTGTATGGATTGTCCTGTTTTCGGCATGCCTTTTCACGGCGTGCCGAAATGGGTTACAGGGAGGCGGAGAGGCGTTGGTGCAGGTGGGCGACAAGACCTTGTCGCGTCAGGAGCTGCTCGACGCCATGCCCGAGGGGCTCTCGCCGGCCGACAGTGCCGAGTTTGCCGACAAGTACATACGCAGTTGGATTGACGACGAACTGCTCTACCGGGTGGCACAGAAAAACATTCCCGACATGGAGCGTATCGATGCGCTGGTCGAGAAATACAAGCGCGACCTGGTCATCTTCGAGTACCGCAAGCGGCTGCTCAGCGAGCGGGTGGACAAGGAGTTCGACGAGCAGGAGTTGGCCGACTATTACGAGAAGAACTCCGACAAGTTCCGGTTGCGCGAAGCCATTCTCAAAGGCCTTTTTGTGAAAGTTCCCGAGACGGCCCCCAACATTGCACAACTGAAAAAGTGGTACTGCTCGACCAAACCCGACGGGGTGGAGAAAATCGAAAAGTATGCCTTGAAAAATGTGGTTATCTACGACTATTTCTACGACCGGTGGATTCCCTTTGAAGAGGTTGTGAACAATATCCCCTACGAGTTTGGCAAGCCCGAAACCTTTTTGAAGACACACCCCAAACTCGAATTCAACAAAAACGGGTATTGGTATTTGCTGAATATTACCGAGTACCGTGTGGCGGGCGAGGTCATGCCTTACGATTTTGCCAAGCCGCAGATTCAGGAGATTCTCGCCAACAGCAGCCGCCTCGCCTTCAATCGCGAGTTGGAAGAGAGTCTCTATAACGACGCCGAGAAATCGGGCGAGATAAAGTGGCTGTACAAGCAGGACGACCCTGAAAAAAATGACAGTATAAAATAATGTTTTTGAAATATGCGTAAACTTACTGATTGGCTTTTGGTTTTCTTCGTGGCAGTAGCCGTGGCTCTGCCGGTTTTTGCCGATGACGACGACAACGTTATCGACGAGGTCGTATGGGTAGTGGGCGACGAAGCCATCTACAAGTCGGAGGTCGAAGAGCAGTATCGCCAGATGCAATATGACGGGCAGCGTATCGACGGTGACCCCTATTGTGTGATTCCCGAGCAGCTGGCCGTACAGAAACTCTTCCTGCACCAAGCCAAACTCGATACGATTACGGTGCCCGACGCCACGGTCTTCCAGCAGGTCGAGGCCCGTATCAATTACCTCATTGCCAATATCGGCTCGAAAGAGAAGATGGAGGAGTATTTCAAAAAACCGGTTACCGAGATTCGGGAAGAGCTGGCCAGTCTCATTCGCGACCAGGGAACCGTGCAGGAGGTACAGCGCACGCTGGTGAAGGATCTCAAAATCACACCGGCCGAGGTGCGTAAGTTCTACAACCAGTTGCCGGTCGACAGTATTCCCTACATACCTATGCAGGTCGAGGTGCAGATCATAACCCTCAACCCCAAGGTGCCGCAACAGGAGATTGACAACGTGAAGGCTCGTTTGCGCGATTTCAGCGAACAAGTCAACAAGGGTGAACGTGATTTCTCGACACTGGCCGTGCTCTACTCCGAGGATAGAGGTTCGGCCATGATGGGCGGAGAGTTGGGTTTCATGAGCAAGAGCAGTCTGGTTCCCGAGTTTGCCAATGTCGCCTTCAACCTGAACGACCCCAAGAAGGTGTCGAAAATTGTCGAGACCGAGTATGGATACCACATCATACAGCTTATCGAGAAGCGGGGCGACCGCATCAACGTGCGTCACATTCTGTTGCGTCCCCATGTCTCCGAAAAGGATATATCCGATGCGCTGGTACGTCTCGATTCCCTGCGCACCGACCTGGTGGACAAGAAGTTTACCTTCGACGAGGTAACTCAATATGTGTCGCAGGACAAGGATACGCGCAACAACAAGGGGTTGATGGTAAACCCGCAGACGGGCAATCCCCGGTTTGAGATGGGGCAGCTCCCTCAGGACGTGGCCAAAGTGGTGGCCGACATGCAGGTGGGCGATATTTCGAAACCTTTTGTGATGACCGACGAACGTAAGAACAAGGAGGTGGTGGCTATCGTGAAGTTAAAAAACCGTATCGAAGGACACAAAGCCAACATGTCGGACGACTATCAGACCCTCAAAACTATTGTGGAGGAGCGGAAACGGACAGAGATTCTGAACGACTGGCTGGCCAAGAAGCAGAGCGAAACCTATATCCGCATCAAGGAGGGCTGGCGAAACTGCGAGTTCAAATATGACGGTTGGATTAAGCAATAAGAGAGGCCTATGGGGCATCGTAGAGATATAAAAAACAGCAATAAAGGTAAGAGGCATGGAACCCTGACAGGCGTTCTGTGCCTGCTTGCTGTTGGTATGTGGGCGGCAACGGTCACTCCCCAAAAGGATTTGCCCAAACGCGACGACCCCAACAAAGTCTACCTGCTGAACAGCGACGAGCTCACCTTCGACAAGGAGCAGAGTGCCGACTATCGGGTGCTGCGGGGCAATGTGGTGTTCCGCAAGGACAGCATGTACATGTATTGCGACAGCGCCTATTTTTATGAGAAGGACAACTCGCTCGACGCCTTCGGCAACGTGCACATGGAGCAGGGCGACACTCTCTTCATCTATGGCGACGTGCTCTATTACAACGGCAACGAGCAGATAGCCCGGTTGCGCGAGAACGTGCGCATGGAAAACCGCGACGTCACCCTCTTCACCGACAGCCTCAACTACGAGATGATACCCAACATCGGGTACTATTTCGACGGTGGAAAACTCGTCGATTCGCAAAACGAACTTTCGTCGGTTTACGGGCAATATTCGCCCGACACGAAGCAGGCTCTGTTTAACTTCGACGTGCAGCTGGTCAACGAGAAATATACCCTCTACTCCGACACGCTCGAATACAATACTCAGACCAAGATTGCCGATATTGTGGGGCCCTCGACCATCGTGTCGGACAGCAACGTCATCTACTCCACAGCCGGCTGGTATAATACCGAGACCGACAAGTCGATGCTCTTGAAACGCTCGCTGGTCACCTCGAAGGGACAGAGCCTCACGGGCGATACGATATACTACGACCGGGCTTCGGGCTTCGGCGAAGTGTTTGGCAACATGGTGCTCAACGATTCGGTACGTTCCATCATCATGGAGGGGCAGTATGGCTTCTACAACGAGCGCACGGAGTACTCGTTTGCCACCGATTCGGCCCGGGTGCTCGAATTTTCGCGGGGCGATACCCTCTATCTGCACGCCGATACGTTGAAGTCGCATTTGATTCTGCCCGATTCCACCCGGCTGCTGCAAGCCTACCATGGCGTGCGGTTTTTCCGGGTCGACGCCCAGGGCGTGTGCGATTCGATGGAATTCACCTCGGCCGATTCGTTGCTCCACATGTACAAGCTCCCCATCATCTGGAACGAGAACTACCAGATAACCGGCGACACGATACGCATACACATGAACGACAGTTCGGTCGACTGGGCCTATATTCCGGCGGCCGCTTTTGCCACCCAGCACAAGGATTCGGTTTTCTTCGACCAGGTGTCGGGGAAGACGTTGAAGGCGTGGTTCAATCAAGGGCAGTTGCGTCAGGTCGATGTGAGCGGCAATGCCCAGTCCATATTCTACCCGCAGGAGCGCGACTCCACGCTCACCGGGCTTAACAAGGCCGAGAGTGGTTTCCTCACCATGTATCTGAAAGACCAGAAGATGGAGAAGATTATCATCTGGCCTCAGCCGCAGGGCAGCCTCACCCCCATGGAGCAGGTGAAGCCCGATCAGCTCTATCTGCCGGCCTACAAATGGTACAGCGAGTTGAGGCCGACCGGTCCCGACGACATTTTCCGCAAACCCGAGGTGAAGGTCGAGGTGGTCGAGGAGGATAAGAAGAAACACCGGTTCGGCCGGTAGTAAAGCGAGAAAGAGGAGGTATTATGAGCGATATAATCCATTTGTTGCCCGACTCGGTGGCCAATCAGATTGCGGCAGGCGAAGTGATACAGCGCCCGGCTTCGGTAATCAAGGAGCTGGTTGAGAATGCTGTCGATGCCGGGGCCACCACGATTCAGATTGTGCTGAAAGATGCCGGGCGCACCCTTATCCAGGTTATTGACAATGGCAAGGGCATGTCGCCGACCGATGCCCGGCTGGCGTTCGAGCGCCACTCGACCTCCAAGATTCGTTCGGCCGAGGATCTCTTTACCCTGCACACCATGGGGTTCCGGGGCGAGGCCTTGGCCTCTATCGCAGCGATTGCCCAGGTTGAGCTGCGCACCCGCCGCAGCGAAGACGAGGTGGGTACCTGTGTGCGCATGTCGGCTTCACACTGCGAGGGGCAAGAGTCCATATCGACGCCCGTGGGCAGCAACTTTGCCGTGAAGAATATCTTTTTCAACGTACCGGCTCGCCGAAAATTTCTCAAATCGAATCAGGTGGAGCTGAGTAATATTCTGGGCGAGTTTGAACGCATGGCGCTCATCAACACGCAGGTGGCCTTTACGCTCACCCACAACGATACCGAACTGTTCAATCTGCCGGCCTCTAACTTGCGTCAGCGCATCGTAGCCCTCTTCGGGAAGAGCCTCAACCAGCAGCTGCTGGCGCTCGACACCGAGACCTCGCTGGTCAAGATTTCGGGTTATGTGGGGCGGCCCGAGTCGGCCCGCAAGAGGGGAGCCCTGCAATACTTCTTTGTCAACGGCCGCTACATGCGTCACCCCTATTTTCACAAGGCGGTGACCATCTGCTACGAGCATCTGGTGCCGGTGGGCGAGATGCCCAACTACTTTATCAACCTCACGGTCGAGCCCGAGACCATCGACGTGAATATCCACCCCACGAAGTCCGAAATCAAGTTCGAGAACGAACAGCCCATCTGGCAGATTCTCTCGGCCTCGGTCAAGGAGGCTCTGGGCAAATACAGTGCGGCGCCCACCATCGATTTTGACATGGACGATGCCCCCGAGATACCCATCTCGAAACCGGGAGCGCACGTGGCACCCCCGACGGTACAGGTCGACAAGTCGTACAATCCGTTCCGCCCGGGTGGCGGTGGGGGAGGTGCGGCCGCCAAGCGCCCCCAGTATGACTGGCAACAGCTGTACAGCAGCTTCAACAATTCGTCGCGCGAGGAGGAGCCTTTGCGTCCCGATGCGGGCGAGGAGGTGCCGTCGAAAGCCGATTTCTCGGGCGATTATGTTTCGAAACTCTCTGACGATACTCCGGGTGAGAACAATACGATTTTCCCCGAGTTTGAGTCGAAACTGAACCAAAGCGGACGACCCGTGTTACAGTTGAAGGGACGATATATCACCGTGCCGACTCCCGACGGACTGATGGTGGTCGACCAGCACCGGGCGCATGGTGTGGTTCTGTTCGAGCGCTTTATGGCCGGTATCTCGTCGCGCGAGATGGCCTCGCAGCGCATTCTCTTTCCCGAGATGATGCAACTCACCGTGTCGCAGGCTGCCGTGCTGCGTTCGATTTGGAGCGAGTTGACCGCCTTGGGATTCGACTTGGCCGACATGGGGCAGAACAGTTATTCGGTTAATGCCGTGCCGGCCGGAGTCGAGGGTGTCGATGCCTGTGACCTGATTGGGCAGATGATTGCCACCGCCTCGGAGAAGGAGCACGATGCGAAGGCTTCGTTGCAGCAACGCATTGCCTGGACCCTGGCCGAGGCCGCCGCCGTGCCGGTGGGGCAGACCCTCTCGAAGGAGGAGATGTCGACTCTCGTCGACGACCTGCTGGCTCTCAAAACACCGGCTTATACGCCTTCGGGGAAGAGTGTCTTTGTCGTCATCTCGTATGACGAGTTGCAGAAACGTTTCAATTAAAATCGAGTATATGTTAGTCCTGTTGTCACCGGCCAAGACCATGACCGGAAAGAGCAAGGTGCGGGTGCCCGAAGTGACTTGCCCGCCGTTTATCGACGAGGCTACTCGGATAGCCCGTGAGATGGTCGGCTATTCGGTCGACGAACTGACCGAGATGTTGGGGGTGAATCGGGCACTGGCCTTGCAGACGCGGGAGCGCTATCACGACTTCCTGTCGCCCGATACGGCAGTCATTCCCGCCTTGCTGGGCTATACCGGCATTGTCTTTCGTTATTTGGCTCCGACCGATTTCTCGGAGGCTGATTTCGCTTATGCCCAGGATCATCTGCGCATCGCCTCGGCCTGTTACGGTCTAACGCGACCGCTCGACGGTATCAAGCCCTATCGCATGGAGTATACGGTGGAGTTGCCTTCGATAGGCGAGCCGTTGGCCGACTATTGGCGCCCGCGACTCACCGACCGGCTCGTGGCCGATGTGCAGGCAGCCGGTGGTATTCTGGTCAACCTGGCCAGCCGCGAGATACAGCAGTCGCTCGACTGGGCCCGTCTCTCCCGGGAGGTGCGGGTGGTGACTCCCGAGTTTAAGGTGATCAAGGGCGACACCCTTAAAACCATTGTGGTTTATGCCAAGATGATGAGAGGGGCGATGACCCGTTTTATCTTGAAAAACAGGCTCACCGCCCCCGATGAGTTAGAGGCCTTTTCGGCCGAAGGGTTTCACTATTCTGCCCGTCACTCCACGCCCGATCACCCTCTCTTTATCGTGTGAGGGGGCAAGGGCGTGACATGGGTTGTCTTCTTCTCGACAAGTGCTTGGAACCAGCCTTGTCGTTTACCTTGCCGTGAGTTTTCCTCCCTCCTTTTTGGGAAAGGTCAGATAAATAACTCGGGCTCCTTGCGCGATTCGCACGCCTTTTTCAGCATGCGGATAGAGAGGGCCACTTTCAACTTGCTTACCTTGCGGGCCTGTTGCGGACACACCGCGATACACCTCATGCACGAGATACATTTGCTCGTATCGGTCTTGCTAGGGTTGTCGAGCGGTATGGCTCCTACCGGGCACAGGGCGGCACAAGTGCCGCACCGGTTGCAGGCCCGGCTTGCGTGTGGTTTGAGAGGTACCCCGTTGTAGGGCTTGTACTGGGGATTCCCCTTGACCTCGATGGGTGCCGGGACGGTGCCACTTTTCACAGCATCGAGCTTGTCGGCGATGCGGGCTGCAAACTGTGTGAGCAGATGCTTGTCGGCCTCGTCGGGTCGGCCGGTGGCATAGACCCGCATGATGGAGTGCTCGGCAATGCAGGCGACTCCGGCGATGGAACGGAATCCGGTTGCCTCCAACGCCGTTTTCAATTCGAGCAGGGCATCGTCGTAATCGCGGTTGCCATATACCACTACGGGAATTGCCGGGGTGTCGTGCCCGGTAATCCTTTTCAACCGTTCGAGGGCGATGGCCGGGACACGTCCACCATACACGGGGATTGCTACCAGCAGCACCTCGTCGTGGCTCAAATCGAGAGGTGTTGCCACCGATTTGGGGGTCGACAAGTCTATCTCGGTTGCTTGCGGGTCGAGAGCCCGCCCGATGATTTCGGCAGCCCTGCGGGTACCACCCGTCGGGCTGAAATGTGCGATATACATTTCGTTACCTCCTGTTTATTGTTTGTTCCGGCGTTCCTGCACAATGGCATCGAGCACGGCCACCGTGGTGAGGTTGACGATGTCGCGTGACGAGCTGGCAATGTCGGTGAAGTGAATCGGTTTGTTCAGTCCCATCTGAATCGGACCTATCGTCTCGGCTACGCCCATTTCGAGCATCAGTTTGTAGGCCGAGTTGGCCGAACTCAGGTTGGGGAAGACGATGGTATTCACCTCGCGACCTTTGAGCTTGTTGAAGGGGTAGGTCTTGTCGCGCAGCTTGTTGTTGAGGGCAAAGTTCATCTGCATCTCGCCGTCGATGACAATCTCGGGATATTGCTGGTGCAGAATCTCAATAGCCTCGTGTACCCGTTGGGGACTGCCCAGATTGTCCGACCCGAAGTTGGAGTAGGATACCATGGCGATAACGGGGTCTTGGGCAAAGAAGCGCACCGAGTCGTAGGCCAGTTTGGCAATGTCGACCAGCGTCTCGGTCGTGGGTTTGCGGTTGATAAGCGTGTCGGCAATAAAGTAGGTACCCCGCTTGGTGTTCATGATGTGCATGGCACCGAAGTGCTTGTAGCCCGGGCGTATGCCGATTACCTCCTTGGCAATCTGTATCGTCTCGGCATACTTCGAGTAGGTGCCGGTGATGAAGGCGTCGGCTTCGCCGGCTTCGACCATCATCATGCCGAAGTAGTTGCGGTCGAACATCTTTTCGTGAGCTTCGGGGTAGGTCATGCCCTCGCGTTGCCGTTTCTCGGTGAGCAGTTTGGCATAGCGGCAGCGGCGATCCTCTTCGTCGGGGTGGCGCAGGTTGATGATTTGCATGCCCGTGAGGTCGACACCGATCGAGGCGGCCAGCTTGCCGATGAGTTCGTCGTTGCCCAGCAAGATAGGTTTGCAGATGCCGTCGCGCAGGGCTGTTGCGGCAGCTTGCAGCATGTTGGCGTGGTTGGCTTCGGCAAATACCACCCGCTTGGGATCCTTGCGGGCCATCTCGGTAAACTCGCGCAACATTTTGTTGTCATAACCCATGAGCTTCTTCAACCGGTCGTTGTAGGCGTCCCAGTCGGTGATGGGGTGTTGGGCCACGCCCGACTCCATGGCTGCCCGGGCTACGGCCGGAGCCACGGCGGTGAGCAACCGCGGGTCGAGAGCCTTGGGAATAATGTATTCGGGACCGAACGAAATCCGTTTCAGCCCGTAGGCCGAGTTGACCACGTCGGGTACCGGCTCCTTGGTCAGTTGGGCAATGGCATAGGTGGCAGCCCGTTTCATCTCCTCGTTGATGGTCGTGGCGCGCACGTCGAGGGCTCCCCGGAAGATGTAGGGGAATCCCAGCACGTTGTTGATCTGGTTGGGATAGTCCGAACGGCCGGTGGCGAAAATCAGGTCGTCGCGCGAGGCCATGGCCTTGTCGTAGGAAATCTCGGGGTTGGGGTTGGCCAGGGCAAAGACGATAGGCCGCTCGTTCATCGACTGCACCATCTCGGTGGTCAGCACGTCGGCGACCGAAAGTCCCAGGAAAATATCGGCACCCCGCATGGCCTCTTCCAGCGTGTGAATGTCGGTGCGGTCGGTGGCAAACTGTTGTTTCGAGGGTGGCAGGTTGGGACGGTCGGAACGGATTACTCCCTTGCTGTCGACCATGACGATATTCTCCCGTTTGATTCCCAGCCCCATGTAGAGCTTGGTACAGGAGATGGCGGCTGCGCCGGCACCGTTCACGACGAGGCGGGCCTCCTCGATTTTCTTACCCTGTATTTCGAGCGCGTTCAGCAGTCCGGCACCCGAGATGATGGCGGTGCCGTGCTGGTCGTCGTGCATGACGGGAATATCCAGTTCCTCTTTCAGGCGTGTCTCGATTTCGAAACACTCGGGAGCCTTGATGTCTTCGAGGTTGATACCGCCGAAGGTAGGCGATATGGCCTTGACCGCCTCGATAAACTTGTCGGGGTCTTTTTCGTTGATTTCGATGTCGAACACGTCGATTCCGGCAAAAATCTTGAACAGCAAACCTTTGCCCTCCATTACCGGCTTGCCGGCCAGTGCACCTATATCGCCCAGTCCCAGGACGGCGGTACCGTTGGAGATCACAGCCACCAGATTCCCCTTGGCCGTGTACTCATAGGCCTTGTCGGGATCTTTTTCGATTTCGAGACAAGGCTCGGCTACTCCCGGCGTGTAAGCCAGCGAGAGGTCGTGCTGCGTGCTGTACGGTTTGGTAGGAATGACTTCTATTTTCCCGGCTTTGCCTTCGCTGTGATATTTTAAGGCATCTTCTTTTAGAACTTTTGACATAAATATACGATTAAATGTTTTTAGCTGTTTAAATTGTATTTTGAGATATTGAATGGCTTATATTTTGTAAGCACATCGTGTGCAAATGTAGCAAATATATTGTATCTCTTGTGTTAAGAAAAATGTTTCTTTAACAATAAAGATTACATAAGTAGTTGTTTTTTCTCTATTTCACCGGGGGGGATAGGTATGCATGGTTCGTCCCTGGCTGATGAGTATGAGTGAGGCATTGACTGCGCTCCTCTCACCGGGCCGATGTGACGGGAACAACCGTTTCGGTGTCGCTGCTTTACAGGTGCATGACCCTCTCCTCGAAATCGTCGCGGGAGCCGATAGCTGAGTTGCGAATTTTCACCCGATAGTTGTATATGGTTGAAAGCGAATAACACAGGAATCGGGCAATCTTGACGCTGTCGGTCGTACCCAGTCGCACCAGTGCATAGATGCGCAGTTCGGGCGTAAGCGAGTTGGGCTTGGGCGTGATGCGAGCCTCGGGAACCAGCAGTTCGTTAAACTTCTTGACAAAGTCGGGGTAGAGTTTCAGGAACGATTGGTCAAACTCGGCGTAGAACATGCGGCGTTCGTTGTTGATGATGTTTTGTGATTTCAGGTTTTTGGCAAGTTCTTCCACCTTTCCCATCGAAGCCAGTTTATTGAGCGATCGGCGGTAGTCGTCCATCTTGTCGATATAGACGGCACACTGGTCCATATAACGACTTAGATACTCCTCTTTGACATGGTTGCTTTCGATGAGAGAGTTGTTTACGGTTTGCAGATGCTTGTTGGTCTGGTTAAGTTTCTCCTTGACGCTGTTGAGCTTGTGATTCTGGAAAAACAGAATCACAAAGGTAATGAGCAATATGACGCAGAAAGCACAAGTGATGTAGGTGAAGGTAATCGACAAGGCCTTCTGTTTTTGTATCTGAGCTTGATATACCTCTTCGATAATGGTGAATACTGGCATGAATTCGAGACTTCGTACGCGGGCGTTACAGGCTTTGGCATCTTCGACCGAGCATTTGATATAGGCATAGGCGCGTTCGATATCCCCTTCGTGGAACAACTGCTCGGCCAGCCGGTGCAGCGATACATATTCCCTGACCGAGGCTTTCAGGTCGCACTGTGCCGATAGGGCGTAGTAGATTTTCGTGCTGTCGCTCTGTTGCGTTTGGGCAAAGATTTCGGCCATGCAGTAATAAATGATGCCCCGGTCGTGCGAATTGAGGTCGTCCTGGGCGAGTCTCTCTCTCAGAATCTGCAAGGCCTGGGCATAGTCGTGTCGGGCCGTCAGTTCGTCTGATTTCACCACACAGTAGGTGAACGACGATGGAGAGTTGACCTGTAAGATGGAGTCGCGGTAAAGGTTGAGCTGTTTGGTGTAGTTGTCGCGAATGTCGGGTTGCAGCGAGTAGTCGGCGAGCAATCCGTAAAGCGTGCGTTTCAAGTGGTAGTAATAGGGCAGGATATAGGACGGCAGTCTCTTGCGCCCCATTTTTTCCAATAACTCATTGGCCTCTTTATACATACCGGAGTTGTAGAAGCATTCGACCAGATTGAGTTGGGCTTGAATTTGCAGGTCGTTGTTGTTCAACTTGTTTGATAATTCGATTTGTCGCTTGACGTATACCGCCTGTGAATCGATACTGAATGCCCGGTAGGCGTCAACCAGATAACCCAGAGTACGGAACCGTTCTTCGGGCGACAGTTTGTTCCTCAGGCGCAACTTGATTTCCTGAATCTGTTTCTCTTTCTGCCGGGTATAGATATAGCGTTGATTGATGAGCCGGTCGAGCGAGTCGAGCGTAGCCTCGACCGTATAGGTAACCTGCTTTTCGGTTAAAGTTGCATCGGCTTCGAAATGAGATGCCGATAAAGAGAGCAGCATGCATAGCAAAAACAGTATGGGCCGTTGGTGAGTATTCATGGTTAAGCGCATTAAATTATCCTCTTTTTGTGTGATGGAATTTTGAATAAAATATATTCCGAGGTCAAAGGCAAAGATAAAAAGAATTATGAATACTTTCTATTCAAAACCTTGAAAAAGGCTATTGTATCGACTACTTTTATAATATTAATATTTTGTATAATAAATTGATTATAAGATATTTATTTTTATTAAAATACTACTTTTTTACTACATTGAGTTGACAACCTCAATTGCCCCCTATATTTTTGTGAACAAAATTAGAAACGCGAGATTTTCTCGGGCTTATTTATTAATCAAAATTTAAATAACATGAAAAGCAAACTCTTACTTTTCTCGGCTTTGGCCTTGTGTTCGGCTACGGTTGCAGCCAACGATTATCCCACTTCCTTATATGTAATAGGCGATGCCACTCCGGCTCAGTGGAATAGTGATGATGTTATTCGTATGGTAACGGTTGAAGAGGGCGTGTATGAATATACCGGCGATTTGACCGAAGGTCGCATGCGTTTTGTGACCACCTATGATTTTGCTCCGGGTTACGGTCCGGCTATGGCCTCTACGGTCGTGGGTGATAACCTTAATGAAACCTATCTGGAATTGACGACAGGTTCGCATGAGTTGGAATTTCGCAGCGACTATACCGCTCCCGACAAGTCGTTTAAAGTAATGGCTGCCGGGCGGTACCAATTCAGAGTCGATCTCACGGGCGAGACTCCGGTTGTCGAGGTGAGCGATGCTACCGATCTGCCCGACCAATGGGCTACCCACTCCGAGGCTGTTTATGCCGTAGGTTCGGCGACCAATGCCGGGTGGGCTATCGAAAACTCCATTGCACTGCATGAAACGGCATTCGATTCGGGTATTTATCAAGGCTCGCTGTATCTTAATACGGCCGACGAGGGTGCCGAGTTGAAATTTATGGTGATGCAGAAGTGGAATAACCGCATGTATGTGGCTGCCGTTTCAGGTACCTCTGTCGATGCCGTTGGTGAATATGATTTGAAATATACTACCAGTGGTGATGAGGACTGGAAATTTATCGTCAATATCGAGGGGTTATATGATGTAACGGTCGATACCAAGAACCTGAAAATGACGATTTCGGAGCCTCAGGTTTCTTTCCCCGAGCAACTGTGGCTGGTAGGTCCTGCCGTAGGAGGTTGGGAATTCGATAATAATAAAGTCTTGGTAAACAGTGGTGAAGAGGGTGTGTACTCTTGGACGGGCGATTTGGTTCAGGGTGAACTTAAATTCTTTGCCGGTGACAATTTTGGCGCTGTGGCCTACGGCGCCGAGAGCAACATGACTCCGTTGCAGGAGGGAGTCTTGAATGTTATCATGCTGAGTAACGATGTTGACAACAAGTTCAATGTACTCTCTACGCAGGAAGGTAATTATACCCTTGTACTCAACTTGAACGATATGACTCTCGAAGTGGTTAAAAACGGCACTTCGACAGCTGTTGACGAGGTAGAGGTAATAGACTGGGTACAAGAGTCCTATGGCATTGTGAGTGAACAAGCCCGGGCCATGGCTCTGTATGACATAAGCGGTCGGGAAGTCGTTTCGGTAAATGGTACACTGCTGCCTTTCGATGGACTTCGTGCCGGAATATATGTGTTTGTCATTGAGACTACTCAGGGTCGTGCTACGCATAAAATCGTAATTCGATAAATCTTTTTTGGGGGGGGCTGTTCGACGTGTGTGGTGGCCCCCCCTTTTTTATCTTTTCCTAAAAAACATATAGATGAAAAATAACCATTATGGCAGGATAGCCCTGTCGGCAATACTCTTGTGCCTGTTGCCTTTTACCGTATGGGCACAAAGCAAGGTCGAGGGAGTCGTTCTCGATGTCAATCAAGAGCCGCTTATCGGTGTCAATGTGTCGGAGAAAGGAACCTCGAACAGGACAGTAACCGATATTGATGGCCATTTCAGTCTTGGATTGAGCTCGGCCGAACCCGTGTTACACCTCAGTTATGTAGGGTATGAAGCCCAGGATTTTGCTGTGGCAGGACAGAAGACGGTGCAGATTATCATGCGCGAGAACAACGAGATGCTCGACGAGATTGTGGTAATTGGATATGGTATCCAGAAGAAGAGTGATTTGACGGGAGCCATTTCGCAAGTTTCGTCCAAAGACCTGGCCCGCCAGCCGTCACCGAGTCTCGGTGCCGCTTTACAGGGTAGGGCAGCCGGTTTGCAGGTCGTTTCGACCGGAGCCCCGGGCAGTAACGTGAGCATGAAAATCAGAGGTATAGGTTCGATCAACAACAGTGACCCGCTTCTGGTTATCGACGGTGTACCTACCGATGTACCGTTGAATATGATCAACATGGACGATGTGGAGAGTGTCGATATTCTCAAAGATGCATCGGCTACGGCCATCTACGGTTCGCGCGGAGCCTATGGTGTGATTATCATTACCACCAAGAAAGGTTCGCAGGAACGCAACAACTTGAATGTGAAAGTGACCTACGGTTTCGATCAGTTGCAACGCACCTTGCCCTTGCTCAATGCCTCGCAGTTCGCGTCGTTGCATAACGAGATGATGAGTGCCGGCGGACAACCTCAGTATGCCCTCTTCAACGACCCCACCAAACTGGGCAAGGGTACCGACTGGATGGGCGAGCTCTTCCAGTATGCCCCTACGCAGACCTACTCGGCCAACTATTCGGGCGGAACCCAAAAGAGTCATTACTACGTGTCGGGTACCTATTATGACCAGCAAGGTATTATCAAGACGACCGACTACAAGCGGTTTACCCTTCAATTCAATTCCGATGTGGAATTGTACAAATGGTTGAAGATGGGGCATAACCTTTCGCTCAATCACGACATCAAGTCGCAAGGCGAGTATAACATACAAAACACCATGAAGGCTCTGCCCACCCAGGCCATCAAGAACGAGGACGGGTCGTGGGCCGGTCCCGTAGGATTGGCCATGTATGTGGGCGATATAGCCAACCCCATCGGCAAGATGATGGAGAATACCTCGACCACCAAGGGTTACAACTTGCTCGGTAATATCTATGCCGAGATAAAGCCGTGGGAGTGGCTCACCTTCAAGAGTACCTTCGGTATTCAGGCCCTCTTCTGGGACAGCAAGAGCTGGACACCCAAGTATGACTGGGAACCCATCGAGCAACCCGAGTCGCAGGCTTCGCGCGAGTACAACAAGAGTCTCACCTGGTTGTGGGATAACTTGCTTACCTTCAACAAGACGTTCGATGGCAAGCATGCGGTGACAGCCATGATCGGTTCGTCGGCACAGACCAATACCTACGAATTCATGAGCGGTAGCATACAGGGCTTTATCAGCGAGTCGGCACAAGAGTTGGCCAACGGTATTCTCGAACCTACGCTTACGGGTAACGGTAGCGACTGGGCCCTCCTCTCGTTCATGGGTCGTGTCAACTATACCTACGACAACCGTTATCTCTTTACCGCCACCATGCGTGCCGATGGCAGTTCGCGTTTCAGCAAGGCCAATCGTTGGGGCGTTTTCCCCTCGGTTTCGTTGGCCTGGCGAATGAGTGAGGAGGAGTGGTTCAACAAGAGCTTTGCCCTGAGCGACTTGAAAATACGGGCCGGATACGGTGTCACCGGTAACCAGGCCAGTGTAGGCAACTATGCCTATGCCTCGGTGTTGCAGACCGTGCAGTACAACTTTAACGGTAACCAGGTATCGGGTTTGGCTCCGTGGGTGATGCCCAATCCCAATGTGCGCTGGGAAGAGGTAGAGCAGTATAACGTAGGTGTTGACGCTTCGATGCTCGACAGCCGACTCCTGGTCACCTTGGACGGATATATCAAAAACACCAACGACATGTTGGTCCCCATGTCGGTGCCCATCTCTTCGGGATACTCCGACGAGAATGTGTCGCAAATCAATGCCGGTCTGATGCGTAACGTCGGCGTGGAGTTGGCTTTGACCTCGTTCAACTTCCGGGGGGGCGACTTCACCTGGTCGACCACGGCCAACGTGTCGTACAACCACAACGAGCTGATCAGGCTCAACGGCGATGTCCCCATGTACTTCGATAACAACGTGCACATGGTGGGCTATCCCATCAGTGCTTTCTATGGATATGTAACCGACGGTATTTTCCAGACGCAGGAGGAGGTCGACAACCATGCGATACAGACCGTGGGCAGTGACCCTACGTCGAGTACCCAGCCGGGCGATATCCGCTTCAAGGACTTGAATAACGATGGTGTCATCAACGACGACGACCGCACCATTTTGGGAAGTCCCACACCGTCGTGGACCTTTGCCATGAACAACCAGTTTTCCTACAAGGGATTCGATTTGGAAATCTTCTTCCAGGGTGTAGCCGGTAACAAAATCTACAACGGCAACCGGGCTTCGCTCGAAGCCATGAGCGTGGCCCAGAACCAGATGATTACCGTACTCGACCGTTGGCGCGGCCCCGGTACCAGCAACACCATGCCGCGTGCCGTGTTTGGCGACCCCAACAAGAACAATCGCGTATCCGACCGTTTCCTGGAAGATGGCAGCTACCTGCGATTGAAGAACATCTCGCTGGGATATACGCTTCCCAGCCGCTTGACCAAGAAGGCCGCCATGCAGCAAGTGCGGCTGTCGGTATCGGCACAGAACCTCTTTACCCTTACCCGCTATACGGGCCTCGACCCCGAAGTGAGCGGCTCGGGTAATGATAATAATGTGTATCCCGTGACTCGCAACTTTACTTTTGGATTGAACATAACCTTTTAACCCCCTGACCACTGATGAAACGAACAACTTATATTTTATCGATTTTCGGCGCACTCGCCTTGTCGTTGAGCGCTTGCAGTGATTTCCTGAATCGTGAGCCGTGGGATTCGGTCGATACGTCGGAGGGGTTCCAAACCGCCGAAGATGCCGTGGCTGCTGTCAATGCGGCTTATCAGCCCCTGCAATGGGCCAAACTCTATAACATGCGCATCTGGACGCTCGACATCATGGCCGGCAACAGTGTAGTAGGAGCCGGTGGTGGTACCGATGGCATCGAGACGGTCGATTTGGCCAATTTCATCGCTACGGCCGACAACTTTGCCGCTCTGGATTTGTGGCGTGGCCCTTCGCCCGGTATTTTGCGTTGTAACTTCGTGTTGCAGAATGTACCCGACATGGATATGGACCAGAGCCTCAAAAACCGTTGCCTGGGCGAAGCCTACTTTTTGAGAGCCCACTACTATTTCATTTTGGTACGTCTTTTCGGCGGGGTACCCTACATCATCACTCCGCAGACTTCGGAGTCGAATCTGTTGGTCGAGCGTGCACCGGTCAGCAAGATTTACGAACTCATCACCTCGGACTTGAAAAATGCCATCGACCTTCTGCCCAAGAAGTCGGAGTACTCGACAACCGATTTGGGCCGGGCTACCCGCGAGGCCGCCATGGCCGAACTGATACGGGTATACATGACCTACGAGCCCAGCAACGACAAGTATGAAGAGGTGGTGCGCATGTGTAACGAAATCGGTTCGATGGGATATGAACTGGCCAGTGATTACTCCGACAATTTCGACCCCGCCAAGAAGAATGGAGTCGAGTCGATATTCGAGGTGCAGTATTATGGCAAGACCAACTATGACTTCTGGAGCAACGAGAACCAATGCTCCTGGACCAGTACCTTCATGGGACCCCGCAACTCCGACATGGCTGCCGGCTGTTATGGCTGGAATCAACCCACCGCCGAGTTTGTGAGCCAGTATGAGGAGGGCGACTTGCGCAAAGACAAGACCATCTTCTATATGGGTTGCCCCACCTTCGACGGCAAGCAATACAGTTCGTCCTATTCGACCACGGGATACAACGTGCGCAAATTCTTGCTCACCAAGGCTCAGTCGCCCGACTACAACACCAGCGATGCCGATTGGGTCGTAACCCGATATGCCGACATCTTGCTGTTGAAGGCCGAGGCTCTGAACGAACTGGGGCGTACCGTGCAGGCCGAAGACCCGCTGTATGAGGTGCGCAAACGTGCCGGCTTGACCAATCGCAGCGATGTCGAAGGGCTCACACAAGCCCAGATGCGCGAGAAGATCATACACGAGCGTCGCATCGAACTCGCCTTTGAGGGACAACGTTGGTTCGACCTGATTCGATACAAAGACAATTATGCGCTTACCTTCCTCCACTCGATAGGGAAGACTTCGGCCAGCTCCAAACACCTGTTGCTCCCGATTCCCCAACAAGAGATCGAGGCCAACCCCAAATTAACGCAAAACCCTGGTTATTAATCAACATAAATGAAAAACAATGAAAGCTAGAACTATAATAGGACTGTCGCTTCTTGCTCTCGTCGGTATGACCGGGTGTGAGGAGGATATTGTACTCGACAAGGGAGAATCTCCTCTTGAAGTGAAACTTTCGTCCGATACGGTATGGTGCGACCAACGCGCCGATGCTCAGGAGGCTCTGCAAATAACCTGGACCAGCGGTACCAATCAAGGTACAGGTGCTGCCATATCGTACTTCTTTGAGATGGACTTGAAGGGCAATGACTTTCAAGGCGGTATCAAGTACGACATCGGCAAGACCGATTCGCGGGTAATTTCCTTTACCAATAAGGAGCTTACCGATACTCTGATGCACTATTTCCCCACCATTCCGCTCGAACAGTACAGCGAGTTCGAGATACGGGTGACGGCAACCGTTGCCGCGGCATCGGTCCCCACCCAGGTGTCGCCTGTGAAGAGTGTGAAGATTGCCCCCTACAAGTGGCGGGTGCTCAATCTCTATATCATCGGCGATGCTACCCCCAATGGCTGGGACAATCAGTTGGCTACCATCATGTCGAGCGACTATGACAATATAGCTCACTTCACGTGGCAAGGTATGCTGAACAAGGGCGAAATCAAGTTCAATGCCCAGCTGGGTGACTGGTATCCCTGTTATGTGCGCGATAATGACGATCCCACCAAGATGCACTATCGCGAAAAAGAGGAGGATTACCCCGACAACAAGTGGGTCATCGAGGAGGCCGGCAACTATTTGATCGACGTGAATCTCGACGAGCTTACCGTAAGCTTTACCAATCTCGATGGCGAGGTACCCTTCACCGAGCTCTATCTGGTGGGCGAGGCTGCACCCACGGCCATCAAGCTCGAGCAGTCGAGCGACGACTCCTTTATATTTACCTACAATGGAGCCCTGTCGGCCGGTACCCTGCTCATTTCGACCACGACGGCGACCTCGGGTTGTGCCGGTTATCAACCGCTCGACAGCAACGGGTTGGGTTCTACCGGTATCCTGTTGCTTAGCGACCTCGGCACTGCCAGCAATCAGTGGAATATACCTGCTGCCAACAAGTATAGCGTGAAACTCGATTTGCGCAACAACCGGTTGGAGATAGGCGATTATGTAGGATATGAGCACGTATGGATTATGGGTTCGGCAGCCCCCGGCGGTTGGTCGTGGGACAATATTACCGAGATGCAGCGCGATGCTTCCAATCCCAATGTATTCCGCTATGAGGGCTTCCTGTCGGCCGGCGAACTCAAATTCCCGCTCGAAATCGACCACAACTTTGGCGGCGACTTCATATTGGCACCGCAGGCCAACTGTCCCATCTCGGAGAATGGTACCTATTTCATCGGCAACCAGCCCGACAACAAGTGGATTATCAGCGAAGCCGGCAATTACCGGATTACCATCGATGTGGAAAACGAAACGATTTCATTTGTAAAATTATAAAGTTCAAAAGATATGATAAAGAAGATATTTTTGGCCTATCTCTCCCTGTCGGTCCTCCTGTCGATTTCGGCTTGCAACCGTTTTGATGTGGAGAACGACCCCATCACCTACGGCGATGGTTACATGGAGGTACAGCTCAATACCGACAAGGCTCGCTATACACCGGGCGAGGCTGTGAATTTTACCCTGAACAAGCCGATAGCAGGTGCTTCTAATGTCATGGTGCGCTATCGTCATTTGGGTACGACTATCGAAGAGGCTCCCCTGACGAGTTGCAACTGGACTTGGCAACCGCCTGCCACTGACTATCAGGGCTATCTGGTCGACTTGTACAGCAAGGACGCCAACGGCGTAGAGACGGTCTACGGCAGTATCGCTGTCGATGTATCGACCTTGCCCGACCGATTCCCCCGCAACGGGTTCCTTTCGGCCTATGGCAACATGACCAGTCAGGACATCGCCGATGTCATGTCCAATCTGAACCGTCACCACATCAATTATGTGCAGTTCCAAGACTGGCACTATAAGCACCACAAACCCTTGGCCGGGACTCCGTCGGCCCCGATGGAGGTGTGGACCGACATCATCAATCGCGACTGCTACAAAAAGACCGTAGAGGGGTACATCGAGAAGTCGCATCAGTATGGCATGAAGTCGTTGTTCTATAACCTGGCCTACGGTGCCTTGGCCGATGCGGCCGATGACGGTGTGCAGGAGGAGTGGTACCTGTTCAAGGATACCAAGCACGTCTTGAAAGATTGTCACGAACTGGGCTCTCCTTTCAAGAGCAGCATCTATATTGTCAACGCGGGCAATGAGGCCTGGATCGATTATCTGGTTCAACAGAACAGCGATGTCTATGCCGTGTTTGATTTCGACGGTTATCAGATAGACCAGTTGGGCGATCGTGGAGAGACCTACGACTACTACGGTAATCGTGTCTATCTTGACCAGACGTTCAAACACTTTATCGAACGCATGAAAGAGGCCAATCCCGACAAGTCGCTTGTAATGAATGCCGTAGGACAGTATGGACAGGAATACCAGATTTCGAAGGCTCCGGTCGACTTCCTTTATACCGAGGTGTGGGACCACAACGACGATCGTGGATACACCATCTTCTCGGATATCATCACCAACAACGACAAGTGGTCGGGTGGCAAGAAAACGGTTCTGGCCGCCTATATGAACTATGAGCACGGGCGCAAGGGCCGCAGTTATTTCAATACCCCCGGAATCCTGATGGGTACGGCCGCAGCATTTGCCTGGGGCGGTTCTATCCTGCAACTGGGCGAGCATCTGCTCTGCAACGAATATTTCCCCAACAACAACCTCTCGATGCGGGGTGAGTTGAAGATTGCACTGGTTCACTACTACGATTTCCTCACCGCATATCAGAATCTGCTGAGAGAAGAGGGCGAGTGGTATGGAGTCGATGTGACCACGCCCGCCGGTAACGTGACGTTCAATCAATGGGGGCCGGTGAGAGGGCAGGTCGCCACCGTGGGCAAGCGCTTTGCCTCTTGCGATGTGATACAGCTGCTCAGCTATCGAAACGCTACTCATCTGGATTGGTGCGACACCAACGCCGACCAGGGTGAACCCGACTTGTTGGAAAACTTGACGGTGAGCTTTGCCGTGAAACAGACGCCCAAATCGGTATGGGTGGCTTCGCCCGATGTAAAGGACGGGATAGCCATACCGCTCGAATACGAGTATGCGGGTGGTAAGATAACGACTACACTCCCGGCCTTGAAGTACTGGGACATGATTGTCGTGGAGTATTAGAAAAATGACCGACGGGGACGGGAGGGCTTCCCGGTGTGGGAATACCTCCTGTCGCCCGTTGGGTAAAAGAGAAACAGATTGCTTATTTTGGAATACAGTTTTTTTATGAAGTACAAATTGTTGTCCATTTTGATGCTGTGTGCCAGTATAGGCGTGCAGGCACAGGAAGAATTTTTGTGTGGCGACAGGATAGCGGTGTTCTATCCGCCCCAGTTCGATTCGTCACAAACGTTGGCGTCGTTTGCCGTACAGAAAGAGTTGACCCGCCAGGGCGATTTGCCCGGCGATTGGGAGATACGTCCCGTTTTCACAACCGACGGGGAGGGTAAAACTCTGGTCGAAATTGCTTATAGCGACGATGCCGACTTGTATGGCACGGGACTGGTGACGGGGAAACTGAGAAGAAATGGAACTTCGATCGAAATATGGAATAAAGACAATTATGGTTATTACGTCTCCAACTGCCTTTATCAGTCGCACCCGTGGGTAATGGGTGTACGTCCCGACGGCAAAACCTTCGGTATCATTGCCGATAATAGCTGGCGCTCCAAATTGGAACTCTCCAATCCCATGAAGATTACCAGCGAGGGTCCGGCCTTCCGGGTGATTGTAATCGAGCGCGATTCTCCCAGCGAGATGATGCAGGTGCTGGGCGAACTGACCGGTACCATCAATTTGCCGCCGCTGTGGGCCCTGGGTTTCCATCAGTCGCGGTTCAACCCCACCTATAAACCCGACGAGATTGTAGCGATGGGGCAGGAGTTCCGCAAGCGCAATTTGCCGTGCGATGTATTTTGGGTAGATATTGACTACATGGACGGGAAACGTATCTTTACCTATGATGCCAACGAATTTTTCAATTCGTCCAAGGTGGCTTCGCCCGATGCACTCAACGAGACGATGCATGAGATGGGCTACAAAATGGGTTATATTACCGACCCGGGCGTGAAAATCGACGAATCATACACGGTTTATCAGCAGGGCCAAAGCGGCGACCACTGGGTGAAAGCCGAGGATAAGGTGACCGACTACGAAGGCGAAGTGTGGCCGGGTATGTGCAAGTTCCCCGATTTCACACAACCTCAGACCCGCGAATGGTGGGCCGGCCTTTATGGCGAGTTTTACAAGGCTCATGACATGGACGGCGCCTGGAACGACATGAACGAACCGGGTGTATTCAATACTCCAGAGTGGACCATGCTCACGACCAACTGGCACCGGGGAGGTGGCGATTTGGCTGCCGGACCTCACATGCGTTATCACAATCTCTATGGGTCGCTCATGACACAAGCCTCTTACGAGGGTCTTGTCAAGAGCCGTCCCGACAAGCGCCCCTTCCTTCTCTCTCGTGCCAATCACTTGGGTGCACAACGCTATTGTGCCACTTGGACCGGCGATAACCTGGGTACGTGGGAACACATGATGCTGTCGGTACCGATGTGCATCACGTTAGGCCTTTCGGGTCAACCCTTCGGTGGACCTGACGTAGGCGGTTACGGACTCGATGTTACTCCCGAGCTGTTGGCTCACTGGATGGCCCTCTCGGCCTATTATCCCTTCTCCCGGAACCACACCTCGGGCTGCTCGCAGGAGCCGTGGGTATTTGGTACTGCGGTAGAAAATGTTTCGCGCAATGCACTCAACCGCCGCTATCGGTTGTTGCCCTATCTGTACACGCTGTTTCACGAATCTTCGGTCGACGGTATGCCGGTCATGCGTCCGCTCTTCTTTGCCGATTTGACCGATACCGATTTGCGTGACCAGGAGCAAGCCTTCCTGTTGGGTGGCGACCTGATGGTAATCCCTCGCTGGGCCAACCACGTGACTCTGCCCAAGGGCGATTGGGACCAGCTGCAACTCGAAGCCGAGGACGATGGTTACCAGCCGTTGCTGGCTCTGCGTCCCGGTAGCGTGTTGCCCTATTTGGGCCATACGGTTCAAACGACCGCTGTCTATGAAGCCGATTCGCTTACCCTCTTCGTGAATCCTTCGGACGATGGTACGGCTTATGGCGAGATGTATGACGATGCCGGCGAAGGGTTTGACTACAAGAATGGTGATTATGCACTCTTGCAGTTCAACTGCGAACCCTATGCCCAGGATTCTCTGGCGGTAACCGTGGTCAAGAGCGAAGGTAATCTCGACAAGACCCGTCATTATCGGGTAGCCGTAGTTGGTGGAGCCGAGACCTATTATTCGTCCTGGACGACCGACAGTCGCATCGTTGTACCCCATGTGGAAGATGTGACCGAAGGGATAGACCTGTCGCAGACAATCGGTAAGGTAATCTTCGTAACCGGTACCTTCAACGACTGGGACGTAGACCAGTATGTACTCACCGGTAATACCGACGGATTTATGGTGAGCGAACGTATCTACATCGAGAAGGGCGACCATCGCCTCAAATTTACCAATTCTCCTACGTGGAGCGGCGACGATTGGGGTGATGCCGACGGTCTGAGCGGTGTGGCCAAACCGAGTACCGGCAAACCCGATATTACCTTCCATATTGCCAATAGCGGCAACTACAACATCATGTTCAACCCCACGACGCTCGAATATGCCATCATGCGTACTTTCGACTCCAACGAATCGATTATATACGTGGGCGGAACATTCAATAACTGGACGCTCAACTATTTCAGTCAGATGGACCTGGTCGACAACCATGTGTGGAAGAGTGATGCCATCTATTGCGAGGCCGGGGACCAGGAATTGAAATTTGTCAATACCAATAATTGGAGCAACAAGGATTGGGGTGGTATTGAAGGATTGAGCGGGACAGCCATGGAGACTACCGGCAAGAGCGACTCGAACCTGAAATTCACCTTGGCCGAGAGCGGATATTATGTGATGACTTTCAACGATCAGTCGTTGGCCTATTCGATACAGCGGGTTTCTGACCCGTCGGCTGTCGAGGAGGTGAAGGCCGAGCCTTCGTGCCGCATTTATCCCAACCCTACGGACGGTATATTGAACGTCCTGCTCGATGTCGACAATGCTCAGATGCGCATTTCCTCGCAAGACGGCCGCTGCCTGCAAGAGCAGTCGCTCACCCGCAACCTCTCGACCGTCGATATCAGCTCGTTGCCCGAGGGTTCCTATATCGTGGACTTCCGTTGGGACAAAGGTCATGAAACTCAAAAACTGATTAAAAAATAATTACGCCTCTCAATTGTTATGAAAAAGAAAATTTTATTGTCAGTATGCTTGCTCAACTTGTGTATGGAATTGGCTGTTGCTCAAACACTTTTCTCGCCGAACCGTGAGTTAAAGATGGACTTCTCGATAGAGAATGGCCGTCCTACCTATACGCTGCAATATAAAGGTAAAACGGTTATCGCTCCCAGTCATCTGGGTATCGAGCTCAAAGGCGAATTTCAGCGCCGGGAGTTTAATGAAATGGACGATAAGAACGAGGGTTCTCCCTATTCGCTGATGACCGGTTTTGCCGTAGCCGACTCGGCTTTCTCCACCTTTGACGAAACGTGGACTCCCGTCTGGGGCGAGGAGTCGTCGATTCGCAACCATTACAACGAATTGGCGGTAACCTTGCGTCAGAAAGAGACCGACCGGACCATGCTCCTGCGTTTCCGTCTGTTCGACGACGGTTTGGGATTCCGTTATGAATTCCCGCAACAGAAGAATCTGAACTATTTTGTGATAAAGGAAGAGTGTACACAGTTTGCCATGACCGGCGACCACACGGCCTACTGGATTCCGGGCGACTACGACACCCAGGAGTATGATTATACGGTGTCGCGCCTCTCTGAAATCAGAAAACTGCAAGCCGGAGCCATTACCGAGAATCTCTCGCAGACCAGTTTCTCGCCCACGGGCGTACAGACGGCCTTGATGCTCAAAACCGATGATGGTATCTACATCAATCTGCACGAGGCTGCTCTTATCAATTACGCCTGCATGCACCTCAATCTCGACGACGAGCACATGATTTTTACCTCGTGGCTCACCCCCGACTCGCAAGGTGACAAAGGCTATATGCAGACTCCCTGTCACTCGCCGTGGCGTACGGTTATCGTCAGCGACGATGCCCGCGACATACTCGCTTCGCGCATCACGCTCAACCTGAACGACCCTTGTAAAATCGAGGATACCTCATGGATTAAACCCTGCAAGTATGTAGGCGTGTGGTGGGAGATGATTACCGGTATGGGCGACTGGTCCTACACGTGGGATTTCCCCTCGGTACAGTTGGGTGTGACCGATTATACCAAGGCCAAACCTCACGGACGTCACTCGGCCAATACCGCCAACGTGAAACGGTATATCGACTTTGCCGCCAAGCACGGGTTTGATGCCGTGCTGGTCGAGGGGTGGAACATCGGTTGGGAAGACTGGTTCGGCAACTCCAAGGATTATGTGTTTGATTTTGTGACTCCGTATCCCGATTTCGATGTAGATGAGATACGCGACTATGCCAAGAGCAAAGGGGTGAAGATGATTATGCACCACGAGACTTCGGCGTCGATACGCAACTACGAGCGTCATCTCGACAAGGCCTACCAGTTTATGGTCGACAACGGCTATCCGGCCGTGAAGAGTGGCTATGTAGGCAATATCATTCCGCGGGGTGAAAACCATTACAGCCAGTGGATTGTCAACCACTACCAGTATGCAGTCGAGAAAGCTGCCGAATATAAGATTATGGTCAATGCTCACGAGGCCGTGCGTCCCACGGGAATATGCCGTACCTATCCCAACCTGATTGGCAACGAGTCGGCACGGGGTACCGAGTATCAGGCCTTCGGCGGAAGCAAGCCCTACCACGTGGCTATTTTGCCCTTTACGAGACTGATTGGTGGCCCCATGGATTACACGCCCGGTATCTTCGAGATGGATATCAGTAAATACAACCCCAACAACCACTCGCACGCCAACACGACTATCGCCAATCAGTTGGCGTTGTATGTGACCATGTACAGCCCTTTGCAGATGGCTGCCGACCTGCCCGAGACCTACGAACGGTTTGCCGACGCCTTCCAGTTTATCAAAGATGTAGCCATGGAGTGGGAGAAGAGTGTCTATCTCGAAGCCGAACCCGCCCAGTATATCACCATAGCCCGTAAGGCTAAAAATACGGGAGAGTGGTTTGTCGGGAGTGTAGGCGGTTACGATGCGCGTGTTTCTGAAATCAGTTTCGATTTCCTGGATAAGGGGAAAAAGTATGAGGCTACGATTTACAGCGATACGAAAGAGACGCACTATTTGACGAATCCTCAGAAGTATGAAATCAGAAAGCTGAAAGTTACCTCCAAATCGAAATTGAAACAGTATGTCGCTCCGGGCGGCGGATATGCCATTTCGATAAAAGAAATCTAAGGCGGGGTTTCTCGCTGTCGAGCGGGCGGTCAGTCTCTTCTCTCCGATTGTGAATGACCTCGGTTGTGGTGTGGCAGAATGATGTACACCGCAGCCGGGGGTAGGAGAGGGGAGAGTGACCGCCCGCATTTTTTGTGTCATAGGGCGAGGGTTTTTCTCTGCATTCACATTTCAATTCTCTTACAGGGGTGCTTTGTGCGGGGCGTAAAATCAGCGGGGAGCAAAGGCAATTCGTCGAAAACACCTTTGAAATGTCTCTTTTTACGGCTTCTGTCGTACGGTTTTGGTTCAAAAAGCATCGAATCGGAAAAATAGAACTAAATATCGGAGATAAGGAACTAATTTGTAAGGGAGGAAGGATTTATCTTTGCACTCGGGAAATAGGTAAAAGATAGGTTATATGGTGAAATATATAAATTTTATTTTATTTTATTTTTTCATTATTTCCAGCTATTATACAGACTTTATCCCTAAATTTGTAACATTTGAAAATGTGGCTGAAATCCCTTGTTTATCGGGGGAATAGATGAATTTACAGCCCCGGGAAGGAAGTATAGGGAAAATTATTGTTAACATTTATTAGTATAAGGTTGGGCTTAGGATACCAACGTTGAAATAATATTTAGTTACTTATGAATATGAAACTGACCAAAAATTTGATTCAACCCATCGCCGGTGCGATGCTTTGTATTTTTTTGTTTTCCTGTGGAGGGAAAAATGCTCAGACAGGTGGAATGGCTCGTGAGTATGCCGTGATGACATTGGAGCCCGATTCAATGGAGTGGTATAGTAACTATCCTGCTGCCATCAAGGGTAAACGGGACATCGAGATACGGCCGAACGTGAGCGGCTTTATTACCGAATTGAGAGTGGACGAGGGATCTGTCGTAAGAAAAGGTCAGGTCCTTTTTGTTATCGATACGGTCCCCTACAAAGCCGCTTTGAAGGTAGCCGAGACCAATGTTGAGGTAGCTCGCGCCAATGCCGAGACGGCTCGCCTGACGGCCGAGAACAAACGCGAACTGCAACGCCGCGACATCATCAGCGAGTATGACCTGCAAATGGCCGAAAACTCCTATGCGTCGGCCAAGGCTCAGTTGGCTCAGGCCGAGGCCCAGCTGGTAAATGCCCGCAACAACGACTCCTACACGCGGGTAACCAGTCCGCTCGACGGGGTGGTGGGCGAGATTCCCTTCCGGGTAGGTAGCCTGGTATCGCCTTCGTCGACCACGCCGCTGACTACCGTATCGGACAACTCTGAGATGTATGTCTATTTCTCGATGACCGAACGCCAGGTTCTCGAACTGGCTGCCCAATACGGTGCCGACAATTTCTTGAAAAAGCTCCCCGAAGTGTCGCTCAAACTCTCCGACGGTAGCGTTTATCCCTTGAAGGGCGAAATTGAGACCATCAGCGGTATCATCGACACGCAGACCGGTTCGTCGAACATGCGTGCCACCTTTGCCAATCCGCACAAGCTGTTGCGCAGCGGCGGCTCGGGTGTGATCATGATCCCGATGAAGAACAACCAGGCACTGTTGGTACCGCAGAAGGCCACGTATGAGATTCAGGACAAGAAATTTGTATACGTCCTCAACGATGATTCTACGGTGAAATCGACCGAGATTACCGTTTCGTCGATTGATAACGGTAAAGATTACATGGTGCTCTCGGGCCTCAAAGTCGGCGACCGCATTGTAATCGAAGGTGTCAATACCCTCAAAGACGGTATGAAGATACAGGTAGCCGGAGCTCAGGCTCCCGCCCAGGAACCGGCACAAGCACAAAGCAAACAATAACCCTTTCAACTTCAAAATAGGAAAAGATTATGAAGTTAGACAGATTTATCAATCGCCCGGTATTATCGACCGTTATCTCCATTTTCATGGTTATACTGGGCCTTATCGGACTTGTATTCCTACCCATCACGCAGTATCCCGATATTGCGCCGCCTACGATACAGGTCTCTACAACCTACACGGGTGCCAATGCCCAGACGATATTGAACAGCGTTATCGCTCCTTTGGAGGAGTCGATCAACGGTGTGGAGGACATGATGTACATGACCTCGTCGGCCACCAATACCGGTTCGGCCTCCATCACCGTATATTTCAAACAGGGTACCGACCCCGATATGGCTGCTGTGAACGTGCAGAACCGGGTGTCGAAAGCCTTGAACTTGCTGCCTGCCGAGGTAACTCAGGTGGGTGTGATTACCCAGAAGCGGCAGACCAGTATGCTGATGGTATTCTCTCTGTATAGTCCCGACGACCGGTACAGCCTCGAATTCCTCGAAAACTACGCCAAAATCAATGTGATTCCTCTGGTACAACGTATCCCGGGTGTGGGTGATGCCAACGTTATGGCTACCGACTACTCGATGCGTATCTGGCTCAAACCCGACGTGATGGCCCAGTATGGCCTCATGCCTACCGATATTGCCGCCGTCCTGGCCGAGCAGAATATCGAGGCCGCTCCCGGTCAGTTTGGCGACCAGGGTAACCAGTCGTTCCAGTATGTGCTCACCTACAAGGGGCGTCTGCAAACCCCCGAAGAGTTTGGCGACATGGTGATTCGTGCCGATGCCGACGGTCAGATTCTCTATCTGAAAGATGTGGCCGACATCGAGCTGGGCCGTTTGACCTATGGGTTCAAGAACTTCCAGAACGGACACAATGCCGTGAGCTCCATGATTTACCAGACGGCAGGTTCGAACGCCACCGAGATTATCGGTGATATAACCGACTTGCTCGACGATATCCGCAAAGACCTCCCGGCCGGTATGGAAATCGAGACAACGCTGAATGCCAACGACTTCTTGTTCGCTTCGATTCACGAGGTAATCAAGACCCTTATCGAGGCCTTTATCCTGGTGTTCTTCGTGGTATATATCTTCTTGCAGGATTTCCGTTCGACGTTGATTCCCGCCATCGCAATCCCGGTATCGCTTATCGGTACCTTCTTTGCCCTCTACCTGATGGGATTCAGCCTCAACCTGCTTACCCTCTGTGCCTTGGTATTGGCCATTGCGATAGTGGTCGACGATGCGATAGTGGTCGTCGAGGGCGTCCATGCCAAGTTGGACCAGGGGTACAAGTCGCCGCGCAAGGCCTCGATCGATGCCATGCGTGAGCTCTCGGGAGCTATCGTGTCGATTACGCTGGTGATGATGTCGGTGTTTATCCCCGTAAGTTTCATGACCGGAACATCGGGTACCTTCTACCGGCAGTTTGGTCTCACCATGGCCTTCGCCATCGGCTTCTCGGCCATCAATGCCTTGACCCTGAGTCCCGCTTTGTGTGCCATCTTGTTGAAACCGCACGACAAGAGCGGTGCGGGTCACAAGAAGACAACCTTTATCGACCGGTTCCACACCGCTTTCAATACGGCATACGATACACTGTTGAACAAGTATAAGAACGGAGTCCGACACTTTGTTCACCACAAGAAACTCTCTTTCCTAGGTGTGATTGTGGCCATCGTTGTTCTGGTTGTGCTGATGAATGTGACACCTACGGGACTTGTGCCCAACGAGGATACGGGAACCATCATGATTACGGCCGACTTGCAGCCGGGTACCTCGCAAGAGCGTACCGAGCAGGTGCTCATGCAGGTCGACAGCATCATCGGGTTGCACCCTGCCGTGAAGGGTCGCACGCAGATTGTCGGATTTAGTTTCATCGGTGGTCAGGGTAATACCTACGGTTCGTTTATCGTGAAACTGAAAGATTGGAGCGAACGTACCGGCAAGGGTATGGACGCCAACTCGGTAATCGGGGCTCTCTACTCCAAGTTTGCCACCGAGATAAAAGATGCCCGTGTGCTCTGTTTCGCACCGCCTATGATTCCGGGTTACAGTATCAGTAACGGTTTCGAGTTGAACTTGCAGGATAAGACCGGTGGCTCGCTCGACCGCTTCTACGAGGTGACACAGGAGTTCTTGGCCGAGCTGATGAAACGGCCCGAGATTGCCATGGCTTCGACCACGTTCAACCCCTCGTTCCCGCAATACATGGTCGATGTCGACGTGGCCAAGTGCAAACAGGCCGGTATCAGCCCGAGCGATGTGCTCACCGCCTTGCAGGGTTACATCGGTGGTATGTATTCGTCGAACTTCAACCGATTCGGTAAACTCTACCGGGTCATGATTCAGGCCGAGCCCAGTGCCCGTGTCAGCCCCGAGAGCCTCAACAACATCAAGATTCGCAACGGTTCCGAGATGGCCCCCATCACCAACTTCATTACGTTGCATAAGGTGTACGGCCCCGACAACATCAACCGCTTCAACATGTTTACCTCCATCAAGATCAACGGTAACCCGGCCGACGGTTACAGTTCGGGCGAGGCCATCAAGGCACTCGAAGAGGTAGCCGCCGAGACGCTGCCGGTAGGTTACGGTTATGAGTTCTCGGGTATGACCCGTGAGGAGCAAAGTTCGAGCAGCGGTACCACGGCCATCATCTTCGTGCTCTGTCTTGTATTCGTCTATCTGTTGTTGAGTGCCCAGTATGAGAGCTACGTGCTGCCGCTGTCGGTTATTCTTTCGATACCGTTCGGTCTGGCCGGAAGCTTCATCTTCGCCCTCATCATGGGTGTTGAGAACAACATCTATTTGCAGATTGCCTTGATTATGTTGATTGGTCTGTTGGCCAAGAATGCGATTCTTATCGTCGAGTTCGCCCTCGACCGTCGTCGTACCGGTATGCCTATCATCAATGCCGCTATCGACGGAGCCGCAGCCCGTTTGCGTCCTATCTTGATGACTTCGTTGGCCATGGTCATCGGTCTGTTGCCTATGATGTTTGCCAGCGGTGTAGGAGCCAATGGTAACGGAACCCTGGGTGCCGGTGCCGTGGGCGGTATGCTTATTGGTATGATTTGCCAGATATTCATCGTGCCGGCTCTGTTCGTGGTATTCGAGATTATCCAGGAGAAGATCAAACCGCTCAAATGGGACGATCTGGGCAACTCGGAAGTCCTCACGGAAATCGAGCAGTATTCCAAATAAAATTGAACTCTATATAAAACAGAGAATATATGAAACGAATCCTTTTATATGTCGTATGTGGCTTAACTATGGCGACCACGTTCAACAGTTGCTACATATATAATAAATACCATCGCCCCGATGATATAACGGTAGAGGGTCTGTTCCGCGATACCGTTTCGGATACCGATACCCTGGCTGCCGATTCGGTGAGCTTTGGCGACCTGCCCTGGGAGGAGGTCTTCACCGACCCCACGTTGCAGGAGCTTATTCGCACGGGATTGGAGCGGAACAGCGACTTGCAGAGTGCCATGTTGCAAATCGAGGCTGCCCAGGCCAGCTTCACGGCTGCCCGGTTGGCCTTCCTCCCTTCGCTTAGTCTTACTCCGCAAGGCGGCGTGAGCAGCTTCGACAGCAGCAAAGGGCAGTGGACCTACAATGCTCCCGTTACCGCCAGTTGGGAAATCGACATCTTTGGTCGCCTGCTCAACTCGGAACGGAATGCCAAGGCGATGTTGATGCAGAGCGAAGCCTACAAGCAGGCTGTGCGCACGCAACTTATCGCTACGATTGCCAACGGGTACTACACCTTGTTGATGCTCGACGAGCAGCTTGCCATCACCGAGGAGACCGCCATGACCTGGCAGAAGAGTGTAGAGACCATCAAGGCCATGAAAATAGGCGGTATGACCAACGAGGCTGCCGTAGCTCAAAGCGAAGCCAACAACTACATGATTGCCGCCTCGATACCCTCGTTGCGCCAGCAGATTCGCGAGACCGAGAACTCGCTCTCGACCCTGTTGTATCAAGCACCGCAAACCATCAAGCGAGGCAAACTCCAAGATCAGCAACTCCCCGAGATGTATCAGGTGGGCGTACCCGTGCAACTGTTGGCCAACCGTCCCGATGTACGCTCGGCCGAACTCTCGCTGGCCGCAGCCTACTATTCGACCAATATTGCCCGTTCGGCCTTCTATCCCAACATCGTGATTTCGGGGTCGGCCGGTTGGACCAATTCGGCCGGTAGTGGCATCGTCAATCCCGGCAAGTTGTTGCTCTCGGCTGCCGCTTCGCTGGTTCAGCCCCTCTTCAACCGGGGTAGCAACATTGCCAACCTCAAAGCCGCCAAGGCTCAACAGAAGATAGCCGCCATCAATTTCCAACAGGCTATTCTCAATGCCGGTGCCGAAGTGAGCAACGCCCTCTATCAGATTCAGTCCACCAAAGAGACACTTGTCAACCGTGACCTGCAAGTTGCCTCGCTCGAGAAGGCTGTCGAGTCGACCATGTCGTTGATGACCCTGGGAACCTCGACCTACCTCGAAGTGCTCACGGCCCAACAGTCGTTGCTCAATGCCCAGTTGTCGCAAATCTCCGACTCGTACCAATGTATGGTTGCCGTTATCAACCTCTACCAGGCGTTGGGTGGTGGTCGTGAAATAGAGGAAGAAAACAAGTAAAAAACGTAAAAATTAGATACTATGATTAGTCCGTTAGCCTATGTCGATCCCAAAGCGGAGATTGGTAACAACGTAACCATTCACCCCTTTGCCTATATCGACAAAGACGTTGTCATCGGTGACAACTGCGTGATATATCCCTATGCCAGTGTATTGGCGGGAACGGTCCTGGGAAAAAACAACCGGGTCTTTCAAGGGGCTATCCTCGGTGCCGAGCCGCAAGACTTCCACTACAAAGGAGAGCCTACCCGACTGACGGTGGGCGATAACAATACCATTCGCGAGTATGTAATCATCAACCGCGCCACCCATTCCGATGGCGAGACTGTCATCGGCAACAATATCTGCATGATGAAGGGAACCCGCATCGGTCATGATTGCCGGGTCGACGACGATTGTATTTTGGGTATCGACTGCGACCTGGCCGGCGAATGCCACATACACAGCAAAGCCATCTTGGCCGGTCGTGTGATTGTGAAAGAGAAATGCCGGGTAGGTAGCTGGACCCTCGTCAAGAGCGGCTGCCGCACGGGCAAAGATATACCCCCTTACATCTTGGCAGCACACAACCCCATCATGTACAAGGGTATCAATGCCTTTATCCTCCGTCGTGCAGGATTTAGCGAAGCCACCATCGAGAATATCGCTTTGGCCTACCGTCAGGTCTACTCGTCGGGCACCAGTCTCGAAAACGCCATCTTGCGTATCAAGGAGGTGGTGACGCCCAGTCCCGAAATCGATTATATTCTCAAATTCTTTTCCGAGTCCAAGATGGGCATCATTGCTACCATCGGTGAAGGGCAGTAAGAAATAAAATACAGGAATAAGAAAAGCCGAAGCCCGGTACTCATGAACCGGGCTTCGGCTTTTCTTATCTGTGCGGTGTGTTGCGGTTGGGGAGTGGGAGGCGAAGTATTCAGGGGGTGCTGTCTGTTTTTCAGCTCGTTTCCGTGTCGCTTTGTTTGTGATTATTAACAGAGCCGGCACTAAATATGGCGCAGAAAACTTTTCGAGTTTTCAAAGTTTTCCATACATTTGTCCCGCTTTAAGTTGGGAAATATGTACACCGAAATACAGCTGCGCATCATCGAACAAGCGACACCCATGTTCCTGCACTATGGCATTAAAGCCATTACAATGGATATGATTGCCACGCGGTTGGGTATGTCGAAACGTACCTTGTATGAAAATTTCAAGGAGAAGAACGAGTTGTTGCTGGCCTGTCTTGAAAAGTCCGAGGAGGAACGCAACGTGCGGTTGAAGCACTACTATACCCAACGGCAGAATGTAATCGAGCTGTTGTTGAATGTGCATGAGGATATACTCCGATTCATGCGCAATGCCAGTCCGGCCTACTTCATCGACATGGAACGCTACTATCCCAAGGTCTATGAGCGCTACGAGCGGGAGAAGGAGGTACACAAGCGGGCCATTGTCGACCTGTTGCGGCAGGGAATAGGCGAGGGCATGATACGCGGCGACATCAATTTGGAGATAGTCTCCACGTTGCTCTCTCTGCAATTCGAACTGTTGAAAAACGCCGACCAGGTATTCAAGTCGAAATACACCTTTACCGAAATATTCGAGACCATATTCAAAAGTTTCATTCGGGGAATCGCTACCCCCGAAGGGGTGCGGTATACCGACGAGTTTTTTGCCCGGTACGAAAACAAATAGCCCGTCGGAATAGTATATAAATATATTGTAGAAACATATACATAGAAGAGTAAGGAACTTAATAATCGAAAAGATGATGAATAGAAGCAAACTCGTATCCCGAGTCGTCGCCTTGTGTGCCCTGTCGTTGCCGGGGATTCTGTGGGCTCAAACCCAGCAAGCGGACCGGCAGACGTTGACACTCGATTTGAAGACAGCCATCGGTATCGCCCTCAACGAAAATCCCACGGTCAAGGTTGCCGATATGGAAATTGAAAAGAAAGATTACTCCAAGAAGGAGACCATCGCCGGCCTGTTCCCCCGCATCGACGGGTCGGCCTCATATAGCCGTACCATCGAGAAACAGACGATGTACATGGACTCCGAGGCCTTCGACATGAGTGCCATGTTTGCTCCCATATACAACACGATAGGACAGTTGCACCCCGAGTTTCAGGTACCGCAGCTGGGAGGAGGCTCCTCTTCGTCGGGCGAAACCGGTATGAAGGTGGGAACCGACAACACCTATTCGGTAGGGTTCAGTGCTTCTTTGCCCATCATCGCACCCCAGTTGTGGAAGAGCGTGCAGATGTCGAGTGCCGACATCGAGCAGGCCGTCGAGGCTGCCCGTTCTTCGCGCCTCAGTCTGGTCAACCAGGTAGAAAAGGCCTATTACAGTCTGTTGCTGGCCCAGAATTCCTATGAGGTAATCAAGATGAGCTACGACAATGCCAAGCTCAATGCCCAGGACTACAAGCACAAGTTTGAGCAGGGAACCGCTTCGGAGTATGATGTTTTGCGGGCCGAGGTGCAGGTGCGCAACTTGGAACCCACCATGTTGCAAACCGAGAACAGCGTGAAGCTGAGCAAACTGCAACTGAAAGTGTTGATGGGTATCGACATGACGGTAGAGATTGCCCTCACTGACCGCCTCGAAGACTACGAAGCCTCGATGTATGAGGAGACGCTCAATATTGATACCTCGCTCGAACAGAATACCGACCTGCGTCAGTTGGACTTGCAGACGGCCTACCTGAAAAAGGCTGTCGACGTGCAACGCATGGCCTGGTTCCCTACCTTGTCGGCTACGGCCAACTACAACTGGATTTCGATGAGCTATGGCGGTGTGTTCGATGACTTCCGTTGGAGCCCCTATTCTACGGTGGGGCTATCGCTTTCGCTTCCCATCTTCCAGGGCGGGGCACGTCATTTCCGCATCAAGCAGGCCAAGTCGAATGTGTTGCAGTTGGGCTTGCAACGCGATAATCTCAAAAATACCCTCTCGATGCAGGTGCAGATGTCGATGGACAATATACAGAAGTCGGTCAAGCAGATAGCCTCCAACAAAGAGGGGGTGCGTCAGGCCGAGAAGGCATACGCCATTATGCAGAAGAGTTTCGAGATAGGGTCGGCCACTTTCATCGAACTCAACGATGCCGACCTGGCTCTCACCAATTCGCGCCTCTCCTACAACCAGGCCATCTACGATTTCCTGGCGGCCAAATCCGATTTGCAACTGCTGCTGGGCAATGCCGATCTGGAACAGTATCGGCAGTCCGTCGAGAATACCAAGTAACACACGTCGAATAATATAAGAAAACTACCATATGAAGAAAGAACTTTTGATTGGCATGGCGGCTGCATGGGCGGCCCTGCTGTTTGTGGCCTGTTCGGGGTCGAAAGAGTCGACCGAACAGACCGAGGAGGAAACGGTCCAACTCGTCAAGGTAGCCCGGGTCACCGAGCAGGCCGTTCCTCAGGTCGTCTCCTACACGGCCACAATCGAACCCTATAAACGCAATCTCATCAGTTCGTCGTTGCCCAACCGCATCAAGAAGATTTACGTCGAGGTGGGCGACCATGTCAAGGCCGGGCAGAAGCTGGTCGACCTCGACCGGGCCAATCTGGCACAGCAGAAACTTCAACTCGACAACCTCGAACTGGAATACAAGCGGGTGCAGGAGCTGTTTGCCGTGGGTGGCGCTTCGCAACAACAGGTCGACCAGATGCGCACGCAGTATGAGACGGCCAAGACCTCCTATGAGAATCTCGACGAGAATACCGTGTTGGTGAGTCCTACCAACGGCGTGGTGACCGCCCGCAACTACGATAACGGCGACCTGGCCACAGGGGCCATTCTCACCGTGATGCAGATACAGCCGGTCAAGGTGCAGGTAAACGTATCGGAGAGCGATTTCACCAAAGTGAAGCTGGGTATGCCGGTCGATGTCAATGTCGAGGTCTACGGCGACGAGGTTTTCAAGGGTAAGGTATCGCTCATTCACCCCACCATCGATGCGTCGACCCGTACCTTCGTGACCGAAATCAATATCCCCAATGCCGACAACCGCATTCGTCCGGGAATGTTTGCCCGGGTCAACATCGACTTCGGCAGCGTGAACCGCGTGGTGGTTCCCGACCAGGCCGTTGTCAAGCGTTCGGGTTCGGGCGACCGTTTTGTCTATGTCTATAAAGACGGGAAGGTATCGTTCAATCAAGTGCAGTTGGGACGTCACATGGATACGAGCTACGAACTTATCTCGGGTGTCGAGAACGGCGCCGAGGTAGTCATTGCCGGTCAGTCCCGCCTGAAAGACGGTGCCGAGGTCAAAGTCGTAGAGTAACCGCCCGTTTTCCAGTATCACTAAAACCATTCACCCTTAAAGAAAAAAATCTATGAGTCTATACGAAGGTTCGGTCAAGAAACCTATCATGACCTCGCTCTGTTTCGTGGCGGTGGCCATTCTGGGTATCTTTTCCTACACCAAACTGCCTATCGACCTTTATCCCGACATCGAGACCAACATGATTATGGTGATGACCGCCTATCCAGGGGCCAGCGCCGCCGATGTCGAGAACAACGTGACCCGTCCCTTGGAAAACGCGCTCAATGCCGTGAGCGACTTGAAGCACATCACCTCGGAGTCGAAAGAGAACATGTCGCTCATCACCCTCGAATTTGAGTATGGCGAGGACATCGACGTACTTACCAACGACGTGCGCGATAAACTGGACATGGTCAAGACCGAGTTGCCCGACGATTCGGAGAACCCCATCATCTTCAAGTTCAGCTCCGACATGATTCCTATCGTCATTCTTTCGGTACAAGCCAAGGAGAGTATGCCGGCTTTGTACAAGATTCTTGACGACAACGTGGCCAGTCCGTTGGCCCGTATCAGCGGGGTAGGTTCGGTGTCGATTAGCGGTGCGCCCGAGCGGGAAATTCAGATTTATGTCGATCCCGTGAAGCTCGAAGCCTATAACCTCAGTATCGAGACCATCGCCTCGGTCATCGGGGCCGAGAACCGCAACGTGCCGGGTGGTACGTTCGACGTGGGTTCCGAGACCTATTCGCTGCGGGTGCAGGGCGAGTTTAGCGATGCCTCGCAGATGAACGACATTGTCGTGGGCTCCTTTGGTGGCAAGAGCGTCTATTTGCGCGATGTGGCTGTGGTACACGACTCGGTCGAGGAGCGTGCTCAGGAGACTTACAATAACGGCGTGCAGGGAGCCATGATTGTGATTCAGAAACAGTCGGGAGCCAACTCGGTCGAAATCTCCAACGAGGTGATGAAGGCCTTGCCCCGCTTGCAGAAGAATCTGCCCAGCGACGTGAAACTGGGTGTGATTATCGATACCTCCGACAATATTCGCAACACCATCGATACTTTGTTCGAGACCGTGGTGCTGGCCCTGATATTCGTCTCGATTGTGGTGTTCCTCTTCCTGGGACGCTGGCGGGCTACGATGATTATCGTCATCACGATACCCATCTCGCTGGTCGCCTCGTTCATCTATCTGGCAGCTACCGGCAACTCGCTCAACATCATTTCGCTTTCGTCACTATCCATCGCCATCGGTATGGTGGTCGACGATGCTATCGTGGTACTCGAGAATGTAACCAATCACATCGAGCGGGGCAGCGAGCCCATGCAGGCGGCCGTGCATGGTACCAACGAGGTGGGCCTTTCGGTTGTAGCCTCTACGCTCACGCTTATCGCCGTGTTCTTCCCCCTCACGCTGGTAACCGGTATGACGGGAGTGCTCTTCAAGCAACTGGGTTGGATGGTTACCATCATCATGGTCATCTCCATTGTGTGTGCCCTCTCGCTTACTCCCATGCTCTGTTCGCGCCTGTTGAAGCTGCAACCCAAGCAATCCCGCATGTTCAAACTGCTTTACGGTCCTATCGAGAAGGGTCTCGACGCGTTCGACAACGGCTATGCCCGGTTGCTGCACTGGGCCGTAGGTCATCGCACGATTGTTTTTGTGGGCTGTATGTCGTTCTTTGTGCTTAGCCTCTTCCTGGTGCGTTTCGTAGGGTCGGAGTTCATGCCCACCCAGGATAATGCCCGTATCGGGGTGACCGTTGAGATGCCTATCGGTACCCGTACTGAAATCTCAAAAGAGGTGGGTATGCGCCTTTACCGTCAATGGATGGAGCAGTACCCCGAAATCGAGGTGTGCAACTTTACCGTAGGTCAGGCCAGTACCGACAACGTGTTTGCTTCGATGACCGACAACGGTTCGCACATATTGACCTATAATATCAGTTTGAGCGATCCCGACAAGCGCGAGCGCACCCTGTCGGAGATTTGCGACCTCATGCGTAAGGACCTGGCCGGTTACCCCGAAATCAAGAAGTCGCAGGTGAACTTGGGTGGCGGTATGTCGGCCATGGGTGGTGAGACTACCATCGACTATGAAATCTACGGTTACTCCTTCGAGGAGTCGGACAGCGTGGCTTCCCAACTGGCAGCCCTGCTCCGTGAAATCAAGGGCGTGAGCGAGGTGCGCATCAGTCGTGGCGACTATCAGCCCGAGTATCAGGTCGACTTCGACCGCGAGAAACTGGCCCTCAACGGCCTCAACCTCACCACGGCGGCTACCTATCTGCGCAACCGCATTAACGGTGCCACCGCTTCGCAGTTCCGCGAGGAGGGCGAGGAGTATGACATCAAGGTGATGTATGCCCCCGAATATCGTACCTCGATTGAGGATATTGAAAACATCATGGTCTACAATGCCCAAGGCAAGGGCGTGCGCATCAAGGAGCTGGGTACCGTGGTCGAGCGATTCTCGCCGCCTACCATCGAGCGTAAGGACCGTGAGCGTATCAACACCGTGTCGGCTATCCTCTCGGGAGCAGCCATGAGCGACGTGGTAGCCGAGGCTCAGAAGAAAATCGACCAGATGTCGATACCCTCGGGAATCTCTATCCAGCTGTCGGGTTCGTATGAGGACCAACAGGATTCGTTCAGCGACCTCTTCATGCTCATGTACCTCATCGTCATACTTGTGTTCATCGTCATGGCGGCTCAGTTCGAGTCGTTGACCTATCCGTTCATCATCATGTTCTCACTGCCCTTCGCCTTCTCGGGAGTCTTCCTGGCCCTGTGGCTCTCGGGCAACACGCTCAACGTGATGTCGCTTATCGGAGCCATCATGCTGATCGGTATTGTGGTGAAGAACGGTATTGTGCTCATCGACTACATCTCGCTGAACCGCGAGCGGGGCATGGGTATCCGCGAGGCCGTGGTCAAAGGTGGTCACTCCCGTCTGCGCCCGGTAATCATGACTACCCTCACCACCATCTTGGGTATGGTGCCCATGGCTGTGGGTACCGGACAGGGCTCAGAGATGTGGCGACCCATGGGTACGGCAGTAATCGGCGGTCTCACCGTGTCGACCATTCTCACCCTTATTCTTATCCCGGTGCTCTATTGCGTATTTGCCTCGGTGGGTGTGAAACGCCGCCGCAGGAAACACCACGAGCGTTTGACATCGAGTAACTCTACTTTGTAAAATATCCATGTTCGGTTCCCTATCTCTCTTCGCATAAAAAAGGGGAATAGGGGGCTGGACTCTAAAAAAACAACTTTCAAATATGAAATCGGTTTTTATCACTTTCGACCAAGCTCACTATACCCAGATTGTTGAGACACTCGACAAGTTGTCGTGCCGGGGATACTCCTATTTTGAGCAGATGCGCGGGCGGGGTTCCAAGACGGGTGAACCTCACTATGGCAGCCATGCCTGGCCCTCGATGTGCTCGGCCATCATCACCATGGTCGACGACGACAAGGTGGAGCCCTTGCTGAAACGATTGAAGCAGATGGACGAGGCCAAGCCTCAGTTGGGGCTGCGGGCTTTTGTCTGGACTATCGAACAGTCTGTCTGACGGCTCTTGTCCTGCACCATAACTTCGGGGGCTGTGTCGATTCGTTCGATGCAGCTCCTGTTGCTATTGAGCCGTACAGAAAAACAGGACAGGGCGATAATTTGTCGGGCGATATTCTTCTCTCCTTGGAAAGAATTGGTTATTTTTGGGGTACATAAAAAATTGAGGACAATGAAACACACGACTATTTGGGCTCGCCTGCTGTTGGGTTCGGTGACCGTTATCACGCTTCTGTCGGCCTGTGGAGGAGGCAAAAAACAGGAAAAGATAGAAATCACTCCCTATATTCTCAACCTGCATTTGAAATATTCGTTTATCGACAATTTCGAGGGAGGCCTGGCTCGGGTGATGATGAAGACCAAGACCGAGTCGGGGCGCGAGACAGGTGTCTTCGGTTGTGTCGACGAGGAGGGGCACGAGGTGATACCCTGCATCTACGAGTCGGTATATATAGAGCCCGGTGGTGTGCTGGTTTCCCCGAAAGAGGGGAACAACAAGCTCTTTGTCTATCGCGACGGTGCGATGCAGGAGTTCCCGGTGCCCGACGGTCTCGAGCCGCAGGGGGGCTTCTACGATGGCCGGGCGAGAGTGCATGACGAGGATTTCAATTATGGGTATATCGATACCGAGGGGAATCTGGTGGTGCCTTGCCGTTATAATTCTGCCGATGATTTCAGCGAAGGACTGGCCGTGGTCGAGCAGAATTGGAGAAAGGGGTATATCGATGTCGACGGCAACGAGATGACCCCTCTGATCTATTGGAATGCGATGGATTTTTACAACGGTATGGGTTGTGTGCAGAACGAAGAGGGGCTCTATGGTTATGTCGATGCGACGGGGCGCGAGGTAATACCCTGTCAGTTTGAATCGGCCGACTTTTTTTATGGCGATGTAGCTCCGGTATGCCTCGATGGGAGCTATGGCCTCATCGACAAGACGGGCAAGTTTGTCTCGGCCACTCGGTACAAGTCGATGGGAGTCTGTTCCTCCAATCTGTTCTATTACGGCGAAGACGGCCTCTATGGTTTTGTCGATGTCCGGCAAAACGTGCTGACCCCGGCCCGATACAACAAAATCGATAACTGCCGGGAAGGCATGGTAGCTGTGGCCCAGCAGGGTAAATATGGGTTCGTAAACGAGAAGGGTGAGGAGGTAATCCCCTGCATATACAGTCGGGTGAACTGGTTCGACCAGGGCTTTGCCCGGGTAGCCCGCAACGGTCGGGTAGGATATATCGACAAGACGGGGCGCGAAATCTTCCTGCTCCCCTCGAACAGCTTTTCGAGTGCTTCGCGCTCGGGCTTCGGGGTATTCTGTTTCGAGAGCGGCGGCGAGGTCTTCATCTTCGATGAGGAGGGCAACCGGCTCGACAGCAACGGGCTCGAAACCCCGGGTGTGGCTTCGGCCGGGAGCGACGCCTCGGCCGGCAGTGGTGCCGGGGGTGGTTCGGGCGTAGTGGTGGTACCCTCGGTCTCGGTACCGGCTTCGACCGGCAGCAGCCAGAGCGACCCTTCCCGTAGGGTTGAGTGGGAAATCCGTCGCAACCGGGCTATCGAAGAATTGGCCCGCTTGCAGGTGAAACTCATTGAAGATCCCAATTCGGCATACATCAAGCACAACATACAGACACAGCAAAACATCATCAACACCTGCAACGAGATGATTGCCACTTACCAGTAACGGTTCTTGTCTTCTATCTTTTATTGCTGTGTCATGGGGGAGAGGATTTTTCGTTGCCTATCTTGCCTTTGATCGAGAAGATAGATTGAGCGTTGTAAAATCTTGGGTGGGTTTAGCCTTGGGTTGGCTGCTTTCTCGTATCTTTGCAGAGCGATAAAAACAGGATTTGTTATGAATATTCTTCTTGATGTACACACGCACACGATAGCCAGCGGGCACGCATTCAGCACCCTGCAAGAGATGGTGCAGGCTGCGGCCGACAAGGGGCTGCAACTGCTGGGTATTACCGAACACACGAGCGGTATCCCCGGGACCTGTTCCGACATCTATTTCCGCAATTTGCCGGTGGTGCCTCGCCACATGTACGGGGTGGAGTTGCTGTTGGGGGCCGAAATCAATATTATCGACTACAAGGGACATCTCGATTTGGAGGAGCGCTATTTCCGTTTTCTCGACCTGCGCATCGCCGGACTGCACTCGTTGTGCTACCTGCCGGGTACTGTCGACCAGAATACCGAGGCGGTGCTGGGGGCGATAGGCAATCGCCACATCGACATCATCAGTCACCCGGGCGACGGTACGGCCGACCTGCTTTTCGAGCCGCTGGTACTGGCGGCCAAGGAGAACGGCGTGTTGCTCGAGATCAACAACAGTTCGCTCAATCCCTATCGGCACAAGACGAAGGCCCGTGACAACAATCTCGAAATTCTGCGTCTGTGCAAACGCTACGAGCAGCCGGTTATCCTGGGCAGCGACGCCCACATTTCATTCTCGATAGCCGATTATCACTGGCTCTATCCGTTGTTGGCCGAGACCGATTTCCCCGAAGCGCTGATTCTCAACGACAAGCCCGAGGCTTTCAAGGCCCGTTTGAAGAAGAACCGGGAAGAGACCGTGTTCTAAAAACGCATCATGCCATAGCGGTCAAAACTCTTCCGACGCGAAATCCACAAGGTGAGCAGCACCGAGATGAGCGACGAGGCAAAGATGGCTATCATGAGCAGAATCTGGTATTTGATGGCCACGCTGGGGCTGCTGCCGCCCAGTATCTGGCCGGTCATGGTGCCGGGCAGGGCGATGAGCCCCATCACCGCCATCGAGGCAATGGTGGGGTTGAACGACTTGATGAGTGCCTCGCGCATGAAGGGGGCGAGCGATTCGCCTGGCGAGGCTCCGTTGCCCAGCAGGTAGAGGTAGAGTTGTCGTTCGCGGTTGAGCGAACCGTAGAACGAGTTGAGGGCAATCACGTTGGCCGACAGCATGTTGCCCAGTATCATGCCACTGATGGGTATGAAGTAGCGGGCCGTGAATATCTTTTCGGGACGCACCACCAGCCCCAGGAAGTAGAGGTCGATGATGAGCAGCGAGACGAGAAAGGCTACCGATACGGCCATGAAGAGCATTTTCAAGGGGAGCTTGGTCCGCTTCAATACCGTCGACGAAGCAATCACAATCATGAAGAGTACCCACAACAGGTTAATCCACACACTGTCCCACAGGAACAGGTATTCGAGGTAGAACCCGATGAAGAAGAGTTGTACCGTCATGCGCAGGGCGGCCCAAAGCGTGTCTCTCACCAGGCCGGTGCGGTAGCGGTAGAGAAAATAGGTGGGGATAATCAGCAGCAGAAATCCCAGGACCATGTGGCCATAGCCGATGTTTATCGTTTCCATAAGTCAGTCTCCGATATAAATTTTGCGGTCGAACGCGTTGATGAAGCGGTCGTCGTGCGATACCATCAGCACGGTAGCCTCGTGCCACCCGTGAATGTAGTCGACCACCCGGGCGATGGAGTCGGGGTCGAGGGCCGAGGTGGGTTCGTCGAGCAGCACGATCTCTTTGTGCAGCAGAGCGGTAATGAGAATCATGATGCGTTGCCGCTGTCCGCCCGAAATCTCGATCGAGCGTTTGTCATACAGTTCGGGTTCCAGTCCCAGCAGCTCGAAGTGGTGCAGGACCGTTTCGCGCGAAGGCATCTGTGCCTGGTTGATTCGTAATCGGAAAGGGGCCTCGATCAGCTCCTTCACCGTGTCGTAAGGGAGGGTAAACTCCTGAGGCAGCCAGGCGATGCGTCGGCGCACCTGTTGCACGGTCGATGCGTCGAGTGTGCGGCCGTCGATGCGGATAGTCCCCTCGTCGGGACGGACAAAGCCGGGTACCGAAGCAAGAAGGGTGCTTTTACCGTGCCCCGAAGGGCCGTAAAGCACCGCTTTCTCGCCCCGGGCGATGCAACACGTGAAGTGTTGCATCAAGGGCTTGTTGTCATAAATAAAGGTGAGATTGTCAAATTCGATCATTTCGCCGGTTCCGGATTCTCGGTTTGAGTTTGAGGTTTCAGCCAGCGGTCGAGCCAGCGGAAGAAAATCCGTTGCCACAGCACACCGTTCTGCGGTTTCAGAATCCAGTGGTTTTCGTCGGGGAAGATGAGCATCTCGGCCGGAACGCCGCGCAACTTGGCCGCATTGAAGGCCGACATGCCTTGCGAGGCGAGGATACGGAAGTCATATTCGCCGTGGGTGATGAGGATAGGCGTGTCCCATTGGTCTACGAATTTGTGGGGCGAAGTGGCAAATGTGCGTTGAGCCGTAGCGTTCGTCTTGTCCCAGGGTGCGCCGCCCATATCCCAGTTGGCAAACCACATCTCTTCGGTCTCGACATATTGCTGTTCGAGGTTGTAGATACCGGCGTGGGCGATGAAGGCCTTGAACCGTTTCTGGTGATGGCCGGCCAGCCAGTACACCGAGAAGCCGCCGTAGCTGGCACCCACGGCACCCATGTGGTCGCCGTCGACATAAGGTTCTTTCTTCATCTCGTCGGTAGCGCTGAGGTAGTCCTTCATGTTCTGGCCGCCGTAGTCGCCGCTAATCTGTTCGAGCCACTCCTGACCGAAGCCGTAGAGACCGCGACGGTTGGGGGCGATGACGATATAGCCGTTGGCCGCCATCAGTTGCAGGTTCCAGCGGTAGGACCAGAACTGGCTGACAGCCTGTTGCGGGCCGCCCTGGCAGTAGAGAATGGCGGGATATTTCTTCGAGGGGTCGAAGTGGGGCGGATAGACAATCCAGGTGAGCATCTTCTTGTTGTCGGTGGTCGTGATCCAGCGCTCTTCCACCTTACCCATGGTGAGCTGGTCGAGGATATCCTTGTTCTCGAACGAGAGTTCCTTCACCTCCTTGCTCTGGGGGTTGACGCTGTAAATCTCGTCGGGTTGCGACAGCGAGTGACGCATGGCGATGAGGCAGGTCTCGCTCACGGGAGCCAGCGAAGCATAGTCGTAGTAGCCGGTGGTAATCTGCTCGATTTTCTTGTCGAGACCCACGCGGAAGATGTGTACCTCGCCCTGATAGGCTGTGCGAATGAAGAGCGACTGTCCGTCGGGGGCCCAGGCCAGTTCGTCGGTGCTGTAATCGAAGTCGGCGGTGAGGTCCTGTTTTTCGCCGGTTGCCATGTTCATGACAAAGAGGCGGTTCTTGTCCGATTCGTAACCGTCGCGCTCCATGCTGCCCCAAGCCATGTATTTGCCGTCGGGCGAGAAGGCAGGCGTGGTGTCGTAGCCCATCATGCCCTCGGTGAGGTTGCGGGTCTGTTTCGAGCCCAGGTCATAGAGGTAGATGTCGGAGTTGGTCGAGATGGAGTATTCCAATCCCGTCTTCTTGCGGCTGGTGTAGGCCACGGCCTTGCTGTCGGGAGTCCAGGCAAACGACTCGATGCCGCCGAAGGGTTTCATGGGCGACTCGTAGGGCTCGCCCTCCATGATGTCGACGATGTCCGAAAGCGCTTTACCGTCGAACGAGGCGATGTAGGGGTGCGGAATCTCCTCGACCCACTCGTCCCAGTGCTTGTACATGAGGTCGTCGATGACGCGGCCGGTAGCCTTGTCGAGGTCGGGATAGATATCCGAAGCCTTCTGGCTGTATTTCACATTGCCGATGAAGAGGATATGTTTCTCGTCGGGCGAGAAGAGGAATCCGTGTACCCCTTTCTCGTGGTGGCTTATCTGCCGGGCGTTGCTGCCGTCGGCCTCCATGATCCACAGCTGCGAGTCGCCGCTCTTGCCCGAGAGGTAGGCAATCTGTTTGCCGCCGTTTATCCACACGGCGTTACCCTCCGACTCGGGGGTGCAGGTAATCTGACGTTTGTTCTGTCCGTCGATGTCCATCACAAACAGCTCGCGGTTGCTCTTGTTCTGCTCCACGTTCTCGTAGGTCACTCCAAACAAGATCTTGCTCTTGTCGGGCGAAACCACGGGGTCGCTCACCCGGCCGAACGCCATGAGCACCTCGGTAGTCATGATGCCGTTTTCGACTTTTACGGGTTGCTTGCCGATAATGTCACCGGTTTTTCCGGTCGGCTGACAGGCCGTTACCAATAAAGTTCCTGCCATCATCATACAATTTAATTTATTCATAAATAACGGTTTATAGATTATTTTTTGTTCGGTTTCCTTTTTTCGTCGCGGTGTGGCCGGTTCTCGCCCACGAGGCGGGCCGGTTTGCGCCACGGCACATTGCCGTAGAGTTTCTCGAGCAGGTCGTAGCGGTGCATGCGCCTGAGCGAATTCTGTATGTCGTTGCGTTTCTCGGGCAGATACCAGAAGAAGTATTTCCGCTGGTTCAGCTTCTCCTCGGGCTTGCGGGCGGTGAAGACCTTTTCGCCCGTGTAGGGGTGTATGCCGGTGTAGTAGATCTCGGTCGAGAGGGTCATGGGGGTAGGGGTGAAATCCTGCACCTGCTCCAACTTGAAGTTCATGTGCTTGGTCAGAGCGGCCAGTTCGGCCATATCCTCCTCGGTACACCCCGGGTGGCTTGATATGAAGTAGGGGATAATCTGCTGGTTGAGCCCCTGCTCGCGGTCGATGCGGTCGAAAAGCCGCTTGAACTCCTCGAAGAGCGAGAAGGAGGGCTTGCGCATGATGGCCAGTACCCGGTCGGAGGTGTGTTCGGGGGCCACTTTCAGCCGACCCGAGACGTGTCGGGCAATCAGCTCCTCGGTATAGCGGCGGGTGCAGCGGTTCAGCGCCTCGTCCTGGTGCCGGTGCAGCAGCAGGTCGTAGCGCACTCCGCTGCCGATGAATGACTTCTTGATGCCCGGCAGGGCGTCGACGGCCCGGTAGATGTCGAGCAGGGCGCTGTGGTCGGCGTTGAGGTTGGGGCATATCTTGGGGGCGAGACACGAGGGGCGTTTGCACTTGTGGCATAGCTCCTCGTTCTGGCCGTGCATGCGGTACATGTTGGCCGAGGGGCCGCCCAGGTCGCTCAGATAGCCTTTGAAATCGGGCATCGTCGTGATTTGTTTCACCTCTTTGAGAATCGATTCTTTGGAACGCGAGGCGATGAATTTGCCTTGGTGGGCCGAGATGGTGCAGAAGGCACAGCCGCCGAAACAGCCCCGGTGCAGGTTGACCGAGAACTTGATCATCTCGTAGGCCGGTATCGTCTTCCCCTTGTAACGGGGGTGCGGCATGCGGGTATAGGGCAGGTCGAACGAGGCGTCGATTTCAGCCTCGGTCATGGGCGGATAGGGTGGATTTACCACGATAACCTGCTCGCCCACGCTCTGCCACAGCCGCTTGGCGTGGTACTTGTTCGACTCCTCCTCGATGTGGCGGAAGTTCTCGGCCTGCTTGCTCTTGTGTTGCAGGCACTCCTCGTGCGAAGCCAGCACGATATTGTGCTCGTCTTCGGTGGTCGAGGGCATCATCGCGCGGGGACGTATGACGGCCGTCTGCGGTATGTCGGTCAGTTGGTCGATGGACTCGCCGCGTTGCAGCCGCCGGGCTATTTTGACGACGGGACGTTCGCCCATGCCGTAGATGAGCAGGTCGGCGGGACACTCGGCCAGGATACCCGGCAGCAGTTTGTCCTGCCAGTAGTCGTAGTGGGTGAGCCGTCGCATCGATGCCTCGATGCCGCCGATGACGACCGGCACATCGGGGTAGAGCTCTTTGAGAATGCGGCTGTACACGATGGTAGGGTAGTCGGGGCGCATGCCGTGCCGTCCGTTGGGGGTGTAGGCATCGTCGCTGCGCAGGCGTTTGTTGGCCGTGTAGTGGTTGACCATCGAGTCCATGGCTCCGGCCGAGATGCCGAAGAACAACCGTGGTGCGCCCAGTTTCTTGAAATCGCGCAGGTCGTCCTGCCAGTTGGGCTGGGGCACGATGGCCACCCGCAGCCCTTCGGCTTCGAGTATGCGCCCGATGACCGCCGCCCCGAACGAGGGGTGGTCGACATAGGCGTCACCCGAGAAGAGAATCACGTCGAGATAGTCCCACCCTCGTAGTTCCAACTCCTTGCGGGTCGTAGGCAGCCAGTCTTGCAATCGGTACTCTTTCATCGTCATTGAAGGTATAGGTTTGACGTTAGGCAGTGGGCTTGTCGGCTGCTGCCTGTTGTAGTAAATCTTCCAGTTTTATCAGTTCGTCGCGATACTGGGCCGCCTCGATAAACTCCATCTTCTTGGCCGCCTCGACCATCTGTCGGCGGGTGCGCTCGATGGCCTTTTGCAGTTGTTCGCGATTCATGTATTTCACCACGGGGTCGGCCGCCACATCGACATGTTCGAGGTACTCGTCGCTGTATGCCCGGGCTGCCGGAGCCGGTTTCGCCCCCTTTGCCGGCTTGGCCGGTTGGGGTTGCGGCTGGGCCTCGGCGGTGGCACCGAGTATCGAACTCTTGGCCTTCTGTATGGCCTTGGGGGTGATGTGGTGCTCCTCGTTGTAGGCCAACTGTTTCTCGCGTCGGCGGTTGGTCTCGTCGATGGTCTTCTGCATGCTCTCGGTAATGCGGTCGGCATACATGATGACCCGTCCGTTGAGGTTGCGCGCGGCCCGTCCCACCGTCTGGGTGAGCGACCGGTGCGAGCGCAGGAACCCCTCCTTGTCGGCATCGAGGATAGCCACCAGCGACACTTCGGGCAGGTCGAGTCCCTCGCGCAGCAGGTTGACCCCGATGAGCACGTCGTAGACCCCGGCCCGCAGGTCGTCGAGAATCTTGATGCGGTCGAGGGTGTCGACGTCGGAGTGTATGTAGTTGCAACTGATGTCGAGCTTGGCCAGGTAGCTGTTCAGCTCCTCGGCCATGCGTTTGGTGAGCGTGGTGACCAGCACCCGCTCGTCGCGCTCGATGCGCAACTGTATCTCTTCCAGCAGGTCGTCTATCTGGTTGAGGCTGGGCCGTACCTCGATGACCGGGTCAAGCAGACCGGTAGGTCGAATCACCTGTTCGACCACGACACCCTCGCTCTTTTCGAGTTCGTAGTCGGCCGGTGTGGCACTCACGTAGATAATCTGCCGCGCCAGGCTTTCGAACTCGTCGAATTTCAAGGGGCGGTTGTCCACCGCTGCCGGCAGGCGGAAGCCATATTCCACCAGATTCATCTTGCGGGAGCGGTCGCCGCCGTACATGGCTCGGATTTGCGGTACGGTCACGTGGCTCTCGTCGATGATGGTGAGAAAATCCTTGGGAAAGTAGTCGAGCAGGCAGAAGGGCCGGGTGCCCGCCTCGCGGCCGTCGAAGTAGCGCGAGTAGTTCTCGATGCCCGAGCAGTGGCCTATCTCGCGAATCATCTCCACGTCGTAGGTCACCCTTTCGTAGAGCCGTTTGGCTTCGAGTTCCTTCCCGATGGATTTGAAGAACTCCACCTGCTTGCCCAGGTCGATTTCAATCTCGCCGATGGCCTTGTCGATGCGCTCTTTGGTCGTGACAAACAGGTTGGCCGGGAAAATCTTGTAGGCGTCGAAGCTCCCCGTGCTGCTCCCCGTGGCCGGGTCGATGGTGCGTATCGCTTCGATCTCCTCGCCCCAGAACTCGATGCGCACGATGGTATCGTCGTAGGCCAGGTAGATGTCGACCGTGTCGCCCTTCACCCTGAAATTGCCCCGGTTGAGCTCCACCTCGTTGCGCGAGTAGAGCGAGTCGACCAGATGCCGCAACAGCCGGTTGCGGCCGATGTTGTCGCCCACCTTCACCTCGATGACGTTGCTGTGGAAATCCTCGGGGTTGCCGATGCCGTAGAGGCACGATACCGACGAGACCACAATCACATCTTTCCGCCCCGACAGCAGGGCCGAGGTGGTGGAGAGCCGCAGTCGGTCTATCTCCTCGTTGATGGCCAGGTCTTTCTCGATATAGGTGTCGGTCGAGGGTATATAGGCCTCGGGCTGGTAGTAGTCGTAGTAGGAGACGAAATACTCGACGGCATTCTCGGGGAAGAACCCCTTGAACTCGTTGTAGAGCTGGGCCGCCAGAGTTTTGTTATGGCTCAGGATCAGGGTAGGTTTCTGTACCCGCTCGATTACGTTGGCCATGGTGAAGGTCTTTCCCGAGCCCGTGACACCCAGCAACGTCTGGTAGGGCGTGCCGTCGAGCACACCCCGACTCAGTTCGTCGATAGCTTCGGGTTGGTCGCCCGTGGGGCGATAGGGTGAGATCAGTTTGAAATCCATGACACAGTCGGGTTCGTTAAGATTCGGGTATGATCAAACAGAGTATGAGGTACACGATAATGGGCGTACCAATGGCTCCGATTGAGAGCAACACATAGATGATGCGCACTACGGTAGGGTCTATCCCCAGGTATTCGCCAATGCCTGCGCACACGCCGCCTAACATGCGGCCGTCGTGGGGGCGGGTGAGTCGTTTGATCATATCCAGTTTGTTTATCCGTTTGTCAAACCGGTTGTCCCCACTAGGCCCAACTGCTTTCGGTGCCTGTTGCGTGTGCAGCCTGTTTGACAAATCTAATGCAAAGATAGAATAAAGCAGGGGTAAAAACAAGATTGTAGCCTTGCCGTTTTGCCGAAACGAGTGAAGAATATGGGTGCATTATCCGGCGGAAGTGTTGTGGGGACGATTCGGCATCGGCCGGGTAAACTGGCCGGGAAGGAGCGTGTTGGTCGACACAAATGGGGGTATGGCCGACAAATGAAACTTATTTGTCCCGGTCATCGTTAAAATTCTATTATTTCTTTTCCAAATTCGGCCGAAAACCCTAACTTTGCAAACTGATAAAGAAACGAATAATGCGAAAGATAATCTGTTTTATCGTTTGTGCCCTGCTCCTGGCGTCGTGCAGCGAGTATAACAAAATACTCAAAAGCACTGATTATGAGCTGAAATATGACTACGCCAAGAAGGCCTTCGAGCGGAAGAAGTATATGCAAGCCGCTACGTTGCTCGAAGAGCTGGTCGCCATATTCAAGGGTACCGACCGAGCAGAAGAGTCGCTCTACCTCTTGGCCCGCAGCTACTATCTGAATAAGGACTATGTCACTTCGGGTGAATATTTTCAGGCCTACTACAAGAACTACCCCAAAGGACAGTATACCGAGTTGGCCCGTTTCTATTGCGGCTATGGCTACTACCTCGATTCGCCCGAGGCCAAGCTCGACCAGAGCGGTACCTACAAGGCTATCGACGAGATGCAACGTTTCCTCGACTACTTTCCCAACAGCGAGCGGGCCAAGGAGGCACAGGATATTATCTTTGAACTGCAAGACAAGCTGGTATACAAGGAGCTGCTCAATGCCCAGCTCTACTACAACCTGGGTAACTACATGGGCAACAACTACCAGTCGGCCATCATCACCGCGCAGAATGCGTTGAAAGAGTATCCCTATACCCGTTATAAGGAGACCCTCTCGATGCTCATCTTGAAATCGAAATATCAGGAGGCCGTGCAGAGTATCGAGGAGAAGAAACCCGAGCGGTTCCGCGACGTCATCGACGAGTACTACTCGTTTATCAACGAATATCCTTCGGGCGAATATACCAAAGAGGCCGAGAACATATTCAAGGTGGCCAACAAATATGTAAAAGATTAATCTTTGAAATAAAAATGGATTACAAGAAAACAAATGCACCGACAAACACCGTAACACGCGATATGGTGGCTTTGTCTTCCGACACGGGAAACATTTACGAAACAGTTTGTATCATTGCCAAGAGAGCCAATCAGATTGCCGTTGAAATGAAAGCCGACCTGGAAAAGAAACTCCAAGAGTTCGCCTCGTGCAACGACAACCTCGAAGAGGTGTTTGAGAACCGTGAGCAAATCGAAATCTCGCGCTACTACGAGAAATTGCCCAAGCCCGTTCTCATCGCCACGCAAGAATATATAGAAGGTAAAATCTATTACAAAAATCCCGAAAAGGAAAAATCGGCTATCGAATAATAGCCTGACAGCTATCCCTGCAAGCCGCACTATTCCTTTTCGATAGTGCGGCTTGCAGATTTTTCTTGCTCGGCCGGTCAAGGCTGAGGGGGCAGAAAGTGACCGAAAAAAGTAAACCGCACAATTAGTTCATTAAAATATGATTAACAGAATACTGATCCGTTCCAAAGTCGTACAGATTGCCTACTCTTATTTCCTCACAAAAGACAAGACGGTGATGGATGCCGAGAAAGAGCTCTTTTTCAGCTTTGAGAAATCCTACGAGTTGTATCATCTGTTGCTGACTTTGATGGTGGAGTTGACCGATACGCAGGCTGCCCGGGTAGAGGCTGCCCGCATGAAATTCCTGGCCACCCCCGAGGAGAAGAATCCCAACATGCGTTTTGTCAACAATCGTTTCATCGAGCAGTTGAGAAATTGCAAGGATTATAAGGACTATCACGAGAAAAAACCGATTACCTGGACCAACGACCCCGAATTTTTGAGAGACTTCTCGGAACGGATTGTCAAGAGCGATTTGTACAAAGAGTACATGGAGGCTCCCGAGGATTCGTATGAAAACGATTGCGAATTCTGGAAAAAGGTGGTGAAGAACATGTTTTGCACCGACGAGGAGTTGCTCGACCTGCTGGAACAGAAATCGCTCTACTGGAACGACGACCTCGAAATCATTACCACCTTCGTACTCAAAACCATCAAGCAGTTTAGCGAGGAGAAGGGCGAATCGCAAGCCCTGTTGCCCATGTTCAAGGACGACGACGATGCCGAATTTGCCAAGGAGCTCTTCCGCAACACGCTGGTTCACGGCGAGGAGTATCGCAGCTATATCGAGAACTTTATCCGCAACTGGGAGATCGAGCGGGTCGCTTTCATGGATATTGTCATCATGATGGTGGCCATGAGCGAGTTCTACAAATTCCCGTCGATTCCCACCCGGGTTACCTTGAACGAGTATATCGAGCTGGCCAAGTCGTACAGCACCTCCAAGAGCGGGCAGTTTGTCAACGGTGTGTTGAATGCCATTGCCGACAATCTGAAAAAAGAGGGCGTTCTGACAAAAGAGTAAAAAAATTGTTATATATTTGTGGAGTCTCATTTTTTCGGGGACGACACGTAAAAACTATTAAAAGCTAAATTATGACAACACTATCCATTCTTTTACAAAGTGCAGCCGGCAGCGGAATGTCGAGCATTCTGATGATGGTTGCCTTGATTGCAATCTTCTATTTTTTCATGATTCGTCCGCAGACGAAACGTCAGAAAGAGATTCGCAAATTCCGTGAATCGCTCACCGCAGGCGACAAAGTCGTTACCGCCGGTGGTCTGTTCGGGAAAATAAAAGAGGTTAAAAGCGACTCCTTTATTATCGAGATAGCCGAGAATACCCGCGTGCGCATCGCCAAGGATTCCGTATATCCGTCGGCAGCCGATGCCAAGGACAACAACGCTCAGCAGGCTAAATAAGCCGGTCTTTTTTGACCGAGGCTCTACTGGGTAGAGAAAATAAAAGATAAAGTTTTTTATCGGGCAGAGGGTTTCTACCGATAAAAAACTTTATCTTTGTTTCTATATAGCCATGGTGTGATTATATGAAGAAGAACATTTCGGCCCGCATAGCCACGCGATTCAGAGTAATTGCCCGAAAGATAGCCGATACATTCCGGCAGGAGCGCACCCGGGAGTTGTTTACCTTCCTGGGGTTTGTGTTGCTGTCGTTGGTATTCTGGTTCATGCAAGGCTTGAACGAGGAGGTCGAGAGTTCGTTCAAGATTCCGGTAGAACTTCAAAATCTGCCCGAGAAGACGACCCTCATCAACGACCTGCCTACACACGTCGAAGTGCGCATTCGCGACAAAGGTCCCGTGATGCTGGGTTATGCCATCGAGGGGTTGAATCCGCTGCGCATCAATTTCCAGGAGTATGACAAGGGAGGCAGTTCGTTCTTTCTGGCTCTGCCGCAGCTCGAAACCATTTTGCGCAAATCGCTGCGCCCCACGACAACCATCTTGTCGGTTATCCCCGACACTCTGAAAGTACAATATACCCACAATGCCGGCAAACGGGTGAAACTGGTGGTGCGGGGCAAAGCCTCGACTACGCCGCAATGCGTGTTGAGCGGCCCCATGACGGCCGAGATCGACTCGGTGATGGTCTATGGCGATCATGCTTTGTTGAAACACCTCAAAGAGGTCTACACGACCGAGTTCGAAGCCAAGCGGTTGAGCGACACCCTGCGCACGACGGTGCGGATAGCCCGCATACCCAATCTGCGCATTGTCCCCGACCAGGTGATGGTGACGATACCGGTCGAGGAGATAACCTCCAAACTGCTCGACATACCCATCGTGACCCAGAGCGTACCCGCAGGTTGGTCACTCATCACCTTCCCCTCGTCGGTACAACTCTCGTGCATGATGCCGTTCAGCAAATTCGCCTCGGTCAATGAGGAGAGTTTCCTGCTGGGCGTCGACTTTACCGACCTGTCGGGACGTACACCTCCCGCCAAACTGGGAATCAAGGTGCTGAAAGCTCCCGATTTCGTGCGCAACATCGTGCTGTCGCAAGACAGTGTTGACTATATTGTGGAACACAAGCGGTCTGCATTCGACTTACAGGCCGATACGGCAATCGTCTCACGCCCCGATACGATATGAAACGGATAGGAATTACAGGTGGCATAGGCAGTGGCAAGTCGGTGGTGTCGAATCTGCTGCGCGTGATGGGCTATCGGGTCTACGATACCGACTCCGAGGCCCGGCGGCTCATGAACACCCTGCCGCAACTGAAAGCAAAGTTGTGCCAGACCTTTGGTGACGATATCTATGCGGGCGGCACACTTGACCGTCCGTTGTTGGCCTCGCGGGTCTTTGGTCACCCCGAGCAGATAGCCCGGCTCAATGCCCTTGTGCACCCCGCCGTACGCGAAGATTTCGACCGTTGGTCGCAGGGCGTTCGGGGAGAGTTCTGTTTTGTCGAGTCGGCCATCTTGTACGAGTCGCATCTCGACCGGCAGGTCGACGAGGTGTGGCTGGTTACCGCCCCCGAGTCGCTGCGTATCGAGCGGGTGCAGCAGCGCAGCGGCCTCTCGGCCGACGAGGTGAAGCGTCGTATCGCCGCCCAGCAGGGTGAGGAGGAGAGGTGCAGGCAGGCCACCCATGTCATTTGCAACGACGGTCGGGAGTCGCTCATTGCCACTGTACTTTCGCTGTTGAACCGTTCCCGGTAAGAAATTTTTGTCCGGGAAGAGGGGTTAAACCCGACAAGTATATTATTTTTGCAATGCAAAACGAAACAAGTTATTAAATATAAAACCTCAATTTTATGTTGAAAACGATTTTATCTATCTCTGGGAAACCGGGTTTGTACAAGTTGGTATCCCAAGCTAAGAATATGTTGATTGTCGAGTCGCTGCAAACCGGCAAACGTCAGCCTGCCTATGCGCATGAAAAGATTATTTCGCTGGGCGATATTGCCATCTTTACCGATGAGGACGATGTGCCTCTGGGCGAGGTGTTGGAGTCGATCAAGAAGAAAGAGAATGGCGGCAAGGTTTCGCTCGACATCAAGAAGGCCGACTCGGAGGCCCTGCGTGCCTATCTGGCCGACGTGCTTCCCAATTTCGATCGCGAGCGGGTGTATGTGACCGACATCAAAAAACTCATCAGCTGGTACAACCTGTTGGTCGAGACCGGCAATACCGATTTCGTGGAAGAGAAGAAGGCCGAGGCAGAACCTGAAAAAGAGGCTGCCGAAGGTGCCGAAACCAAATAATAAGTTAACGACGTGCTGCGGGTCGAATCATCGCGGCACAATGCAATACCCTGTACGAGAGGGCTGTGACCACACGGTTGCGGCCCTCTTTCGGTTTATGGCGTTTCCCGGTTAAAGGGAGGGAAAGGACTATTGCTCCGAGGACCGGTTCAGGGGGCCGGCGAGTATATCCAGGCTCCTTGCGAGCGCACGTCGTGGCAGGGAATGCCCTGCTCGAAACACTCCTTTATCAGTCGTCGGGCCCGGCTCGGGTGAACGTTGGCCCCGATGATAAAGTGGCGCACATCGAAGAGTCGCATCACGTCGGCGATACGTCCCGTGAATCGACGGTCGACAACAGCATGGTCTATTGCCAGCCGCCTGTCGGTCGATACCCTCTGCCACTCCTGCCCGTCGAGCAGGAGCAACCGTGTGGCGTAGAACCGGGCGAACGGGTAGGCGATGAAGAGCGACTCCTTCTCGACCGGTGTCGAGCCCGGTTGGAGCAGGGCGTAGTCCCGGTGTCCCGCCTGTTGGCGGTGTGCTTCGCCCACCGGCGGTTGTTGCGGCGGTAGTGTGTCGGGCAGGAGCAGGTAGCACCCCTCGCGGTCGCTCAGTTCGACGACGGTAGTCTGCCGGTCGTCATACACCACCGCTTCGGGGCGAGGGGGACGATAGGTCGACAGGTCGGTCGCCAGAAAGACGATGCCGAAAGTCAGGGTAAGCCACAACACCTTTTTGGAGCGGTTCTTGATGGCGATGTAGCCAAGAATGGCCGTACCGAAGTAGAGGAACAGGTAGCGTGGGGCAAGCCATATCCCCTCGATGTGGCTCCCCGGCAGTCGGGCTATGCCGAGGCTCAGCCACTCGACAAAGCGCAACATCAGGTCGGTCGAGGCCGCTATCCACCCATAGGGCAGGTGCAGCGTGGCGAGTAGTAGCAGGAGCAGACCCGATCCGAAGATGACAGGCAGGAGGGGCAGTACCACGAGGTTGCCGACCAGAAAGAGCAGGGGAAGAGTGTGAAAGTAATAGACGGCGATGGGCAGGGCCCCTATCTGGGCGGCTATCGACACGGCCACACAGGAGCTGACCCAGCGAATGATTCGGTAGGGGGAGTTCTGCCCGAAATGGAGCCGCCGATAGAAGAGCAGAATGGCGGCGACGGCTGAGAAGCTCATCTGAAATCCCACGTCGAAAAGGAGATCGGTATCGTAGAGCAACAGGAAGAAGGCCGCGGCAAACAGGGCGTTGAGCGAACTGTTGCGCCGTCCCAGGAAGTCGGCCGTGAGCAGAAACGAAGCCATGATGCAGGCTCGGGCTGTCGAGGGGGATAGCCCGGTGAGACAGCCGTAGCCCCACAGCACGAAGAGGGTGAGCAGCGGTCGCAACTTGCGCCCCGCCTCGGACCAGGCCAGAGGGTAGAGCAGCAGGTAGACCAGCGAGGCCATTACTCCCATGTGGAGACCGCTCACGGCAAGGATATGCGAGAGTCCGGCTGCCGAGAAGCTCTGTTGCAGCTCGGAAGGGACGTCTTGCCGGTCGCCCAGCAGAAGGGCCTTCAAGAGTGCGGCACTGGTAGGTGACAGGCGGCAGGTGTCGATGGTGTAGGCCAACTGGCTTTGCCGGGAGGTGGCCCACTCCCAAAATACCGACCGGGGAGTGTGGTCGAGTCGTCGCCATTGCGAGTCGGTGAGGTATTGGCTGCGGGCGATTCCCTGGTGACGCATGTAGGCGGCGAAATCGAAATCGCCCGGGTTGCTGCTCGCCTCGATGGCCCGTGGTTGAAATGCAAAGGCCACCCGGTCGCCGTAGGTGAGTCGCCGGGCATACAGGCTTTTCTCGAAATAGAGAGCCACTCGCTTGCGATATGCCACGGTGCGACCGCTGGTATCGGCCAGAGCCGTGAGGGTGGCCGGGCAATAGTAGGCATTCGGTTTCTCGGTGGCCTTTTGGTCAATGTGGGCGATGGCCACGGGATAGAATCTCTGGGGAAGCGGCTGGGGTCGATGGCCCAGAGTGTGCAGGAAAGCCCCCAGCGAAAGGACAAGGAGGAAGAGCCCCCACCCGAAGAGGGGACGCTTGCGGTATTGCGTTTCGATATTGCCGCGTTGGGCAAAGAGTACCCACAAGACCACTCCGCCCAGGGTGGGTAACAGGTACAACCCTGTTGGCAGATGCAGCGCCTCTTGCCCGACGATGCCCGCCAGCAGCGGGACGAGCAGGCGTATGAAGGGAGTGCGGGCGGCCGACAGGGAGCTATGGGTCATGAGGTCGTGTGTTTCGAGGTATTAGATAAAAAAACGGGGAGGGGAGCTGGCGGTCAGAATTTACGGGTCATGTAGCGCATGAAATCCGATTCGATTCCGCCCGTCTGGCCGGCATTCTGTACGAAGCAGAATTCCCGTTCGCAGGAAAAGTCGGCTATGTCGATTACCTTCAACCGCCCCTCGGCCAGGTCGGTGGTGACGGCCTGAATCGAGACCACCCCCACGCTGTCGGTGTGGTAGAGGAAACGTTTGATGCCTTCGGTCGTACCCATTTGCATGGCGATGTTGAACTGCGACAGCTTCAATTGGTGCTGGGCCAACGTCTTTTCAAAGACTTCGAGGCTGCCCGAACCGCTCTCCCGGATAACCAGCGGCAGTTGCCGCAATTCGTCGAGTGAGATTTCGTCGCGTCGGGCCAACCGGCTGCGGGTGCTGGCGATGCACACCAGTTCGTCGCGCATGAAGGGGGTGTAGTGCAGATGCGGTTGCCGGCTCACCCCCTCGATGAGCCCCAGATCGATACGGTGCTCCTCGATGGCCCGTTCGATGTCGCGGGTGTTCCCGTTGATGAGCGACAGTTTTATCTGCTTGAACTTCTGGCTGAATGTGGCCAGGTAGGTGGGCAGCACATACTGGGCAATGGTGGTGCTGGCGCCCAGGCGCAACTCGCCCACGTGACGTTGGGTGAGCAGGTTCATTTCGAAATCGAGTTGCTTGTAGTGAGCCAGAATCTTTTCGGCATGGCTCAGCAGCAGCTCCCCCTCGGGGGTGAGGGCAATGTGGGTACCCATGCGCTCAAACAGACGGGTACTGTATTCGGCTTCGAGCTCCTGTATGTGTTTACTGATGGCCGGCTGGCTCACATACAGCTCTTTCGAGGCTTTGGTGAAACTGAGGTTGCGGGCTACGCTGCAAAAAACTTTGAGTCGGAAATCTATCATACTGTCGCGTGGTGCTTGTGGTGTGGTACTTGTCTTATCGGTTCCAGATGTCCCAGGCCGCCAAGGCTTGCCGGTGCAGCATCTCGGTGCCGTTTTTGGTGAGGCTGCCCTGTTGGGCCGCCTGGGCGAGAAAGCGGGTCACCTCGGGGTTGTAGATGAGGTCGTAGCAGAGATGGCCGGGGGTTAAATCTGTATAGGGAATGTGGGGGCACTGGTCGGTGTGCGGGTACATGCCCAGCGGCGTGGCGTTGACAATGACGCGGTGGCTGGCCATCACCTCGGGCGAGAGGTCGTCGTAGGTGATGATGCCGTCGCGACGTTGCCGTGAGACGAATGTCGGCTCGATGTGCAGCGTCTTCAACCCGGCGTAGACCGCCTTCGAGGCCCCTCCCGTTCCCAGAATTAGGGCCCGTTGCATGCGGCTGTCAAGCAGCGGGGCTATCGATTGGGTAAAGCCGATGATGTCGCTGTTGTACCCGGTGAGCCAGATGCCGCCTTGTGGACGTCGCTCGATCTTGATGACGTTGACCGCCCCGATTTCGCGGGCCTGCGGGTCGAGGTCGTCGAGCAGGGCCATCACCTCGGTCTTGTAGGGAATCGTCACGTTCAGTCCGCACAGCTCCGGGCGGTCGGCAATAAGTTGGCGCAACCCTCGAAGGTCGGCCATTTCAAAATTTTCATAGTCGGCGTCTATCCCCTCGCGGGCGAATTTCTCCTGGAAAAACGAGCGGGAAAAGGAGTGTCCCAAAGGGTAGCCCACCAGTCCGTATATTCTTTTCATTTTGTTTTCGAAAAAAAGGTTATCCGTTGTATTTCGACTCGGCCAGTATTTCGCCGGCATCGTCGGTCGTGCCCAGCATCTCGGCGGCACTCTTCTTCTTGTCCCGGGCATATCGCGAGACAATCTGATAGCCAATCCATCGGCCCAGCCGTCCCGGTGATTCGGCATGCAGTACGGCGACGAAGGTGGCCGGTTCCACATATTTGTTGATGAGCATCGACTCGGTGTTGAAGAGGTGCTTGCGTGCAACCACCTGATGCCATATCTCGGCCTCGTTGTCGCGGCACCATTGCGCCTGGCTGTCTGTGTAGCCCAACAGTCGGTAGATATCAACGTCGGGGAAGAGCGAGGTGAGGGCATACAGGATTTTCCCCTCGTACACCATGCGGTCGAGCAGGGCATTCCGTTTCGACTGGTAGGGGTAGGCGGTGCGCAGCCACACCTCGACGGCGTCGAAGGCGATGCGGTTGCTCTCGTGCAGCCCTCGTTCATAATCGTAATAACGCTGGGCATACAGCGGGTAATCGGCCCCCAGATAACAGTCGAGCGAGATGGAGAGCAGCGAGTCGATGGTGACAATCGACTGGTTCAACCCCGATACGTGGGTGAGGATGCGGGGCAGGGTGCTCTGCGGAAATTGTTCGTGGTATCGGGCAAAGGCCTGTTGCAAGTCGGTCGTCCAGACCGAGTCGCCGGCAAAACGGCTCTCGGTGTCGGTATAGAGCTGTGCGATAGCTTCGTGGGTGAGAAACAGATTCAATCCCTCCCGGAAATCCGGGGCATCGCCCAACCCCAGAATCTGCCGGCAGTAGATGGGGAAGAAAGGAGCGTATCGTTCTCTGAATCGGGCGGACGCTGCGGTATCGCCCTCTTGCACATAAGTCGGGAGTTCCCGGTCGAATCGCTCGATAGTCACAGGTGTGTCAAGGGGAAGACTCTCTTTCTCCGACGCCTTGCCGTTGCAGGCAATGAATGCGGCAACCAGCAGGCAGATGGCTCCGGCATAGCCGCTGAATTTTTTGGAGGGTATCATATATAGGTTCGTTTAGCTCGTTTCTGCAAAAATACTTTTTTCTTTCGAGAAACCCATCAGGAAGAATCCTGTTTTGTAAGGGGTATGTAAGGTAATAAATCTGAGGGAAATTGAATGTTTTTTCACGCTTTATTTATACCTTTGCATGGATAAATGTGAAAAACAGGTGTCGACTTGGCAGAGTCTCCCGAACCGTATGCGAGTCTCCCGGTTACACTCTGGAAATGATAAATGGAATTTCGAGTTTCTCGAAATTTTTTTAATGACTGATGATAAATTTATGAAACATACCTATCGCTTTACGCGGCTGCTATCGCTCGTTTTCGCGCTCTTCCTCGGACTGTCGGTTGCCTCGGCCAAGGATTTTGTGCTGGTAATCGATGCCGGTCACGGCGGTCGCGACGCCGGAGCTCTCGGCAATCGGGCCAAGGAGAAGGATATTAACCTGGGGGTGGCCTTGAAACTGGGGCGCATGGTGGCCAACAACGTGCCGGGGGTGAAGGTGGTCTACACCCGCGACAAAGATGTCTATCTGACGTTGCAGGAGCGGGCCAACAAGGCCAATCGGGTAGAGGGCGACCTGTTTATCTCGATTCATACCAACTCGATCGACAAGAAGTCGCCCAACCGCAAGACCGTAGCCGGTGCCTCTACCTGGACGCTGGGATTGCACCGTAGCAAGGAGAACCTCGAAGTGGCCAAGCGCGAGAACTCGGTAATCTATCTCGAAAGCGATTTCTCGACCCGGTACGAGGGATTCGACCCCAACTCGACCGAATCGTACATCATCTTCGAGTTCATGCAGTACAAGCACATGGAGCAGAGTATCAACTTCGCTTCGGACATACAGCACGAGTTTGTATCGGTGGCCAATCGGGTAGACCGGGGGGTGCGTCAGGCCGGATTCTGGGTGCTGGCCAAGACCAGCATGCCCGCCGTATTGGTCGAACTCGATTTCATCTGCAACCCCACGCAAGAACGATTTCTCACCTCGGAGAGCGGGCAGACCAAGATGGCCCAGGCCATCTACAACGCCTTCGTCAAATACAAGTCGGACTATGACCGCAAGCAGAATGCCGGGAAGAGTGTGGCTCCGGCCACATCGGCCCCGGCCGCAGCCTCAGTGCCGGCTCCGACTTCGACAGCAAAAGCCGATAGCAAGCCGGTTCCCCGCACCACATCGGCCCCGGTGGCTGAACAAGACGACGAGTCGGGTGTTACCTATTACAAGGTGCAGTTCATGGCGTTGCCCCGTAAATTGTCGGCCAACTCCAAGGAGTTCAAAGGGCTTTCGCCCGTCGAGTGTTACAAGGACGGCGGCATGTACAAGTACACCTACGGAAAGTCGACCGACCGAAATGAGATACAAAAACAATATAAAAAGGTGAAAGCGTTGTTTCGCGATGCCTTTATCATACAATTCCGCGACGGAAAACGGGTAAAGTGAGAAACCCGATAGTCTCCCAATTAAAAAGAAGAATATGAAAAAGTGGTTTGGAAAAGAAGTTAAGATAGCCTTGTCGGTTCTTGTCAGTATCCTGATTCTCTATATCGGCATCAACTATTTGAAAGGTATCAACGTGATGAAGCCCTCCAATTACTATTATGTGCAGTTTCCCAGTGTAGGTGGGTTGGCCCAGTCGGCACCGGTGACAATCGACGGTTATAAGGTGGGGCTTGTGCAGGAAATCCAGTATGACTACGATACGAATCGGACAATAACGGTGCTGTTGAATCTCGATAAGAAATTGAAAATACCCGTCGACAGCCGCGTCTATCTCGAAACCGACATGCTGGGAACCTCGTCGGTAGTCATCGACCTGAATCCTCACGTGAGCGAGTATTACGAACATGGAGCCTTGTTGCAGGGCGAAGTGAAATCGGGTTTGATGCAGAGCCTGCAAACCGAATTGCTCCCCGAGGTGGTAGACCTGTTGCCCAAACTCGACAGCATTCTCACGGGGCTGCAAACGCTGGTCAACGACCCGGCTCTGGCTTCGTCGGTAAAACGCATTGACCGCATCACGGCCAATTTGGAACATACCTCGGTACAACTCTCGGGACTGATGCAGAATGATGTGCCGGTGATTCTCGACAATGTGCAGGGCATTACGGCTCAAATCAACCAGTTCTCCGACTCGCTCAATGCCTTGCCCTTGCAATCGACCATGGCGTCGGTGCAAGCCACCTCGGCCAATTTGCAGCAGATTACCTCACGGCTTACCTCGCCCGATAACAGCCTGGGGCTGCTGTTGAACGACCGTGGGCTCTACGACCGGGCCAACGGGGTGTTGGGCAGTGTCGATTCGCTTATGATCGATTTGCGGCTCAATCCCAAGCGGTATGTTCACTTCTCGTTATTCTGATAAAGGTAATGAATTTTCCTTATTTAGAATTATTATAAATAAGGTA